>NZ_JASOYM010000039.1:0-549 GCF_030226665.1 Paenibacillus sp. UMB7766-LJ446
TGAATCAGTTCGAATTTTTGCCACGTACTTAATTGAATTTCTTTTTTCTCATCTGCCTTTCGAGTTGATCGAGCTTTTTTAAGAATTCATTCTCCGCTTCAAGCCATTTCATTTTCGCTTCTAAACGGGCATATTTTTCTTCGAGACTTAATTCACGGGTCAGAGGACGTCCTGAGGCGTGTTTTCTAGCGTCTGTTAATCCTGCAGGTCCTTGTTCCTGAAAAGCCGCACGCCATCGATTGGAAGCCTTTCGAATCCGGGTTGCACCCAAAACGTCAATGGCAAAGCCTGCCTCCTGAAAAATCTCACTTGGAAACTTACCTTGATTATACTCTTGAATAAATCGTTCTTTAAAAGCATCCGTATATGTAATGGCTTTAGCACTGACATTTTTCACATAGGGATTTGTTCTTAACTGAGCTTGCTCTTGAGTTGTAAATAACTTTTTAGACATCCGCTTTGACCACCGCTCGTTTTTTATTCATTGTACACAAAAAAGACCCTATAAGATGACCTTTTTAAAGTGTCCATCTTATAGGGTACATTTTA
>NZ_JASOYM010000010.1:0-259415 GCF_030226665.1 Paenibacillus sp. UMB7766-LJ446
ATGTAGCTCAGCTTGGTAGAGCACCTGGTTTGGGACCAGGGGGTCGCATGTTCAAATCGTGTCATCCCGATTTTTATATGCGGGTGTAGTTCAATGGTAGAACTTTAGCCTTCCAAGCTAATAGCGTGGGTTCGATTCCCATCACCCGCTTTATGGTAATATCAAAGAGAGCTCTTGCTTACTGCAAGGGCTCTTTTTGATATAGTAATTTATATAAGAAAATAGTGGGAGGACTTATGAAAACTAAAATGGAAACGCCAAAGATTCCTCTGGAGCTTGAAGACTTATCGTTGGCTTTAGAAGCATGGGAGAGTAAAGAAGAAATCAAGCATGGGCGATTCAGTAATATCGCTATTGAGAATCAGAGCGCCAGCAGGGTATCATTCGATAAAGTGGTTTTTGAGAACGTGATCTTTAGTGAGTCCTCATTACCGGAAGTCGAGCTTACCGATGTGATTTTTGATAAATGTGATTTGTCCAATATGAACTTAAACGGCTCTTTCCTCCACCGGACGGAATTTAGAAACTGTAAATTACTTGGTACCAATTTTGCAAATAGCAGGCTCCAAAATGTAAGCTTTCAGGGTTGTGTTGCTGACCTTTCTTTATTCCGTTTCTCCAAGTTTAAACAGGTGAAGTACACCGAATGCTCTCTGGTGAGTGGCGATTTCTTTCAAGCTGCACCCCAAAAACTGGAGTTCTCTGAATGCAATATAGACCAAGCTCTTTTGTCAGGTGTAAAGCTTAAGGGAGTGGACCTTAGTGATTGTAGCTTTGAAAGGTTACATGTAGATATTGAGGATCTGGACGGATGCATCATTTCAGATTCTCAGGCAGCCTCTTTTGTTGGATTATTAGGCTTAATAGTGAAGTGAGTTTGATTATGTGAATGAACTTTGTTTAAATGAAGAGATCAATGAATGTACAATTTCAATTTCATGCTTTTACTGATGTAAAGGAGGCGTAGTATGAAAAGGGCTCTGGTTATTGGAGGAAATGGCACATTAGGCAAGGCGGTTGTTGCGAAGCTTCAGGAATATTCCGTTGAGGTAATTACAGCCGGCAGGCAATCCGGCGATTACCAGGTGGATATGACCTCGACAGAAAGTATTACAGCCCTCTTTGAAACGGTGACTAATATTGATTACGTCATTGTTGCAGCAGGCCAGACTCATTATGCGAAGTTGGAAGAACTGACCCCGGAGAACAATATGATTAGTGTGCAGGGCAAATTACTCGGTCAGGTGAATATCGTCTTGATTGGACAGCACTACATCAACGATAAGGGAAGCTTTACGCTGGTCAGTGGCATTATACAGGACCATCCCATTTTGAAAGGTGCATCCAGTGCTATGGTCAACGGTGCAATTGATTCGTTTGCCAAAGCAGCAGCGTATGAGCTTCCTCGAGGTATACGTTTAAATTCCGTTAGTCCTAACCTTTTTGTTGAATCCGCAGAGAAATATAAGGGTGTGTTTATCGGATTTAATCCGGTGCCTGTGGAGCGGGTCGCCAATACGTTTATCCAAAGTGCACTTGGGATCGAAACCGCCCAAACCTTTAAAATATACTAACTGTAAAGATAATAAATACAAAGGAGATCAGCAGAATGTTCCTGCTGATCTCCTTTTGTTTTGGATGAAATGGGATTTAGCTCTAATGGGCAGATAAACCAAGCATATTTTTGTATGTTTAAGCGATACGGTAAGGGAAGGGTAACGGCCATGATCTGTTTCTCTTCACTAAGAACATAGCAATGCCCATTTTCCCCGTTGCCCTTAAAGCCGCTAGAGGCAGTTACGTAGACTCATAAGGTATAGACAACAACTACCAATTAGTATCTTTCCAGGATCAGTTGAGTTTTCAGACCATCGGCAGGAATGAGCCAGTTTTTGTTCTGAAGCACTTGCATCAGTTGGGTGCGCAGTCCGGAAACAGAAGAAGTATCTGTTGTTTTAAATGAAATCTCGACAATATTCTCTACTCCTGTGCCTGCTGCGTTACGAATAGGCCATACTTCAAGGGTAAGTTCTTGTCCATTCCATGTGCCTTCATAACGTTGGAACGTTACTGGGCCGTAAGCACGGGATTGTGTGAGTTGTTGTTTACCCCAGTTGGAGGAGGACCAATTTTTTAATTTGCCAGGCAGCTTGTCCAATAACATGTTTAATGCTTCTTGCTGTGATGGAAGTTGTACGCCTGTAGCTTTGGTATCCACCTTTTTGGTGTTGGAGAAGCTCAATGTTTGTTTGCCATATCCCCAGTCAATTTCAGCCTCATAATTATCGTCTGACGCATCAAATCCCTCTTGGTTAGCCAGAGTCAAAGCCGCATTAACATCACCATTGATAACAGGATAGCGCTTTTTATAAGTCAGTTCATAATTGTTCTTGTCATCTTTCTTCCGAAAACGGACGTTCCATCCCTGTTGATCAAGATTCAGCGCGTTGGTGTCGAAATATTCTGCGCTAATGTTTTTTGCTGTGGAACTTAAGCCAAGCGTCTGAATGACTTCACTGCGTGGTGTCCCATCTGTGTTCAATACCAGCTCCGGCTTAGCCAGGAACTTCACTTCATAGGCAGGAACAGCATTAGCTGCTGCTGAAACCTGTGGTGCTTCCAGAAACGTCAGTCCACTTCCCAATGTCACGATACTCAACATGAATGAGGCGGTTACCTTTTTCCATTTTTTCAAAACCAATCACTCCCTAGGCTGGATTAACGTACAGACCCACTTTATCGTCCGAGTATATGAAAGCGATTAAATGGAAGGGCTCGTTGCGTTAACCCTGCATAGATTTGATGAATGCCAAGCGATAGTTTATATGGGATAGCAGGATTATGAATTGAAAAGAGAGAAACTATGGCTCTTGTCCCGCAACACTTCTTTGAAGCGGTTAACTTGAACTGAAGGATGACGATCCTTGTTGTGAACGGTGTAAATGTGCCGTGGAGCCTGCTCTCCCGGAATGGGTAGCACCTTGATGAGCCCATGTTGTTCTTCCCACTGTACGGCCATTCGTGACATGAACGAGATATGACCGCCAAGTAAAACCAGCTGCTTGATTGCTTCCAGAGAATCCATCTCCACAGTGCTCCGCAGACGAATATCATGTTGCTCCAGCCATTGGTTGGTTAAACGGCGAGTGCTGGATTCATTCCCATGGAGCGCAAAAGGAACCTGTGCCATATGCTCGGGTTTCAGTACATCCCTCTGGGCCAAGACATGCTGTGGTGAGCAGATTAATACCAGATCGTCTTCACACAGCGTTTCTGCCTGCAATACCGGACCCACAAATGGTTCGGAAGAAATCACACCCAGATCAATCTGGTGGCGGATCAACATTTCGCGGATAACGGGTGAAGGCTTGACCGATAACATAATTCGAATACCGGGGAATTCCTGAGAAAATGTGTTCAAAATAGGTGGCAGCAGATACGTTGCAGGTACATAGCTCGCTCCAATGTGCAGGGTGCCCCGATACAGGCTGTCATATTCCTGTACGACTCTGCGTGCTTCCTGGGTCAGGGCATTGATTTTGACGGAATAATGTAAAAGGGCTTGTCCAGCCTCGGTCAGAAACGTCTTTCCACTACGCGATTCGAATAATCGTACCCCCATCTCTTCCTCCAGAGACTTCATATGAAAGGTAACAGTAGGCTGCTTGATGCCGAGAACCTCGGCCACACTGGTCATATGATGATGCTTATCAATGAGTTCAACAATTTGCAGTTTAATCAGGTTCAACGAACTCAACACTCCTCTCCCTTATACAGGGCTCCATAATATAAGATGATTTAATGCTTGTTTTCATAAAGACGGAGAGTACAGGACAAATCTGAAGAAGCGAAGCTAAAAGCTTTCTGAAAGAAAACTACTTCGGAAGCATACGCTTCGCCTTTATCCCCTGATTTCTCCCTTTGTAAAGGGAATCAAGGAAATCCGGGGATAACAGCGATCGGAAGATGGTGCTGTAATCGGAGTAGCAAAATGAAAAATTCATTTGAATCACCTTATATAGATTTAATCTATGAACATCAACAGAATTCATCTAAAAAGTTAATTCCAATTTTACATTTCTAACATACAACTCGCGAAAGCGGACGTTAGACTGAGAACAGTACAAGAAGACAGGCAGGGATGCTTATGAAAATGGAAATTACGGGAATTCAAAAATCATTCAATCGCACTCCCGCACTGCTGCCCACGGATTTAACGCTTCAGCATGGACAGTTTACGACGCTGCTTGGCCCATCCGGCTGCGGCAAAACGACACTGCTGCGCATGCTGGCCGGGCTGGAGCAGCCGGATGCGGGAGAAATCGTCGCGGATGGCAAGAGTTTCTACTCAGCGACGAAGCGGATAGATGTACCGACACATAAGCGTAATCTGGGCATGGTGTTTCAGGATTTTGCATTATGGCCGCATATGACGGTGTACGAAAATGTGGCGTTCGGCCTGAAGGCCGGAAAGCAAAAATCGGATCTGCGCCAGAAGGTGACCGAAGCACTTGGTATGGTTCGCCTGCAAGGCATGGAGGATCGCTATCCTCATCAGCTGTCGGGAGGACAGCAGCAGCGGGTCGCTTTTGCCAGAGCGGTAGCGGTGAGACCGGGGATTATCCTGTTCGATGAGCCGCTAAGTGCACTGGATGCCGTGCTGCGGGAAGAGATGCGGATTGAGATGATGTCATTGGTGCGGGATATGGGACTGACCGCGCTGTACGTCACCCATGATCAGGTTGAGGCGATGTCGATGTCGGATGAGATTGTGGTGATGGAGAAGGGGCGGATATTGCAAAAAGGAACCCCGGAAACGATCTACGGATCGCCAAGCGATCCCTTTGTTGCTTCGTTTATCGGAAAGTCCAACTGGCTTACGCCCAATCAATCCATGGTGAGACCGGAACATGTCTCCTGGAACAAAACAGGTCATGATGATCTGTGTTATCAGGCAGTGGTGCTCAGCGTCAGTTATGTAGGAGAACGTTATGAAATTCGGGTGCAGATGGAAGGGCTGGGGGTATGGACAGCCTATCTGGATCAAAGAGTGCGTGTAGGGGAGAAGATTCAGCTCTATGTATCCCCGGAGCGGATTTGCCGAATGAATGGGGAAGAAACTCCTAAAGTAAAGCCAAGAGAGTTCATTGCAGCAGCCAACTGATCATGATGAGTATAAAGGCCACGGATCAGGAAATGGGCCATGAAGAGGATCATATCCTTAAGTAATGAAACGGATTATCAAGGAAGTGTAACTTCTAGAAAGTGAATTATGAAGGAAACGTACCTTCCTGAGATCATATCACCGTTCAGTCTCATAAAGAGAGGCATGTGTTGGTGTCAATAGCAATCAAACAAACATAACAACCATAGCAACGAGTAGCAACGAATAGCAACCATAGCGTAAACAGCGTGAGTTTGCAGAAACTTGAATAAAAATATAATCAGAAACCAAGGGAGATGGAATGAAATGTTGGGTATGAAAACACGGAAAAGAAGCGCGATGCTGTTGTTATCAGCGGTAATGAGTATCAGTTTGTTCGGATGCAGCACAGGTAATTCAACCACCGGGAATGCGGGTCAAGCTGCAGGTGAAGGCAGTGCGGCTACTGCATCGGCGGAAACGACAAAACCAGCCGGCGGCAAGCTGGTAGTGTACAGTGCAGGACCACAGAAGCTGGCGGATAACATCATCAGCGGATTTACAGCCAAGACGGGCATTGAAGTGGAGATGTTCCAAGGTACAACAGGTAAAATTCTGGCTCGGATGGAAGCTGAGAAATCCAATCCTGTAGCGGACGTCGTTATCCTGGCCTCCCTGCCTTCGGCACAAGCACTGAAAGCGGATGGTCTAACACTCCCGTATGCTGATGCCGAGAATGCAGACAAGCTGAACAAGGATTGGTCAGATGCTGAAGGTAACTATTTTAGTTCCAGTGCTTCTGCGCTCGGAATTGTCTACAACACCAAGCTGGTGTCCACGCCACCAACCAGTTGGGCTGAACTTGCAGCACCTGCCTGGAAGGACCTAGTCAACATCCCGGATCCTACGCTGTCTGGTTCGGCGCTGGATTTCATTACAGGATACCTGAGTGCGAACGGAGATAAGGGCTGGGACTTGCTGGAAAGCTACAAAGCAAATGGTGTAGCGATGGCAGGAGCGAATCAGGAAGCGCTTGATCCGGTTATTACCGGAGCAAAGAGCATCGTAGCAGCTGGTGTGGATTACATGGCGTATTCCTCCAAAGCCAAAGGTGAACCACTGGACATCGTATATCCAGAGGAAGGGACTGTAATCAGTCCGAGACCGGCAGCGATCCTGAAATCAAGTAAGAATGTAGAGAATGCCAAAGCGTTTATCGACTACCTGTTGTCCGATGAAGCACAAAAGCTCGTTGCAGATGCTTATCTGATTCCTGGACGTGAAGACATCGAGGCGACTAACCGGGCGAATCTGAAAGACATCCCACAGCTTAAAGTGGATTGGAACTGGATGAGTGAACACGGAGATGAGACAGCGGCACGTTTCTCCGAGACTTTTAAATAAGCAGATTAGAATGACGAGCAAATCGAGCAACTAGAGTGAAGAGACGATTGTCTTGTGGAAGTCATGTGAGGTGAAATCGTAGTGAAACCTGTTGTAGTAGACAACAACCGTATTTTTCGGAGAGTGGGCGTGATTCTGGCCCTCTTTCTGCTAATGATAAGCATTGGTGTACCGCTCTTACTAATTTTCTGGCAAAGTGTGTATCCGGACGGGCAATGGGATTGGATGGCTCCGATTCGGACCATTACCGGACAGCATTTATCCGGGGTGCTGCTGAATTCCGTATGGTTGGGGATCTGCGTGGTGGCTGTAACAACGCTGCTGGCATTGCCACTGGCCTGGATGATGGCGAAGACTCGCATGGGACAGCATCGCTGGGTGGACGTAATCCTCATGATTCCGTTCATGACTCCGCCGTATATCGGCTCTATGGGCTGGATTCTGTTTATGCAAAAAGGGGGATACCTGCAGCAATGGGTGCCCTCCGCTGCAAGCTGGAGTGAGCTGTTCTTCAGCTTCTGGGGCATGGTGCTCATTATGAGTCTGCACCTGTTCCCCTTCCTGTACTTGTTGCTTCGGGATGCCATCATTCGTATTGGAGGCAATCTGGAAGAAGCGGGAGCGGTGCACGGGGGACGTGCGGGATACCGATTCAGACGCATTATTTTACCACTGCTGTTGTCTTCCTATGGCATGGGGATCATGCTCGTCTTTGTCAAAACGATCGCAGAATTCGGAACGCCAGCAACCTTCGGCCGCAAGATTGGCTATTATGTCATGACCTCTGAAATCCACAAGTATATCTCCAGCTGGCCGATTGATTTTGGCAAGGCGACTTCGCTCGCTTCCGTGCTGCTGTCGGTCTGTCTGGTGATGTGGTACATGCAGTCTGCCATGAGTCGCAAGTTCACATACCGTCTGGTAGGGGGCAAAGGACAGCGTTCCAAACGGTACTCCCTACGAGGCGGAGCGGGCTGGTTGTGCGGGTTGTATCTCGCGTTGCTGCTAATTCTGTCAGTGGGCATTCCGTATTTCTCCATTATTGCGGCGTCGACGATGAAGCTGCGCGGGGCGGGATTGTCCTTCGATAATCTGACGCTGGATCATTACCGGGAATTACTGTCCTGGGGATCGGTCAGTATGAAAGCAATCGGGAACAGTCTGGGACTGTCACTGGCAGCTTCGACGGTTGCGGTTATTATCGGTACAGGTTTTGCACTGACGATTGGTAAATCATCTTCCTTTATGCAGCGTGTCATTGATCTGTTCAGTCTGCTGCCGAATACGGTACCGGGCATTGTCATGGTGGTGGGTCTGATCCTCTTCTGGAATTCACCATGGATGCCGTTCACGTTATACAACTCGTACGGAATGGTTGTTCTGACGTATGTGGTGCTCTTCTTGCCGTACACGGTGCAGTATGTCAAATCAAGCTTCACCCAGATTGACGGAACGTTATTCCAAGCGGGTCAGGTCTTTGGCGGAAAGCCGCTGTATATTCTGCGGCGCATTCTTCTACCACTGATCATTCCCGGCATGCTGGCCGGGTGGATGATGACATTCACGATTGCTACACGGGAACTGGTAGGGTCGCTGTTGATTTTACCTCCATCGATGCAGACCTCGGCTACGTATATTTTTGCACAATTTGAACAAGGTCAGGTCTCATTGGGGATGGCGATGGCCGTGGTTACTGTCGGCATGACGGTACTGATGCTGCTTGGTATTGAAGTTCTGAATTCGAAGAGAAAGTGGAATGCATCATGATCAAACTGAAGGTATGGGGCGGTGCTGGGGAACATGGACGTTCCGCCTATCTGCTGAGTGGGAGCCGGGTTCAGCTTTTACTGGATTGTGGCGTGAAAAAAGAAGGAGCTGGCGAGTACCCGCTGATCGAACCGGAAATTGTTAAGAAGCTGGATGTAGTGCTGTTGTCTCACGCCCATGAGGATCATTCTGTCGCTATTCCCTTGCTCTATAGGCTGGGGTATCAGGGCGAAGTATGGACGACGCGGGAAACCAGGGAGCAGCTGGACACCTATTTCAGAGCTTGGCGCAGGAATATGGAACGAGCAGGGCATGCCCTGCCTTACGAAGAAGGCGATGAACAATTGATTCGTTATCGGTTTCTGGAGGATGAAGCCGAGGGTGGGACCTGGTTTGAACTTTTCCCTGGCGTCTCGGCGGTCTGGGGGCGCAGTGGACACCTTGCAGGATCGGTATGGTTCGGGCTGGAAATGGAAGATAAGCGGATATTTTATTCCGGCGACTACACGTCAGAGTCCATGCTTTTGCAGGAGGATTGTCCAGCCGATGCGTTCTGGCAGGCAAGGTTACCACGGAACAAGCGGGGCCTTGATGCTTCAGTTACTACACGTTGGAAGCTGGATACACTAACCGCCGTGAATGGTGGGCATGCTGTGGCAGGAGAGCCATCCGCATCGCATACCTTGGCCTCTGCTTCATCCGAAGGGGTGTTGCGATCATCGGTATCAGCAGGAAGGTTTGTAGAGCAACGGCTTGGCAATTCCACATCGAAGGAAGCAGAAGTGACCAAAGCAACTCCAATCAGCCTGCTGGATTTGGCGATTGTGGATGCCGCATACGGTACAGATCGCGATACACAGGGCAACAAGCTGGAGCAACTGGAGCATGTCATCCGTGAGGCGATTGCCCGGGGTGGAAAGGTGCTGATGCCTATGCCTTCGGTGGGTCGTGGTCAGGAAATCATGCTGTGGGCACAGCAGCAGTTCCCGGACGTTCCGATTGTAGTGGAACAAGGCTTGGTGGATGGACTAAAGCAGCTTTTACGTGCTCCATACTGGTTAAAGGAAGAGGAAGAACACATACCTGGTTCTGTGAAGGATGCGATTGCGCGTTTTCTGAGTGGTCAAGGTTGGGAGCTGCCTGTGACAAAGGAAGAACGAGAGCGGCTACTGAATCACCATGCTGCTTCTTTGTGGTTCATTCCAGACGGGATGATGCAGTCCTCTCTTGCTCGGTGGTACTATAGCCAGTTTGCGGACGGTGGAAATAATCTGGTGCTGCTCACCGGACATGTCTCTGCTGGCACATACGCTCACAGGCTTTTTCATAATCCTGCAAAGTATGGCGCGTGCGAAGTACGTAAAATACGTTATAAGGTACACCAGGGCTGGAAGGATGTTGAGACGATGCTGCACCAGGTTCCTGCAAGGCATACGGTGCTTGTGCATGCGGATCGGGCAGAGACGGATAAACTAAGAGAAGGCTTACTCAGCGAAAAATGGGTCTCGGGGAAGGAAATACTACATTCGCTATCTCCCGGAGATGAGCTGTATCTGTAGATAGGAATTTTATAAGGATTGGATCTATGTAGGGCGTCCCTGGGGACGTCTTTTTGAATGTTGATTTTTATAAAAATAAAAATGCATGATGAGAAATTATGCTTCTCATCATGCAAGGGAGATGATTCAAGGAGAGAATCAGCCGGTGCCTTTTTTAAAATTAGGATTGGCGCTGAATAGGATGCTCCAGCTCTGAATGGCCCATCAAGCTGTCCAGGGCTTCACCGTCCACCAGGATATCAATACTTTCTACTTCATCATATTGAAACATCGTCTGGGTCAGTGCATCCAATGCAAGCAGTTCGCCACTGGTTCCCAATTTGGCCTCATCCGGGATATGAACATCCAGAGTGACTTTGCCCTCGTCGTACTGTATGGAGAGCAATTCAACCTTCTCCCAGAGGGATACGAGCTCCGAATCGGTATTGTTTTGTAAAGCTTCAAATGTTTTTTTATATTTCTCGGAATCGTCCTTATATTCAATTTCCTGCTCTTTTTTCTCCAGTTCCAGTACCTGTGAATCTGCGAAATACACATCAACCGCTTGTGTGTTCATTGTGCCCAGGTCCACCTTGGCTTCGGATGGGTTTGGTGACTGTCCCCCCTGAACAGCAGGTTCGGCCGATCCCGATTCACTGACTGGCTTCTGAGCACAACCAATGGCAACTATCATAAAGAAGGACAAGACGAGTGCACATCCCAATTTCGTTTTCAATGGATCACATCCTCCAGCGTATTTACATTATGTTCTATCCTTTAATTTATTCCCAGATATTCCTTAATCCCATCTGCTATCGCTTGAGCAGCTTTCATCTGTACGACATCGGACGACATTAGTTCTTCATCCATAACATTACTCAGGAATCCCACTTCCAAAAGTACTGCAGGCATGGTCGTGTCTCTGATCACTTCCAAGTTACCATTTTTCACACCACGGTCTTTGAGCCCCATGGCTTTAACCAAACGCTGGTGAATGATATTGGCTAATTCCTTGCTGCTACTGCGTTGATAGTAGAACGTCTCCGTACCTGTCGCCTGGGGTGAGGACTCCACATTATTGCCATGGATAGATACAAATACATCCGCGTTTAATTGATTGGCGAGCTGAACACGCTCCGGGCGGGTGGGATAAGTATCACCGTCACGAGTCATCACCAATTCGATATCCGGCTCATTGAGAAGCAGTGCTTGTACTTTGAGAGCCAATGCCAGATTATATTCTTTCTCGGGTTTGTTGGTGATGCTGGTTGCTCCTGGATCTTTACCACCATGGCCTGGGTCGATGACAACGACCTTGCGTCCTGAATCGCCTCCAGGAATGACAGGAACAGGTGTGACGTTATCGCCCGAAACATTCAGATCAATAATCAGTTTATCGGCAATCAGGTTCTGGCTGTATTGGACATCCTTCACATGATTCAATTCTACGACAATTCGGACTTGACCAGGGTCTTGTTTAAAAAGAGAATATCTAACTTCCGTTATATTGGGGTATGCTTCCACATCCAATTTGCCATTCATGTTTTGATTCAAAGGTTGTGATAGATCACCAAACACTGCTCCGGGCAGATCCACGACCAGACGATCGGGGTTCTTCAAAGTTGTCATCACGGGTTTGGATTGACCATCCATAGACACGACGAGCTGATTGTTAGCAAATTGGATATCCGTAACATGGGTTAGCGATGTTGGGCTACCGTTTCCTGAACCGTTACCCGGTTCATCTGTGGGCTGCTTACTGGTGTCGGTGTTGATTAAGTATACAATCTTCTCCTTGTTGTTCCATTTCACGTTGAGTCCCATTTGCTCACTGACAAATCGAATAGGTACCACCATGGTGTTATTCAAAATGAGTGGGGCTGTGTTCAGGGTGACTTGCTTGTCCGCAACCATGGCTTGCTTTTGATCAACGGTTAAAGAAATCGTCTTGTCATTTTGCTGAATCTTTACATTACGTGTATTTTGATTCCAATCCACTTTGAATTTCAGGTTTTCGGCAACGACACGAATCGGAATCATAACATTCTTATTCACGATGGTCACCTGAACGTCACTTGGGAGGATTAATTCCTCGCCGTCCAAGAAGATTTTTGACGTGCTTGCAGCGGCGTTTCCCTGGCTAGGGAGTAAAGCTAGAAAAAACAGGCTCAAAAACAGGAGTAAAATCGTTTTTTTCATTATGCACCTCTACTATTTTCGTTCTATATTTCTATTCCAAAATATACCTCCATTATATAAACGGTAAAATTGTAAAAATGTTTCTTTTTTGATCGTTATTTATCTATTTTTATTTATAGAAAGCATGTCGTGAGGATTCCAGTTCAGACAAAAAGTAGCTATAGTTGAAGTGTGTAATTTAATTTCATTAAATATTTGACTTGTGAAATTTTATATCATATACTGGGTGAAATTATGGCAGGATGACGTGTTCATCGGGTCTGGCGGGAGGTTGTGAATGGATGGATACAGGCAGCTATCCGATGTGGGAGCAATATCGCTTGAAACGGGAGCATTATATCATTGGATTGATGTCAGGCACGTCCCTCGACGGGACGGATGCGGCATTGGTGCGGATTCTGACAGATGACAGCGGGGCATTGCAAAAGATCGATCTGGTTGACTTCGTCTGCGTACCGTACTCCAATGAATTGAGAGAAGTGCTGATTCGACTATGCTCACCGGAGACGGCACGCGTGGATGAGCTAACGGCTGCACATTTTGGCGTATCGGAGTGGTATGCACACAGTGTCACAGAGCTTATTCGATCCTCAGGAATCTCATCCGGGCTGGTGGATGCGATCAGCATGCACGGGCAGACCGTATGGCACGCACCTGTTGCTTCGGATTTTCCGGGGCCAACTGGCGCGAGCCTTCCCGTGGTGTCCACGCTCCAGATTGGCGAATGCGCCGTTGTGCGTGAACGAACGGGCCTGCCAGTGATCGCTAATCTGCGGGCACGGGATATGGCGGCTGGCGGGGAGGGAGCGCCTCTAACGCCTTACGCCGATGCGTTAATGTTTCGTAGCCCAACGGAAGGGCGGCTGGTACAAAATATCGGCGGCATTGGCAACGTCACGGTGCTCCCGGCAGCGTCATCTGCCGAAGGTATCTCGGCTTTTGATACGGGACCAGGGAATATGGTAATGGACGCGATTGTACGCCAGGCGACAGGTGGGCGGCAGCATTATGATCCGAATGGAAGCATGGCCGCACAAGGGATATTTGATCAGGGTCTGGTGGATCTGTGTTTGGACGATGATTATTTCAAAAGACTCCCTCCCAAGAGCACGGGACGTGAAGTGTACGGTGCGGCATATGCAGCGCGCCTGATGGGGATGGCTGCTGCGCGTTCCTTATCCCTGGAAGATACGCTGGCTACCGCCACCTGTCTAACTGCGGAGACGATCGTGCGGGCAGTGGAGGATTTTATCCTGCCGAAGGTACAAATATCGGCCATGCTG
Organism: Paenibacillus sp. UMB7766-LJ446; assembly: GCF_030226665.1. Taxonomy (NCBI): domain Bacteria; kingdom Bacillati; phylum Bacillota; class Bacilli; order Caryophanales; family Paenibacillaceae; genus Paenibacillus; species Paenibacillus sp. UMB7766-LJ446. The sequence continues at coordinate 13,335 of NZ_JASOYM010000010.1, forward strand.
GCCTGCGGAGGCGGCACTTCCAATGCCACGTTAATTGAGATGATCCGTCAGCGACTACCGGGAGGCATTCGTTTGGAACGAACAGCGGACTATGGCATACCGGATGATGCCCGCGAAGCGATCGGATGATTTGCCCTCCTTGGCCATGAGGCACTCATGGGAAGAACCAACACACTCCCGGCAGTAACCGGCGCGAAACACGCAGTAATATCGGGCAATCTGACACTGTAGTGAGTCCTGGTTTTTGAATGATTTGGCTATGCAAGAGCGTTTAACCGATTAGACTCCATTGCAATTATAGGATAAAATGCTTGTACATGAAGGCAGTACGGGAAGGAGGAGCGGATGGAAGGCATGAAGGGTGGACTTGTACGTTTACGCGCATTAATGGATGACTTGACTCCGTCGGAACGGAAGATCGGAGCCTACATTCTCGATCATCCCCAAGAAACGGTTCAGTCCTCGGTGGCACAGCTGTCTGAACGGAGCGGTGGCAGCCCGGCTGCTATTATCCGTCTCTGCAAATCACTGGGTGTAACGGGTTTTCAGGAGCTGAAGCTGAAGATTGCCGGAGATTTGCAGACAGGTGAACAATATCAATATACGGAGATTCGTCCCCAGGACTCCATGGAGAGCATTATTCAGCATGTGTCCGCAAACAATATTCAGTCGGTGAAGGATACGGTTCATATTTTGGACCCACGTCTGGTGGAACAGGCGGTGGATGTGCTTCATCGGGCGAAACGAATCTTTTTCTACGGGGTGGGGGCCTCCAACCTGATTGCGCTGGATGCACACTACAAGTTCATGCGAATCAATCGTACAAGCTTTTCGTTCGCCGATCCGCATATGCAGATTTCGTCCGCAACGACGCTTCGCGAAGATGATGCGGTGGTATGTATCTCGTATTCAGGGGAGACTTCGAACGTGATCTCCTGTCTGAAGCATGCCCGTGAAGGCGGCGCTGCAACGATTAGCATTACCAAGTGGGGCAGCAATACGCTCAGCAGTCTGGCGGATGTACCCCTGATGATTACTTCCACCGAAAGCGATATCCGGAGCGGAGCAACGTCGTCACGCATTGCACAGCTGAACGTCATCGACATTTTGTACTTGGCGATTGCCAGCCGCGACTACAACCAGTCGGTGGAATATTTGGAGAAGAGCCGGCAGGCTATTCTGGAACATAAGTGAATTTGAACGATATGTATCCCTTTCTGTTTATACAGGAGGGGATTTTTTGATGGATGATATCCACTTGTAGTATGAAAAAATCAAAAAAAGAGCCCAGACACCTATGTCGGACTCTTTCAACTTCAAGAGCTATGCGCCCTGCATGGTTCAGGAAGGCCCCATAATGGCGCTGCGGACGAATCCGTCAGCCAGATCCAGTCTGCGCTGAGCTTCCACGGCGTCCACGCCTGTCATCAGCATAACGATTGCCGTTTTCACATGACCGTCTGCACCGGCAAAAGCCTGTTCAATGTCCGCTTCGTTCGCTCCGGTTGCCAGATGGATCATGCGTTTGGCCCGATGGACAAGCTTTTCGTTGGAAGGGTTCAGATCGACCATGAAATTACGGTAGACCTTGCCCAGACGAATCATGGCGGTAGTGGTCAGCATGTTCAGAATCATCTTCTGGGCGCTGCCTGCCTTCATGCGTGTTGACCCCATGACAACCTCCGGGCCGACAACAGCTTCAATACTTACATCAGCTAAAAGGGTCATTGGCGTACCTGCGTTGTTACTCAGGCTGATCACAGTAGCTCCGATCTCCTTGGCGTGTCTCATCGCACCCAGCACATATGGCGTTCGCCCACTGGCTGCGATACCAACTACGACATCGTTTTCGTCTATTCCATGCTCATCCAGATCTGCAGCCCCCAATTCCTCGCTATCCTCAGCACCTTCCACCGGGTCCTTCACCGCCCGAAATCCCCCTGCAATAATACCCTGTACCATGGAGGGAGGGGTTCCGTAGGTAGGCGGGCATTCTGAAGCGTCAAGTATTCCCAATCGTCCACTGGTGCCTGCACCTACATAGAACAGCCTGCCGCCCGACTGAAATGCCTCCAAGATTCGGTCCGCCGCTTGGGCAATGACCGGGATCAGGGGCTGAATCAGCTCCGCAATCCGTTGATCTTCCTTATTAATCAGTTCCATAATTTCTGCCGAGGGCAATTCATCTATATGATCCGTTAGTGGATTGGGTTGTTCCGTTAATAATGAGTTCAGCATGTGGTTCATCCGTATGGCCTCCTTCTCTCTTTTAAAATGATTCTTCAATCTTTCAAGGAACAGCGTCTTCTTGCCAGTTGTGCTGCACCTACCGCTGGAGCAGGGGCATCTTCACGATATACAAAGTCCAATTCTTCATAATATCCTGACAGCTTCTGGATAAATGTATTTCGGAAAAGCGCAGCGTATCGGAACAGTGATCCGGACAGGACAACCTGAGTGGTTGCAAATTCGGGATGACGGGCAATCAGTGCTTTTGCCGTAATTGCCAATTGTCCGGCTTCATCGATGATCAGCGCCCGGGCAGCCTCATCCCCGGATTCAGCAGCTTCTATAGCAAGACGGGCGATGGATGCGGTCTCGGTTTTGCCCCAGTCCGATTGATACACCCGTGCTTTTAGCTCCGATATATCCCGAAGGTTCAGCTTCTTTATAAGAAGCGGAGTTAAACCGGTTGGAGGAAGAACGCCGTCATAGCTCTGCATGACCACTTGCAGTGCACGTTGTCCAATGCGATAGCCACTCCCCTCATCTCCGAGCAGATGTCCCCAGCCTCCTGCCCGGTATCGTTCTCCTTCCAGCGTAAAACCGTACACGATAGACCCTGTTCCAGAGATGCACAATACACCGTGAGTATGTCCGAGAGAGGCCATCAGGGCGATCTCTCCTTCGGATACAACCCAGACTGGACAGGCATCTGATTTGTGTCGATTACTGTTCTTCATATAATTATTTACTGCGTCGGCTATAAGTTGCCGTTCTTGGATCGTATCAACACCTGACATGCCGAGGCATATACCTTCACAATTTGTCGATAAATCACTTACTAGATTAAATAGCTGTTCCAGCACTCGCTGCAATTCAGAAAGGGCCTGTTCAGGTGGTACGCTGTGAGGGTTCGTGGGACCGCCGCTGAGCCGGGCAAGAATTTCTCCGAATTCAGAAATGATTGCTGCATCAGTATTGGTACCGCCTCCATCTACGCCAACATATACTCGCAAAGTGGCTCACCTCGCTTGCTTGAGTTTTCTTTTTACATAGTATAGAGGCATAAAAAGAAAAAGTAAAATTAAATTTTAGAATAAAAAATAATGTTGAATTTTTATTTCATAGCTCATATAATGAATTCAATCTACAATTTTGGAAGGAATTAATACGGTTGATGTCAACTAAGTTGACGTTAATATTGCATTTAAGAGATTAATCCTGTGTACGTTCAGGTCTAATCCATAAGGGAGGTGCATTTTCCTTACTGTCACGCTCATTAGTCAGTTATGCCGTTTAAGGATGGATGATTTCAAAAGGGGTAGCATGGTTAGGCAATGCAATAATTCGGGAGACGACACGCGAAGGAGATGAAGGGATGAAAAAGAAGGGTCTGGTATGGGCAATGTTGTTGATGATGGTCTGGGTTACTGCCTGCGGGAATAGTGGTGGTGCTGCTTCAGATGATCCCGATGCGGAAGATACGGTGACGGTATGGACTTATCCGGTGCATGGGACGTATGAAGATGAACTGAAGGATCTGATCGTTGATTTCAATAAAGAACACCCGAACATTACCGTGAAGACGGAAATGCTCTCCTGGGCGGAAGGGCCCAAAAAATTCGATGTCGCTCTGAACGCAGGCAACCCGCCGGATCTTTACTTTCATAGTGTAGATGGCACATATGTAAATACGGGGTTGGCGCTTGAGTTGGATAGCTACCTGACACCTGAGATCAAGGATGACTATCTGCCGGGTACGCTTGAATTGGGCCAGATCCAAGGGAAGCAGTACGGATTGCCGTTGTATCAATTCCAATGGGCATGGGGTGGTAACAAACGCATTCTGGAGGAAGCGGGTATTGACTGGAAATCCATTCAGCAAAATGGCTGGACTTGGTCCGAATTCAACGCTGCCGCAGCCAAGCTGACGAAAACGCTGGATGGCGGGGCTAAACAGTATGGACTGGTGACCGACGGAACCTCGCTTGATTTCATTGAAATGCTGTCCCGAAACAACGGCATGATTGACGTTCTCGACAAAGACGGCACGTTCCAATGGAATGATGGACGCATTCTCGATACGCTCTCTTTTATCAAAAACCTGATGGATCAAGGTTATATGCCGAAGGAAACGGCAGCTCTTGCTCCAGCAAAACGGACGGATATGTTCTACGCGGGTGAAACGGCAATCATCTCCAAAGCGATTCCTTATTATGATGTCATGATTCAGAACCGCAACAAGGACATTGATGACGGAAAGGTACAAGGGGAGAAAATTGATTTTGTCCTGCTGCCTGTACCGCATAACGACGATCAAGCTGCGGCAGCAACGATGGGCGGCGAAGGGTACGTAGCTTTCAAGCAGAAGAAGGATAAGGGCGAACAGCATGCCAAAAATACATTCCTCGTGATGGAGGCACTTAGTGGTGCCAAAGCAGGAAACTCGGCCAATGAACTGGCGCTCCCATTCGTAAGACAATCCCAGGCGGATCTGTTTAAAGGAAAAGAGCTTGGTCAACCGGATAATCTGGCTGCTGCGAAAGTAATGGCAGAGAATATCGCTATGCCGGTTGTACTGGAACTTGATATCGACAAAGCATCACAGCAAAAACAATTCAAGGAACAGGTTGTGAAGCCTAACATTCAGGCGCTGTTCTCGGGTGAGAAAACACCGGAGCAGATCGCAGAAGACTTCAAGAGCAAAGGCCAGCAGATGTTCGGACAATAACTCTGACCAATAAACATAACGCAAAACCACACTGATTAGGAGAGGAGGATTCGCCATGCAGACCGCCCTTGCGCCAAAACCGTCTGTACCCCGGACTTCCCGGGTTGCCCGGTTTTGGCGAGACTACGGGTGGGCGTATTTGTTCATTTTGGCGCCTGTCCTGCTGTTTCTCATTTTCACACTGTATCCCGTTCTGACGGCTCTCGTGATGAGCTTCCAGAAATACAACATCATGAATTCGACGTGGATTGGATTGGACAACTACGAGCGGCTGGTGAAGGATGAGACGTTCTGGAAGTCGATTAAGAACACACTTATCTTTACTGTGGGTACGGTACCGGTCAACATTCTTATTACATTTGTGCTGTCCTACTTCATCTTCCAGATGAAAAGCAAGTGGCAGACTTTTTTCAAAGCAACGTTGTACTTGCCTGCGGTAGCATCGGGGGTAACCATCTCCATCGTATGGCTGGCGATCTTTGACCCGACGGATTCGGGTCTGTTGAACCGCTTCCTCGGTCTGTTCGGCCTTGATCCGGTAATCTGGCTGGGTCAGTCAGGTACGGCACTCTTTTCACTCATTCTGATGAACTGGCTCGGATCGCACGGCGCGGGTATCATTCTGTATCTGGCAGCCATGGGCGGTATTCCGAAATCACTGTACGAAGCGGCGGATATTGATCATGCCAGCGGCTGGACCCAGTTCAGCAAGATTACATGGCCGCTGCTCAAACCAACGACGCTGTATCTGCTTGTGACGGGTGTGATTACGTCCTTCCAGGTGTTCATCTCGGTATATCTGATGACACAGGGTGGACCGAACTTTGCGACAACGACGATTGCTTATCTGATATACGAGACGGCATTCAAATTTTATGAATTCGGATTGGCTTCTGCACAGTCGTTCGTATTGGCGATCATCATCATTGTCATCTCCGTCATTCAGTTCAAATATTTCTCCAGCGATATTGAGTACTAAGCTTTAAGCGCGTTGCATTAAGCATCCGGGGGTGAATGAAATCCATGAAATCAACACAGAAAAAGACACTGCTTGTCGTTGCATCCATTCTGCTGGTGGCCTGGGCGCTGGTGACGGTCATTCCGATGTACTGGATGCTCGTTGGCTCGGTGCAGGATAGCGCGATGTCGGCTTCATTTAGACCGCAGATGATTCCGGAGCAGTTGTCGTTATCACCATATGAGCGTTTTTTTGCCAAAACCGATGCCTGGCGCTGGCTATATAACTCGCTGCTAATCGCTGTCATTCTGACTGTGACGAATGTGTTCTTCGCCTCCCTGGCGGGATATGCGTTCGCCAAACTGAAATTTCCGGGAAGTCAGGCGGTATTCTGGACCCTGTTGGGTACGATGATGATTCCTGCACAGGTAACGCTGATTCCTTTGTACATTCTGATGGTCAACGTGTTTGACCTGGGGGATACGTATACGGCCATTATTCTGCCTGCTGCCGTCAGCGTGGGCAATATCTTCTTGATGAAACAGTTCATGTCAACGCTGCCTACATCGCTAATTCATGCGGCACGTATTGATGCATGCAGCGAGTTCGGCATCTTCTGGAAAGTGATTCTGCCAATGGCAAAGCCGGGGATCGCGGTACTGGCGATTTTCACGTTTGTCGCTTCATGGAACGAATTTTTCTGGCCATTCCTGATTACCAATTCCAACGAGATGCGGACCGTTCAGGTGGGGCTGGCCTCGTTCGTATTTGCCGAATCAACGGACTTCGGCGCAATGATGGCAGGGGCAACGATTGGCGCGCTGCCGATGATTATTCTGTTTTTCTCGCTGCAACGCTACTTTTTACAGGGTATTACCATCGGTGCGGTAAAAGGTTAATTCCTATATATGTTCAACTAAACATTTACACCATAACGGAGAGGGCAGAAATAACCTGAAGAAGCGAAGGCGTTCGCCTTTATCACCGGATTTCCCCTTTTTAAAAAGGAATCAAAGAAATCTGGGGATAACAGCGATCGGAAGGTTGTTCTGTCATCGGAGTGGCAGTGTAAATATTCGTTAGTTGAACTTATATAGTTCAGGACTAGCGACAACGTAAAGGGGGATCTACCTATGGCACGCGTGGAGTTTCGCCAAGTGCGCAAAGAATTCAAAGACGATCATAAAGGAACGTTCACGGCTGTGGCCGGTTCGGACTTTGTTATAGAAGATAAGGAATTCGTGGTTTTTGTGGGTCCTTCGGGCTGTGGCAAGACAACGTCACTGCGGATGATTGCGGGACTGGAAAAGCAGACGAGTGGAGACATTGTCATCGGGGAACGGGTTGTGAACGATCTGCATCCGAAGGATCGCGATATCGCGATGGTATTTCAGGATTATGCGCTGTATCCACATATGACGATCCGCGAAAATCTGTCTTTCGGTCTGAAAAACCTTAAGAAGCCAAAATCCTATATTGATGAACAGGTACAGAACGCGGCCTCCATCCTGGGGCTGGAAGCGATGCTGGAGCGCAAACCGCGCGAGCTGTCCGGTGGTCAGCGTCAGCGTGTGGCGGTGGGTCGGGCGATCGTCCGTGATCCGCAGGTATTCCTGTTCGACGAACCGCTCTCCAATTTGGATGCCAAGCTGCGGGTGCAGATGCGGGTAGAATTGGGCGAGCTGCATAAGCGGCTCGGTGCCACAATTGTATACGTTACGCATGATCAGGTGGAGGCCATGACACTGGGGGAGCGCATCGTAGTTATGAATCATGGAGATATTCAGCAGGTGGCTTCACCGAAAGAACTGTATGCGAGTCCGCGTAATATGTTTGTTGCCGGATTCATCGGTTCCCCGGCGATGAATTTCATTGATGCCCGGATTGAAGGCACGCAGGTTGTCGTGGATGGGGCATCATTCACCTTGCCAGAGGATGTACTCGCTCGTCTTCAGAGCTATCAGGGCAAGTCGGTGATTATGGGTCTGCGTCCAGAGCATATTTTTGGTGACGATGTTGCTCCGAATATTCCGACAGACCATATGCTGCAGGCGCGGGTTCAAGTCGTGGAGCATCTGGGCTCAGAGAATCTGGTGTATTTCCATTCCGGTGCCCGTACCGTTACAGCCAAGGTTCACCCGGAAACACATGCTTATGTAGGAATGGACAAAAATTTTGTGCTAGACCTACGTAAGGCCCACTTTTTTGACCCGGAGACGGAACTGGCGATTGGACGGGAGTAAGCTATATCAGCTGAATGTTTCGCTTCTTCGGATTGGTTCTGCCTTCTCCGTTATCGTGTAAATGTTTAGTCCAATTTATATAGAAGGGAGAATAAAAATGCGTAAGCTGAGTGAAGTGTTGGTCAAGTCTGGGGCGGAAATCTATCGGGATATTATTCCGGTGGCCCTGTACAGTGTTGTCAGCTCCATCATAATGGTGCCCATTCTGATGTTTGCTCCGCTGCCGATCGCGGTGCTGCTTTTGACCGTGATTTATATGCCAATCCTATTCGGCGTCAGTTATGCCGTCCATCATAGGCTGGAACGCAAGGAACGCCGCAATGGGCTCAAGGACATCTGGAACGGAACGAAGAAGGGATTCATCCCGGGAGGGGCAGTAGGTGTACTTTTCGCGGTGCTTGGCTTCATTCTGTGGTCAACCTGGTGGTATTACGGCGGACAGGGCGGGATTACAGGTACAGCGGTGAGCATGTTCCAAACGTTCTTCGTTCTCATGGCGTTGATGTCACAGTTCTATACCTGGCAGCTTGTTTTGCAAAAGAACATGGGCATCATTCAGGCGATGGGGGAAAGTGTGAAATTATTTTTCCGTCATCCGGGGTACACGATGGGAGCCTGTTTTCAGGCGCTGTGTCTGACGGCTCTGCTGATGCTGACGGTGGTTGGCTTCGGAGCGCTGTTCGCGGGCATGTTTGCCATCTATCAGTATAAGGTCGCCCTTAATGTACTGGAGCCCGAAGAGGAATCAGCCACATCTGGCGGCAATGACCACCAGCATACAGGGTGGATCAGCCAGGGGAATGTGTAATGGGCGTCAGAACTGGAGTTGATCTTCTGTCGGGAGGGCTCTCTCACCCATGGTTAACGGACTCACGAATTGGTCTGATAACGAATCCGACCGGAATTACCGCGGATTTTATCTCGACAGTGGATGTTTGTGCCGGGTTGGCAAATACCCAACTTACGGCGCTCTATGCTTGTGAGCACGGGCTGGATGGTGAGCTTCAGGCTGGTGTCCGATTTGGGGATACGATGCATTCAAAGTTGGGTATTCCGGTGTTCAGCCTTTATGGGGAACATAAGAAACCCACGCCTGCAATGCTGGCCGGTGTGGATACCGTATTGTATGACATTCAGGATGTGGGTGTCCGGTATTACACCTATGCATCGACCTTGTTTCACATGATGCAGGCCTGTGCTGAAACGGGCAAACGACTGCTCGTGCTGGACCGTCCCAATCCGTTGGGCGGGGATGTGGTGGAAGGCGGCTTGCTGAGCGCGGGTTATGAATCGCTCGTTGGCGCTTGGCGTGTCCCCGTCCGCACCGGATTGACGGTCGGTGAGTTGGCCCTGCTGGTGAACAGTGAGATGGAGGTGCCCTGCGATCTGGATGTAATTATGATGGCAGGATGGCAGCGCTCTATGGAGTTTACGGACTGTAATTTGCCCTGGATGCTGCCTTCTCCCAATATGCCTACACTGGACAGTGTGCGGGTGTATGCAGGTACGTGTCTGTTTGAAGGTACCAATGTATCGGAGGGCAGAGGTACGACCCGCCCATTCGAGTGGATTGGAGCACCGTGGGTAGATGGTGAACGGGTGGCGGAACGTTTTCGTAATTACTACTTGGAGGGAGTGCATGTGCACCCCGTGTACATGTCGCCGACCTTTTCCAAACATGCAGGAGAGTTGTGCGGGGGTGTAAGGATATTCGTGACGGACAGTAGCGTATTCCGACCAGTAGATACAGGGTTGATCCTTTTACATGAACTGGCTTCGCTTTATCCAGAGCAATTTCAATGGTTGGAGCCTCCACAGTCAGGTTCCCGATATTTTATTGATTTGCTGACCGGAGGCAGGGAAGTTAGGGAAATCATTCATGACCGGGAGAGAGTAATTGGCTTAATTAAATCGTGGAGAGTTCAAGCAGAGGAATGGAAGGAGCGGCGGAAGCCGTTTTTGCTATATCCATAAAAGTAAGGTCCATGGGAAGGATATCTTGTAATGAATCATGGATGCTTGTCATTGGGAGGGGGCATGGAATGAGTGGGCAAAACGAGCTATACCCATTGAAGCTGGAACAGATGACCCTGCGCGAGAGAATCGGTCAAATGCTGCTTTGCGGCTTTCATGGCACTGAAGCTGCTGGTGATGTAGATGACTTTCTCCGAAAGTATCCCATCGGCGGAGTGATTTATTTTGCGCGTAACGTGGAGTCACCGGAGCAGGTGGAGCGGCTATCGTCGGGCCTGCAACGGATTGCTGTCGATAGCGGTAATGTGCCGCTCTGGATATCCATTGATCAGGAGGGCGGCATGGTAGCCCGGATCACCGAAGGGATCGCCCTGATGCCGGGACAGATGGCAATTGCCGCAGCAGGTTCCATCGAGGATGCATATCAGGCAAGCTACATCAGTGGGGTGGAGCTAAGATCCATGGGCATAAATATGAACTTTGCTCCGGTTCTGGATGTAAACAATAATGCTGCCAATCCGGTAATTGGTGTGCGTTCATTTGGGGAATCACCGCAGTCCGTCGCAGCGTATGGAGCAAGGAGCATTACAGGAGTACAGGATGCTGGCATTTCCGCGACAGCCAAACATTTCCCGGGGCACGGGGATACCGATACGGATTCACATCTGGATCTTCCGGTCATCACCCATACTCGGGAACGGGTAGATCGTGTGGAACTGATTCCGTTCCGGGCTGCTATAGCGGCAGGTGTTGATGCAATGATGTCAGCACATATTTATTTTCCGGCCCTTGAGCCGGAGCGTCTGCCTGTAACGCTATCGCGGGCCGTCTTAAGTGGGTTGCTTCGTCAGGAACTGGGTTATGAAGGTATGATTGTGACAGACTGCATGGAGATGGACGCGATTGCCGCCAACTATGGCACTGTTGATGCAGCTGTGATGGCGGTGGAGGCCGGCGCGGATCTGGTGTTGATCAGCCACACAGCTCATCTTCAGGCAGGGGCGTTTGAAGCGCTGCTGGCAGCCGTCCAGAGCGGGCGAATCAGTGAGGCTCGCATCGACGAATCTGTAACTCGGTTGCTGAAGTACAAGGCGAAACGAGGTCTGCTGGAGAATGGAATGGGCGCAGGTAATGATGAAGATGATGAGGTAGCGACTTCGCTCTCCGCTGAGGCATTAACTGATCCAGCTTCATTCAAGCACCAAGAGCGTAACCATTCGTTGCACCAAGAGGTGGCCCGACGAATCAGTGAGAACAGCATCACGCTGGTTCGTGACCAATTGAATATGCTGCCTTTGAAGCCGGAACGTACACTGGTCATTACGGTCGCTACAGCTGTAACGACGATTGCCGACGAACAGCTGACTCAGGTGGTTACCCTAGGCTCCGCTTTGTCACATTGCGGTCTGGATGTGGTCGATGTAACCGTCACGCCAGAGGAAGTTGCCATTCGTTCTGCCCGTCTGCTTCAAGCTGCGGAAGAGGATGACATTCGCCAGATTATAGTGGGAACGTATAATGCAGGCAGTGCCTCTGGTGATCCACAATGCAGGCTGATCGGCTGGCTGCAGCAATTGGGCAAGCCGCTGGCTATTGTGGCACTTCGCAGCCCCTATGATCTGCTGGCAATTCCGGAGGTGCAGGTCTATGTGGCTGCGTACGAGAGCCGCCCGCTTGCCATGGATAGCGTCGCTCGGGCACTGATGGGACATATTCCTTTTGCCGGGAAGCTCCCCGTATCCATAAAATAGACAGACGTTAAACGACGATCGAAGCGAAGTATGATTCTGAATTTGAAGACATAGATAGCAGAAGGGACGATCCAATAATGGACCGTCCCTTCTGCTATTATCTAATGAGTAAAAGGATATTATTGCAGATTCAGTGCCTGAGCTGTCTTAGCCTCGACCTCATCCATAAGTGAAGTCATATCCATACCCGCATGATTACCGAGAAGAATAATCGTAATATCATCTGTTAAATTACGTGAGAAGGCTGTGGCAAAACCACCACCGCTGCCGTTGTGGAAGACAGTACGATTCTGATCGTTTTCCTTGAGAATCCAGGCGTAGCCATAATTTTTATCCGAATACGGCTCATACATCTGTTCAATCGTATCCTGACTCAAAATTTTGTCCGTGTACAGCGCCCGATCCCACTTCAGGAGATCGTCTACGGTGGAGTAGATCGTTCCTGAACCTGATTGTGAAACATAATAAGGCGCAGGCACCCACTGTTTATTCTTCGCAACGAATCCGCTATTCGTATGGACCTTACGGGAAGCTTCTCCAGAGTTCTTCATGCCGAGCGGCTTCAAAATGGTCTGCTGCACATAGTCGGCATAACTCATGCCGGACACCTGTTCAATAACATAGGCCAGCAGAACATAACCACTATTACTGTACAAATAGGCACTACCGGGTTCGAATTTTAATGTTTTGTGCCGAATTTCTTCTACCGTTTCTTCCAATGAAGTGCCTTCACCCCGTCCGAAGGCGGATGGAAGACCCGAAGTCTGGGATAACAGCATATGGAGCGTGATCTGATCTCCCTTGGGTATACCGGTGATGTACTTAGAGATCGGATCTTGCACATGTAGCTTTCCTTTTTCCACCAAGCTGAGAATGGAGGCTGCAGTGAAAGATTTGCTCAGAGAGGCGATTCTGGTCTTCTGATCTGGACGATTGAGCGTCTGTTCATCCGCCAGTCCATAGCCTTGGCGAAGAAGGACTTCTCCATTGCGGGCAATCAGAGCCATGCCTGGAAAATCGATTTCGCGCAAATAGCTGTCTACACTGGCGACTTGACTGTTTAATAGGCTTACTTTGTCCGTCTCAATATTAACACTCATCTGACCAGAGGCTGTACGTTGTACTTTAATATCTGCCTTGAGTGCATTGGCAAGTGCGCGGACAGGTAACATCAGGGTGCCGTTAATCGTGCGAGATTCGACACCGGAGGACAGACGAACATGGTTAACTTGGATGAAGTCACTGCCCGCCTGATGAACCAGCTTGTCTTGACCAACGGTAATGGTGGCCGTTTTGGTACGAGCTTCCCACTTCAAGGTGCCATTTACAGAGGTAACAACATCTCGCAGTGGAACATACGTTGTACCTTTCAATACGAGGGGGGCGTTTTTCCACGATTGCTCTTGACCATTCACTTCAATGTGAACTGTTTGCGCCTCTTGTGCTGCGGCTGCTGTGAAACTGGTTTGTCCTAGAACAGGTCCTGCACAAAGAATGAGGGCGAACAGAATACGGAACATGGATGAATATAATCTGGATACAGGTTGTTGCACATGTGACTTGCGTAAGATTCGAATCCTCTCCTTCCAATCGTTTCATAGATAACCAGCTTATGAGCATTGTAAACGATCTCGTAGAGAGGGTCAAAAGGGGGAATGAGCATCATTTTCTATTATCCTAACAAAAATAATGTAATTTCGATTGATTTTAATATTCATACATAATATTTTTACTACGTTTGTCCGATAAAAAAGGGTGAAGAAGATGATGGGGGATATTTAAATGAAGAAAAGGATTCGCAATTGGTTTACATTAACGGTTAAGAAACGTCTGATCGCTGCACTGCTTCTGTTCCTGATAGTGCCGAGCATTAGCGTGGGATGGTTATCTTATTTAAAAGCAGCAGACCAGGTCAGGGAAGAAATTATTCATTCTGCACAGGCCAAAACGGAAATGCTCAGTCTGCAGATTAGTCAGATGTTGGATATGGAGAAGGATAACGCAGCGCAGTTCGCCGCCGGTATTACTTCAGCAGATATTATTAATAAATCCCCTGCTCTTCAAAGGCAGATGGATCGGATGTCCAAAAACCACAAAGAACTGGGTGTGCTCACTGCAGGTGCCGAAGATGGCAGCTGGATGAAATCGCCTGACCCCGGACAGCAGATCTATGATCCACGGGAACGCAGCTGGTACACGATGGGGATGTCACAGGATGAGCCGATTATCTCAGATACGTTCCAGTCGGTAACCACGGGAGAATGGGTCGTCACCGCAGCTGCCAAACTGTCCGATGGCAAAGGAGTATTCGGAGCCAATGTAAGTCTCAACCACTTAAAAGAATCTGTTGATAAGATACATATTGGTGAAAAAGGAAAACTGTATATGCTGGACAACGGCGGAAAGTTTCTGTTCCATTACAATATCGAATCCGGTGTGCAGTCCAATGAGAGCTACATTAATGAGATGTATACGAAAGACCAAGGAACTGTAAAGTACACGTATGATGGACAAGAGCTGGAAGCTGTGTTCTTTACGAATCCCGCGACGGGTTGGAAAATTGTTGGTGAGATCGTTCCTTCCGAAGCAGCCGATGCCGTAAGACCGATCTTGATCCGTGCATACACTCTTGTTGGAACATCACTGATCATAGGTATTATTCTGCTTGTGTTCATTATTCGAAGCATACACCGTCCATTGTTGCAGCTAACACAGGCAGCATCGAAAGTGAGCGCAGGGGATCTGACAGTTCGGGTGGGCTTGCAGCGTCGCGACGAGTTCGGACAACTCGGGGCAAGCTTCGATACTATGACCTCCTCGCTGCGCAACGTTCTGGGCGAAGTACATGATACATCGAGCCAGCTGGCGGCATCCTCTGAGGAGCTGATGGCGAGTTCTGAACAGACATCCAGGGCAACCGAACAGGTTGCTGAACTGATGCAGGATGCAGCGTCAGGAACGAACAAACAAAACGCCAGTCTCGCCGCAACGGGGCAACTTGTGGGTGAAATGTCTATTGGGGTCAAAGAAATCTCATCGAGTGCCGAAGAGGCCGCTCGCATCGCTGTTGAAGCATCTACCAAGTCCGAAGCGGGTATGGTTACAGTGGAAGAGGCGGTTGCTCATATTCAGAAGGTGAATGATGAGAGTGAAGCCATGGCTGCGGTTATTCAGGATCTTCGAGCGAAAAATGAAGAGATCATTGAGATTGTAGCCGAAATTACTGCTATTGCGAAGCAGACCAATATTCTTGCCTTGAACGCATCCATTGAAGCGTCCAGAGCAGGTGAACAGGGTCGGGGCTTCGCCGTGGTTGCCAATGAAGTGAAGTTGCTGGCCAACAATTCGGGCAGTGCGGCCGAGCGCATTAATGAACTGATGCGTGAGATGCATGAGAAAACGAATGCGGTACAATCTACCTTTGCCCGTACGGGAGAAGGCATGATCAAGGGTTCCCAAATGATTACCGAAGCGGGAGAGGCTTTTCAAAATATCCGTAGTGCCGTGCAATTGGTTGCTGCTCAAGCTGGAGAAGTATCGGCAGCTTCCCGTCAGATTGATGGAGGAATGAGTTATGTGACCAAGGAAGTCAATGAGACGATTGAATTATCCAATCAGATTGCCTCAGGAACGGAAGATGGGTCAGCGGCTGCACAGGAGCAGCTGGCTACAATGGAAGAGGTTGCGGCGTCCTCGGCGGCGTTGTCCCGTATGGCTGAAGATCTGCAAAGCATGATTGAACGATTCAAATTATAGTTGAATAGCCATTCTCGAAGACTGTGGGGTATAACCCCGCAGTCTTTTTCTTGTTGGTGTACTTCGTTAATCATCGAATTATGAAGATTCGTAGCGGATCTGTTCTGTAAAAGGGGATCTGTCTCTCCCGGAACGTCTCATCCTGTGGTATATTTCTAAATTAAAAGTAATCCGCAGGATGTGGATTGAGATGGAAAGGGGATGCACCGGATTTGGACAAATCAATACCACTGACATCCGGGCCCGCAAATACCGAAGAGGTGCAGGATGATGCTACATTTATGCAAGGGGTCAAGGATTGTATTCCAACCCTGCTTGGTTATTTGAGTATTGGCTTTGCAGCGGGTGTCATTGAAATGACGGCAGGTCTTAGCCTGGCGGAAACGGCTCTGCTCAGTCTGATTCTGTATGCGGGATCGGCCCAGTTTATTGCCGCAGGCATGCTGGCACCAAATGGTTCAGCGACGGCCATTATTTTCACCATATTTTTCGTGAATCTGCGTCATTTGCTGCTGAGTGCAGCCGTATCGCCGTACTTCCGTCATCTGACGCCGCTTAAAAATATGTGGATCGGCTCGCTGCTCACCGACGAGTCCTTTGGCGTGGCGATGACGCGTGCGATTGGTAGGAAAACGCTGAGTGAGCGCTGGATGCACGGTCTGAACATTACAGCATATCTGAACTGGTTTGTGGCGAATATGGCGGGGGCTTATTTTGGTCGCTGGATAACTAATCCGGAGCGGCTTGGGCTGGATTTTGCCTTGCCTGCGATGTTTATCGGTCTGGTCGTACTTCAGCTGATGCAGCGCAAAAACAAAAAATTACACATCAATGTGGCGATCATCGCTGTTGTCTGTGTAATCTTCGCCAGCATGGCTTCGCTTGGCAGCATGAGTGTCATTGTGGCTGCGGTCATTGCGGCAACGATGGGAGTAGTGATGGAACGATGGAAGTAAGATGGGATGTATTTTGGATTATTATGGGTTCGGCTTTGTTAACGTTCATTCCGCGTGTATTGCCACTCATGCTGTTCAGCAAGATACAGATTCCGATGTGGCTGTTACGCTGGCTTGAATATGTACCCGTAGCGGTGATGGCGGCACTGATCGGTCAGGAATTGTTTATGGCGGACAACCAGTTGGTGCCGATTACGCAAAATGCAGCCCTCTGGGCAGCATTACCTACCATTGCCGTAGCAATCTGGACCCGGAGTCTGCTCGGAACGGTTCTTGTCGGTATGGTGGCAATGATGATTTTACGGTACTTGATGGGTTAATATACGCGGTCTTTATTGGATCAGGTAAATCCTTCGCCCTTACGGTTAATAATGTCCTATAAGACCGTAGTAAATAGGGCGAAGGGAGTTAGATCCATGAGTAAAACGAAGCACAGACTGTTGATTACGGGAGCGGCGGGAGTCGTTGGTCACAGTTTGCTGGAGGGACTGAGGGAAAAGGGCAAGTATGATATCGTGGCTGCCGACCTTCATGATGATCCTCAATCAGGGATTGTGGCAATGGATGTGACAGATGGAGAACGACTGAACGAGCTCATGCAGGGTGTTCAGACAGTGCTTCACATTGCTTGGGCTAAGGACGAAGAAGATTTTCTGGGCAAAGTTCTGCCGATCAACGTAACAGGGGCCTACCATGTGTATGAAGCTGCACGGTTGAACGGTGTACAGCGGGTTATTTTTGCAAGTTCAAATCATGCGACAGGGTTCTATCCAACAGGAGAGGATATTGTAGTGGATGATCCATATCGGCCAGACAGTTTCTATGGACTTAGCAAATGTTATATCGAACTGCTGGGACGATATTACGTCGATAAGCATGGTCTATCGTCATTCAACATTCGAATTGGCAATTTCTCGGGCGATGCGTATCCGCATTCTGAGCGTTCGGCACACATCTGGATCTCGCCCAGAGATATGGTGCAGCTTGCCGAGTGCTGCATTGAGGCGGATTCGAGCATGAAATATGTTAATCTATATGGCACTTCAGCAAATACGGACAATTATTATGATATTGGATATCTGGAGCAGATGATTGGGTACCACCCGGAGGATGATGCGGCAGAGTTATGGGCCGAAGCGAAACGCAAGGGAACGCCGGATAAGCAAGACGAGACGGAATATCAGGGTGGAGGATATGTGGCGAAAGACCCGAAAGACTGAAAAGTACCGTTCTGAAAACGCTATTTTCTATTGCGTCCGAAAGGGATAAAATGGAGACTGAAGGGTTGAGGTTTTCATTTTACATACAGGAAGGAACGGTTATTGATCATGAGTACACATTCATCCGTTATACTTTTTCAGGGAGACTCCATTACAGACGGGGGGAGATCGCGCAATGATGATCCGAATCATTTTCTCGGGCATGGCTACGCGTATCTGATCTCAAGCAAACTGGGCGTGGAACTGGCCGCCAAGCAGCCGACGTTCTATAACAGAGGAATTAGCGGGGATCGCGCTTCCGATCTGTATGCACGCTGGAATGAGGATACCTTTAGTCTGAAGCCGGATCTGATCAGCATTCTCATCGGTGTTAATGATGCCTGGCGTACCATGAATGGCGAACCCAGTGGTGTGACGGATCGTCTTGGACGTGCATATCGTCATTTGCTGGAGGAAACACGTGAAGTGATGCCGAATACTGGGCTGGTTTTAATGGAGCCGTTCATTCTTAAAACCGGAGCTACAGTGGAGCGTTGGGACACTTGGCAGGAGCGGATTGGACTGTATCAGCGCCTTGTTGCTGAACTTGCCACAGAATTCGGTGCTGTGCTGGTTCCATTGCAGGATGTGTTTAATCAGGCCACTGAAAAGGCTGACGCTGCTTACTGGTTGTGGGATGGTGTGCATCCAACGGCAGCGGGTCATGAGCTTATCGCGCGTCAATGGTTGTCTGTTGTACAGGACAGTCCACTTAAAATTCAATAAAAATGGAGCATGGGGTCTGTACAGATCCTGTGCTCTTTTTTTATATAACAAAAAAATCTAAGGGAAAATGACATATTTAGAATATATATGTTTTAATCCCAAATGAGAGGGTAAATAAAAAGCGTAGCACACTATACTCAATACCCGATAAGGAGTGAATTCAAAATGGCACAAAATAACCAAAACGGAAAAATGAGCCGTGAAGAAGCAGGACGTAAGGGTGGAGAAGCAACCTCCAAGAATCATGATCAGGAGTTCTACCAAGAGATTGGAAGCAAGGGCGGAGATGCAACCGCGAAGAACCACGACAAAGATTTTTATCAGGAGATTGGCAGTAAGGGTGGGGAAGCAACATCGAAATCCCACGACCGCGAGTTCTATCAAGAAATTGGCCGGGAGGGCGGAAGCGCCCGGGGCAACAATGATGGGAACGATGATCAAGATGGCAAAATGAGCCGTGAAGAGGCAGGACGCAAGGGCGGACAAGCTCGGTCCCGTAATCGGAACAATTAATTCATTGATATAGGAACACTGTTTAGTCCAAGCAAACAAGGCCAGATTTCACCTGTGGAAAAGGGTGAGTCTGGCCTTGTTTTTTATGAGCGTTGTTGCACTAACAGGTCAGGCAATATGTGGTTCGATCGCTTGACGATAACTGTATAGGGATTCGTCAATGATGGTACGCAAGAAAATGGGATCTATATCAAAGAGCAGGGATTCTGCGTAACGCCAAGCATTTTCTTCGATACGCAGCCGAATTTCAGCTTGCTCAGGAGCTGTATGAGGTCCATGCAGAAGGTTTGACAAATCCACCAATTCTACATCTTCGGCATGTCCCAGTTCATGAGCCAGAATGACATAAATATAGGCCTTTAATGGAGCCAAAGAGCCAAACAGCATTTGGCATTGCTCCATAATTTCTTTTTTATATAGATACACGGTGTGGCTTCCCATGTGATATTTACCACCGACGAGACGACTATCCGGAAAATGGGGCTCAACCTGGACAAACACACGGCTATTGGAGCGATGCAGCAGTTCAGTAACAGCCTGATTAAATAATTCAGTATTCAGTATGGTTCACCTGTCCTCATAATGGAATGAAAATACATATGCCATGAGTCCGACAACCCTTTTACGAGAAAAATCTCTGAAAAGTTTCATTTATTTTCATTATTTATTTTTTTATACAACATTAATCCGAACTCCCTTCATTTTTAGTAGATGATGGGCTAAAATGAAATCGGTTACAAAATTAGGGAGGAATTCTCATGACGATTCACCCTGGATGGAATTGGACAGCTGATGATATCGAGATGGCCATGAGGCATGATGCATGTAGTGTTCTGAAGTACATCTGTCGATGGAAAGATAGACTGGCTGACACCTTGAATGATCCCGACTATGCTTCTTTCTGGTCAGATCTACAAGTATATGAGGACAAAGCGAGAATGGAGAACCTGCCTGAATTATCTTTTTCCTTATATCGTCAATTCAGGGAGACAGGTGAGCGCCAATCGTATGAGCTGGCATATTTCGAACGGCGCGGGAGGCTCGCTGCATTGGGGCTGCTCGCCGCGGCATCGCCATCAGCCGAGCGACTGCAATTGCTGGAAGACCTGATCTGGAGTGTCTGTAACGAACCAACCTGGTGTCTGCCCGCTCATGTACCTGAAGGGAAAGAAGCGGGCGTAAGAGAACACATTGACCTGTTCGCTGCAGAAACAGCACAAACGCTCGCAGAGATGATCATCATGTTAAATGGCGTTTTGGATCAACGTGTGATGCGGATAGTGCGGGCTGAGATCGAGTGCAGGATATTCACCCCGTTGTACCGAGAGCAGCGGATATACGGCTGGGAGAACGCAGAGCACAATTGGTCAGCGGTGTGCAGCGGCAGCTGTGGAATTGCGGCTCTCCTTCTGTTGGAAGATGAGCACCTTAGGGCCAAGGCCGTACAGCAGACCCTTCATTCCATGAACGCTTTCTTGAAGGGGTATGGGGTGGATGGGGGATGTGCTGAAGGCGTAGGTTACTGGGTTTACGGGTTCGGTTTTTATACGTATTTTGCAGAGATGCTGCGAATTTCCAGTTCAGGCAAACTGGATATGATGTCCGATCCCCTAACGAGAGCGATCGCTGCTTTCCCCGGAAATATTCACTTGTCAGGCGGGGTGTTTGTCAATTTTTCGGACAGTCGCGAACGGGAGATCATTCCGCCTGGCCTGCTTTCTCTTTTGTCCGAGCGGCAGCAGATTCAAGTCAATTTGGAACATCGTATACCGCTTCTGACAGAGGACCCCTGCCGTCGATGGGCCCATGCTTTGCGTAATATACTTTGGAGTAAACCTGCCGGATATAAAAGAGGAAGTGAAAGGAAGTTGCCGGCAGCCTCAGTTTATCTGGAAGACCTGTCATGGGGGATAGCCCGAGGAGTACTGGCAGCGGGAGAACAAAAGGAAATGACTGCAGCCTTTGCCGTAAAGGGCGGTCATAACGCAGAGCCCCATAATCATAATGATCTGGGACATTTTATCCTTCATGGCGGCGGAGAAAATATTCTCTGTGACCCAGGTTCAGGCGAGTATACTCAGGCCTATTTCGCACCTGGGCGGGAAAGTATTTTTCAAATTGGTTCTCAGGGGCATAGCGTTCCGGTCATCGAAGGAGCGGGTCAGCAATCCGGACGGCAAGCAGAGGCGAAAGTACTGCATATCAAGCGATTATTTCCGGAGGGGATAGAGGCTGCATTTGATTTGACGTCGGCTTACCCAAATGCTCCGACACTGGCGAGGTATACCAGGCATTTGAGTTGGAACTGTCCGCCTGAAGCTTCCGAAGCTGAGCTTTTCCTTGAAGACTATTATCAGTGGCAGCAACCTTTGGGTACGTGTGGAGAAGAGCACCTGACCGAAAAGCCGCCAGTCGTTGAGCATTTCATGAGTCGAATTCATCCTGTCGTACAGGAAGCATGGGTCCAGTGGGAAGGGAGCAAGGCTGTAGTGACGATGCATTATGATGCTGAACTCTGGGATGCGCAGGTGGAAGAGGTAGAGACGGTGGATCACGATCACCTGCCCCTGACATTTTATCGGACGGCATTATTCTTGCGGCAAACGGCATATGAAGAGGGGAATTCCAGGAATCACTCCGTAAAAGAGACATGGTGCAGATTGAAATTCTCCATCCATCCAAAGTAAGGAGAAAAAATCAGAAGTAACGATGAATACGGATTAATGCAGCAGGAACCAGAAACGACTCGAACCAATTCAATCCCAGATGGAAGTCGGGATCAGAAATGAGGGTGATTTGTTTTGTTAGCGTATACATCGGATTCAGCATATCCATGGAGAAGTGAACTGGAAAGGTTCCGGACCGACGCGGAGCAGGCTAAACTTGCAAAACCTAGCGGATGGGATCGATCGCGCAAAATAGCACTGATCGAAGACATTGTATGTGCCTACTCGGTGTATCAGCAGGAGAATGGTGCCATTAGGGACCCCTTTTCTGATCGGGAGCGCTACTATTCAACTCCCGCTTATGCATTTGCAGCTGCGGTTCTGGTCAAGCATGGGCGGACCGATCTGCTCTCCTCGGCTGCAGCAGCTCTGACCCACAGTATCTCATTGGTGGTTCGTGGCGAGGTTCCGGACGATCATGCCGACTTTTTCCCCATACTTATGTTGAGAGCCTATATGCTGCTCCAGCCGCTATTGCCAGAGCAAGCGACTCAATGGGCAGCTGAGCTGGAACGGATTCAACCGGAAGAAACCTATGTATTTACGATGTCCAAAATGAATAACCCAAACCGGATGATTAACTGGAATGCCATCATGATCTCGGGAGAATACCTTCGCTACCGCGAGCAGCTGGCGAGTGAAGGGATTGAATGGATGGATCAGTACCTGGAGAGCTACCACCTGCCGCGTTTTACAGCACTTGGCCTGTATCAGGATGGTCCACTGGATCGGCCAAACAGCCCGCTCGCGTATGATATCGCTACCCGCTATCACTTGGGTGTTATGTTGGATGCCGGATATGACGGCAGCTGTTCGTCTTCTCTGGCTGAGTACATTCGGCGCGGAGCTTTCACTTCGCTCCTTACGCTATCTCCGCTGGGCGAAATTCCTCCGCGAGGACGCAGCTCACAGCATCAATGGAATGAAGCTGCGGCTGCATACGTGTTCTCCAGTCATGCCTCAGCTGCAAAGCAGATCGGTGATCTGGTGATGTCAGGCGTATTTACGCGTGCGGCCAATCTGTGTTTTGCAGCCGTGGATCGGTGGAAAATGGAGGACGGCCGTTTGAATATCGTTCGGAATCGGTATGCTCCGGCCGTTCGCCACGGATACGAGATCTATACCAACCATACGTGTTATAACCTGTGGACGGTTGCGGCACTAGCCAATGCGTATCTGTGCGATCCCGGGGATGAAGTGGCTGAATTGCCCATTCCGTCCGAGATTGGTAGTCGAGTCCTTCAAATGGATGGCTGGTTTGAGACCATCACGGCTTCAGTACCGGGCCAACAAATCGTGTTACATACAGCTCTGAATGACCCATATACCGTACCCGGATTAGTGCGGATTCATCAGCAGGGGCTTCCGGGACTCATTGGTCCCGCTGCTGCTGGGCATGCCGAGTCTGGATTCACTGAATTTTCGGAGGGTGAGACGAAGGCGATCAGTTATTGTCCGGCCTGGCGGACACCGGATGGGCAGTGGCACAGCCTGGCTTCAGGCATTCCTTGCGGAGTTGAATATAATCGGGATGCCGGAATCAACCCTTCTGATGGAGGGGGAGCAGTCGTCTTTAACGTAGCGGAGGATCAGGGGCAGAAAAGCAACACATTCACAGTAGACTGGGTTGGCCCATTGATCGGATTAAAGGCACTTCGGACGTATTATACGCAGCAGCCGGGTTTGTTAACGGTCACGTATGAGTTCGAAGGAGAGATTGAAGCGGCTGGGGCTGTGATCCCGCTCATGTACAGCGATGGGGAGGATCAAGCTGTCATCACGGTCTCCGGTGATCATGTTCGCTGTGAATTTTGTGGAGCTTACGTGGAATCAACCGTGCTTGATGAAGAAGCAGAAATTCACCTTCATGACCATAAGGTGGCTTCGCGCAATGGTGTCTTGAAGGAAGCACGCATGGTAGTAAGCGGCAGTCAGAGGATTACATTTACAGTTCGTCTAGGCAGGATTTGAAAAGAGGAGGCAGTGCTCGTGAATATATCAGCATCGGTAATATGGGTTGAAGAAGCATGGCGGCAGGGAGCAGCCAAAATCATTCGCAATGCGCAGCGCATCAAGGATACATTTCCGCACACCGCCCCGCAGGGCAAGTATGACCAGAATGATCCTGAATGGTGGACCGCCGGTTTCTGGCCGGGGCTGTTATGGCTTGTCTATGGCGAGTCGCCGGAGAGCGAAGCTGTCGCTCCATTATTCCGCATTGCCGAAAGCTGTGAGCGGCAATTGGAGGGTTGTCTGCGTGATCCCGAATCGGTGGATCACGATCTGGGGTTCATCTGGCTGCTTAGTGGCGTAGCCAACTACCGCCAGACAGGCAGCGCGGATGCTCGGCGGCGGGGAATGCTCGCCGCCAATCTGCTCGCTGCCCGCTTCAACGTGCGCGGTCAATATATCCGCGCTTGGAACTTCAGCTCGTCAACGATGGATACGCGCGGCGTAGCCATCATTGACAGCATGATGAACCTGCCGCTGCTCTACTGGGCATCCGAGCAGAGCGGCGACCCGCGCTTCCGCTGGCTGGCGGAAGCGCATGCGGACACCGTGGCGCGCGAGTTCGTCCGCGCTGACGGGTCCATCTGCCACGTGGTGGAGTTCGATCCACTCACGGGGCAGAAGGTGCAGGAGCATGGCGGGCAGGGCCATGCTCCAGGTTCCGCCTGGGCGCGGGGCACCGCCTGGGCGCTGCACGGGTTTGCGCTGTCTTTCCGGTATACGGGCGAAGCCCGCTATCTGGAGACAGCGGAGCGAGCGGCCGATTTCTTCCTCGCCGTGCTTGGCGAAGACATCGTGCCGCTGTGGGATTTTCGCGCACCTGCCGAGCATCAGGTGGCGTGGGACTCGTCCGCTTCGGCGATTGCCGCAAGCGGTCTGTTGGAGCTGGCGAAGCTGTCGCCGCGCGGTGAGGAATACAGAGCCGCGGCAGAGCGTATCCTCCACGGGCTGCATGAGAACTACAGCTCTGGTGAGACAGCAGCGGAAGAAGGTCTGATCATGCAGGGAACCGTGCATTATCCAGAGGGTCGAGGCTTGAATGTGCCGATTATATACGGCGATTATTTCTATATGGAGGCGCTGGCGAAGCTGCGTGGCTGTCCGGGTTTATTTTAGAAAAACAAAATTTAAGAACATCACACGTCGAGCAGCGAGTATGCGTGGGGGATGAGTATGCGGCCCGTCATACAACTGCTCGAGTGTGCCTGCCTCCCAGGGGGAAAAGGTATTTCTGTCTTGGAGGCGGAGCATACCTAAGTAGAAGCTGTAATGGAAGGGATCTTATAGATAGGCCACCGGGCTAATTCTTTGTTTCTATTAGAAATGACCTGGTAGAGATTCAATGGCTCCGGTTCACATGCTAGATCACACAGATTTATTTTTGATTTCAGGGGTGCGTCTTAAGATGACAAAGTCGGCCGAGGACTGATCGGGATATCGTTGAGGAATAATCTCCTGCACTTTAAACTCGGGATAGTCGAACAGATAATCAAAAATATTTCGGTCCTGAATGGTGCTAACCCCTGGATTCCCGTTTTCTTTCAATCGAGTGTACAGCACGACCAACTCTGACGAAGCGTGCAGGATGTCGTAAAGGGTATTGCGAAAATCCG
Organism: Paenibacillus sp. UMB7766-LJ446; assembly: GCF_030226665.1. Lineage (NCBI taxonomy): Bacteria > Bacillati > Bacillota > Bacilli > Caryophanales > Paenibacillaceae > Paenibacillus > Paenibacillus sp. UMB7766-LJ446. Next base: position 38,774 of record NZ_JASOYM010000010.1, read on the forward strand.
TTTCATCTGTAATATGATAGAGCACATCCAGACAGACGGTAAGATCCGCTTGAAGGAAACCGCGGTTAATCCACAGACCTGGCGTGTATAACATAAAGCTCTTGGAGGTATCGCTGGCAAACTTGGAGGCGCAGAGTCGTACCGACGAACCTGCCACATCGACACCCAGATACATCTCATAATTCATATACTGCAGTTGATTTCCATCCCCGCAACCAAATTCAATGACGCTGGAGATACCCTCACGCTGAATCAGTCCGTTTACTACCTCTGCCTTGAATTCAGCCAGTACACCATAGGAACCTCTTCCTGATGTTTCGCCTGAGCTATACGTTTGTTCCCAATATCCTTTGTAATCAAAAGACTGACTCATGTCTCTCCCCCGATCCTATGAAATAAAGTCCAAATTTCAGTAACTATACATAGGTTATGCGTAATATTTGCGGGTATGAATCCTTTGGAATTCGATAGGTCGGAAGGATGAATTCCCGCGAATTCCCCTTAAAATCCCCTGAAAGTCTAAACATCTGGAAAGAACTTGCCGACATTAAACCTAAGGAACAAAATGATAAGAATCGGGGGGAAATGATGTTAAAGCCAAGATTGACCAAGTACATGGTGATGATGCTGGTATTGGTGCTGAGTATTTCCAACGTAGGCTTGGCCGCTGCGGCAGATAAAGAACTGTCCAAAATTGTAGTTTCCAAAAATGAGCTGTCGCTCGAAGTGGGTGATTCCAGTTCGGTTACGGTGACAGGAGTATATAGCGATAATACATCCGCTAACGTGACAATTAGTTCATCCTGGAGTAGCAGTGATACTTCGATAGCGACTGTATATAATGGTGCCATCACTGCCAAAAAGGAAGGTACGGCGACCATTACAGCATCGTATCAGAGTCAGAGTCAGACGGTTCAGGTGAATGTAACCAAAAAGGTCAAAGCCCTTTCCAAAAACGTGCAGTCGCTGGACTTGCGCACAGGAGATAGCAAAGACATTATTTTGACGGCAACCTACAGTGATAACACGACGAATGCAGAAGCATCCAAAGTTGCTGAGTGGTCATCCGATGATGAGAAAGTGGCAACGGTTGTGAATGGTAAAGTTACTGGACAAAGCGCCGGTACAGCCGTTATCACAGGTAAAGTGGGCAGTCAAAGTGTGACTGTGGATGTTAACGTTGAGGTTGTTAAACGTGTAGATGTGGACAAGAAGCAGGTCAATCTGCTGTTGAACAAAAGTGAAACTGTAAAACTGACAGCCACCTACCCAGATGGCACAACCAAAGATGTAACGGATCTGGCCGAGTGGACGTCAAGCAATGAAAAAGTAGCAGACGTATTAAAAGGTGAAATCACAGGTTATTCGGCGGGTTCTGCCAAAATTACTGCCAAATACGGAACAAAATCCGTATCGGTCGATGTGGATGTGGATTTGACAAGCAAACTGAGTGTGGAGAAACAGAGCATTTTCTTCCGTTTGAGTGAGTCCAATAAAACAGCAAATGTCGTATTGACTGCCTCTTACCCGAATAGTGCTGATGTAAATGTAACGGATCAGGCAACATGGACATCCAGCAACGAGAAGGTTGCGACGGTATTCAAGGGACAGGTTACAGCAATTGGTGCGGGTTCTACGACAATCAAGGCAACGTATAGCGGCAAAACGGTGGAAATCACGGTTGACGTGGATACGGCAAGATATTTGGACATTGTGGGTATCGAAGATAAATTGGCAATGAGTGTTACAGGTGATAACAAAACCAAGAAACTGGTAGCCAATGCAGAATATATTGATGCAAGTACAGAGAACGTAACTTCCAAAGCAACTTGGACATCCAGCAATGCGGATGTTGTATATGTATCTGGCGGCGATTTGATCGCCTATAAATCAGGAACAGCGACCATCACTGCGGCATACGGCGGCAAAACCGTTAAATTCACCGTAAATGTAGATGTTCCAGACAAGTATGAAATGGACAAGAAAAAAGGTTCTGTAGCCGTTGGTGGCACATTGTCTGTGAAAGTATTGGCCGTATACGGTGATACATCCAAAGACGTGTCCGAAGATGCGGATTGGAGCAGCAGCAGTGAAAAACTCGCTGAAGTGGACAGCAAAGGTGTCGTGACGGGTATTGCAACAGGTAAAGTAACCATCACAGCCAAGATTGAAGGCAAAACGTTGACGCTGCCTGTTGAAGTAGGTATGGCTAGCGGGCTGGAGGCAGATGTGAACTTTGTGGTGTTGTCCTCCAAGGAAACACAGCAGATTGTACTCACAGCAACGGATGAAGATGGCTTGTCCAAGGACGTGTCCTCCGATGCAACATGGAAATCAAGCAATTCCCGCGTAGCCGACGTGAAAAAAGGGGTTATCACTGCGAACAGCAGCGGTAAAGCCAATATCACGGCTGAATATGGTTCCAACAAAGTGACCATTCAGGTTGAAGTGGACGTTATTTCACGTATTGAAGCATCCGAACCGGCTCTTTCCCTGAAAACCGGTGATTCTGCTGATCTTACAGTTACTGCATATCTGAGCGATGGCAGTGAGCGTGATGTCACGGACAAAGCGGAATGGAAAACCAACAGCTACAAAGTAGCACAGGTAACTAAAGGTAAAGTAAAAGCAACAGGTTCAGGTAAAGCAAAAATTACAGCGAAGTACGGCAGCAAGACGGTAACGGTTGCAGTCGAAGTGGATACACTGAAATATTTGCAAACCGATAAGGTCACCCTGACCATGAAGCCAGGTGACAAGGTCACCCTGGTTGCTACAGCAACGTATGCGGATGGCAGCGAAGCGAACGTATCCAAACCAGCGCTTTGGAAATCATCCCGTATTGCGACAGCATCGGTGAAGGATGGCGTCATTCAGGCCAATGGTAAAGGTAAAGCAACCATTACGGTGACTTATGCAGGTGTGAAAACCAAAGTGGCTGTAGTTGTTGAAGCGAAATAATAACTTTATCAAGTACGAAGGTAAAACAAGCAATCCCCTATACGGTGATGACAGCTTAAATGCTGTTATCACCGTTTATTTATAGTAAACGACATTGAAATGCGATGGTGCCGCTTAAAAAAAGGAAATAAGAAAAAGGAACATCCCGGAACCTTTGTATGCACCTCACAATGAAAGTGCATCCTTTGTTCCAGAACGTCCCTTTAGTATGTTTATGAATGAATTACATCGTATGAGACAGAACCAGCGCACCATATGCAAAAGCAATGAGAATCAGAATGGCTGGATGCAGCTTGGTCTTGGTCATGACCCAGAGCGAGATACCTGCAATGATCAGCGTCTGCCAAATGCCGATAGAATTGGTGGATACCTGACCGAATTCCCATGTAAGTAAGATCATAAGTACGGCGATAACCGGCTGTACGAGCAAGGTCATACCTTTCACCTTTGGCGAAGTACGATGTTTGTTCAGCAAGCGGAGCAGCAAAATTAACGCAACAGCCGAAGGCACAACTGTGGCAAAACTGGCGATAAATGCACCAAACCAGCCAGCCACCTGATAACCGACAAATGCGGCAATTTTGGTCGCGATCGGACCGGGAAGTGCATTGCCGATGGCGAGTACATCCCCGAATTGTTCCGTGGTCATCCACTTATAGTGATTGACCACTTCTTCCTGCATTAACGGAATGGAGGCAGGTCCGCCCCCGTATCCCAATATGTTGGCTACAAAAAATCCCCAAAACAATTCCCACCATGTCTGAAGCATCGCTTAGGACACCCCCTTATCGGAACTGTTGCCCCTGGATTTGAAACGCTGGACCACATCCAGATGAAAGACGCCATATCCGAGGAAGACGGCAATGACAATACCGGGGTGAATATCGAGCAGCTGCAACAGTACAAATGCAAGAACACCGAACAGGGCGGCAAAGGTTGTGCCGAGTCCCTTCCATGCTTTCTTGGCGAATTCGTAAGCCATCATGCCGAGCATGACAAAAATAACCGGGCGAACAGCTGCCACCATGCCTGCTACGATTTTTGATTCGCGCAGCGCGTACATGGAACCAAGAAGCGCAATGATGGCGATGCTCGTCGGCAAAATGTGGGCCAGGACCGAGACAATTGCGCCCAGCACACCCTTCGTTTTATACCCGAGATATGCGGCCATCTTGGTGGCAATGGGACCCGGCAGGGCGTTGGCAATGGCCAAAATCTCGCCGAATTCATCATCGCTTACCCACTTATAACGGGTAACGGCTTCATAACGGATCAGCGGAATAACCGAAGGACCGCCGCCATATCCCAAAATTCCGGTTCGTACCATCCCGATGACGAGACCGTTGTAATCTTTCCAACTCATGCTGATTTCCTCCTAGAGTCTCATGCCCATTCGGCTTTTATATCGTTTTAACAACAGCTGTGACTCTACCTTGACGATGCCCGGCATCTTGTAGAGCTTCTCCAGCAGGAACTGCTCCATCTCTTCCATATCTGTAAAAATACCATGCATGTGCAGGGTACTCGGGCCTGTCATATGATAGAGGCTGGTTACTGCGGGTTCTTCGTCCAATTTCGCGGCTACTTCATCCAGAAATTGCGGTTCTACATCGACATTGAAAAAGGCAGAGACCTGAAGTCCAACTTTGCCCGGATTGATGACCACGGTGAAGCGTTCAATGATTCCCTTTTCGGATAAAGCATTAATGCGGGCCTGAACGGCCACACGGGACAAGCCGATCTGTGCACCCAGATCGGTGTAGGATATCCGGCTATTTTGGTGAAGAGCGGCAATGATTTTACGATCGATTGCATCCAGATTGTGCAGTTGCGGGATTTCTCCCCCTTTGGAGGAGCGTTTCTCTGACATGATTGACCATCCTTTTTTTTAACTATATAGAATACAAAATTATAATAGGATCTACGTACAATGTGTATGTAGCATTCATATTTTAATGACGAATCGTAATTGGAGTCAATATATTTATTGTAAATGTTGAATTTATCCGATTCAGAGCTTTCATTTTGTCATTTTTACCAATCGGAAGATGATGAAAGAGGAGCGGTATGTAGTCATAAACGAAAAAGAGACTGTTCACGGAGTTCATCCGTAAACAGTCTTCTATATAAAGTGCAGGTTGGATCGAGTTAATGAACGGTTTTGGGTAGGCAAAGGGTAACTACAGTTCCTTCCCCAGGCTCCGAAGATATCGTTAGTGTACCTCCGGCTCCGCGTGCTCGCTCCTCCATGCTGAACAGACCAACGCCGTTGCCAGCCGTTGTACCGTTAAACCCTGCGCCATGATCCTCAATTTTCACAAGAGTGCCCTCTTCCGAATCTTTCACCGTCACATGAGCTTCTGACACATCGGCGTACTTGGCCACATTGGTTAATGCCTCCTGGATAATGCGATACATCGCGATCTCCCGGTTCATCTCCAGCCTTTTTCGCAGATTGCATTCCAATTCCACTTCAATTCCGTAGTGCCGGGTATAGTTCTCGATATACGTGCGAATGGCCGGAACGACGCCGAGGTCATCCAGTACAGAGGGTCTCAGCTCCCATGCCATGCCGCGTACGTCCTCCATAATACCCGTGACCTGTTTCCGCAGTGCTTCCACACCAGATTGGGGCTGATCCGCAAGCAGTCGATCCATCTGAATGACGAGGGAGAAGAGACTCTGTCCAATGCCATCATGCAGCTCGCGGGAGATGCGACGTCGTTCTTCTTCCTGAATGTTCATGACCTGGGTCATCATCGTCTGTAACTCGGCTTCGACCCGCTTCAGCTTGGTGACCTCACTACGTACGGCCAAATACTGATAGGGCTCACCATCATTATCGAGAAAAGGCACGATGGTTGTATTCACCCAATAATGGCTGCCATCCTGGGCACGGTTGCGGATTTCTCCGTTCCACACTCGTCCGGAAGAGATGGTTTCCCATAGATTTTTCATAAAATTTTTGCCGTGATACCCCGAATTAATGATCCGATGATCCTGACCGATCAATTCTTCCCGATCATATTGTGAGATTTCGCAAAATTTATCGTTCACATACTGGATCTTTCCTTTGCGGTCTGTGAGGGCTACAATGGACGATTCATCCAGGGCAAACTTCAGATCACTGAGTTGATGCAGAGAACCTTTCAGTCTGCTGCGGAATTCAGTATCTGTAATGTGACTGTCGATTTCCTCCAACAATTGACGCACAGGCTGGTCGGCAAAACCGCTAAGTCTGTTTTCACGTGTGCTACTCAAAGTTCAGCAACCCCTTTTTCATCGCAAACTTCACCAGCTCCGGTCTGGTTCGAAGACCGAGCTTCTCCATCAGATTGCTTTTGTGGGATTCGACCGTTTTGACACTGATCACCAGAAGTTCAGCAATTTCCTTGTTGGCATAACCTTTGGCAATCCAGGACAAAATCTCTTTCTCCCGTTCGGATAACGTGTCATACGGTCCGGCGTTCTCCTGCTTCGCTTTGTCCAGATATTCACTCATCAGCCGCTTGGTTGCACTTGGATACAGATAGGCGCTACCCTCTGCTACGCAACGAATAGCGGCGAGCAATTCTTCATGTGGCGCACTCTTGAGAATATATCCGGAGGCTCCAGCGTGGATGGCGCGGAACAGATATTCTTCATCGTCATGCATGGTCAGTATCAGAATGGAGATATCCGGCATCAATTTCTTCAATTCAGCGGTAGCGGTCAGACCATCTTTGCCTGGCGGCATGCTGAAATCCATCAAGACCACATCCGGCTTCAGTTCTTGTGCCTTGGCAATAGCTTCATCACCGTCGGCCGCATCTCCAACAATATGTATATCATTCTTTCCTTCGAGCAGGGCAATCAGCCCGGAGCGTACAACTACATGATCGTCGACCACTAATAATTGAATCACATCATTTTCCTCCTGTCCGGTTCCACAGTTCTTTCTTTATCATACCAAAAAAAGAAAGCTATTCAGAGTTAATCTCTGAATAGCTTCGATTCTTTATACGCCTACTTCTCCCATAAGGGAATAACAAGACTTCTTAGCGTATTACTGTCAACTGTATTTATCCAAATACTTTTGGCTGCAACTGTATAGCGACCTGTTCAGTCTGACGGACAATCTCCGGGGAGAACGCGCAAGGCAGTCTGCTGCCAACGAGCAGCACAGCACAAGGTACGCTTCCTTGCTGGAACACAGGGACTGCTATGGCACAGACCAACCGCTCCGCAAGCATTAATGGACAACGGCCGGGTGTATGCTTCCCGGTGGATTGTGCATCAGATAGAGCGGTGCGTCCAGTCCGAAGCGCTGTGCCAACCAGGTCTTGTCCGGGACGCATCTCCATGCGTTTCACCCGTTCGTTGCTGGCGCCGGATGTATACTTCCAGCGCAGCATCGTCCCGGACAGGCAGGCCAGTCCGCAAAAATCGCTGGAGGTATTCAGGCGCAGGCCGTCGATCATCTCCTGAATGCCGGATGGCAGTTCATCATGCATGAGAGGACACTTCCTTTTTTGGAATCATACCGTACGTTACGGTGTAATCATTATCAATATCGTTAACCTGTAGTCAGGGAACATCTTAAAATAAGGGTATTTCGCCACTGCTTCTATTGTAGCCCCTTTCTTCCGTAATGTAATTCAGGGAAAACCCCTATTTCCATTCTGTAATTTGCTGATCCTGTGTATGGACCGGCATCCAGGCCGTGTAGGGCAAGGCTTTTTTCGATTGTGGAGTCGTAAAGGTGCCTCATTAGTGTGATTTATCTCACAGCAAATTCAGGGAGTTTCCCGGTGAGGTTCAGGTAATCCCCCGATAACCCCCACGCTAAATTCGCGGTATGATGGATACATAAGGAAACAACGAGGGGGACGATGGTAATGGGTACGGTATTTAAAGAAAGAACAACCCAGGCGACACAACATGAACAGACGGAGGCGAGCAAGATGACACGGGAGACTGGTGGAATCCTTTCGTTCGTGACAGCTGAACAATGGGGCTTGATCGAAGCGAAGATGCAGCCAAAACGGGTAAAGTCGGGGTATAGTCTCTTTCTGGAAGGCGATGAAGCCGGATACCTGTACTACATTCGCTCGGGAAGAGTGAAGCTGACCAAGTCGACTGAGGATGGGAAAGAAATCATTTTATCGATTCAGCAAACCGGGGATCTGATTGGAGAGTTTGGCGGTATCGGCGGATTGACTCATAGCTACAGTGCAGAGATGACAGGCAAAGGAGAGCTGGGGATCGTATCGCTCAGTGACTTGGAAAGTGTGCTTAGCAAGCATGGCGATCTTGCCTTGAAATTCCTGCAATGGATGGCGCTCTCCCAGCGCATCACCCAGTCGCGTTTCCGTGACCTGCTGCTCTATGGCAAGGCAGGTGCGCTTGCATCGACGCTGATTCGTGCCAGCAACTCGTATGGCAGAGTTACGCCGGATGGCATCGTGCTCGACATGAAGCTGAATCATACCGAGTTGTCGGAGATGATTGGTGCGACGCGGGAGAGTGTAACGCGTATGTTGGGAGCCTGGAAAGAACAGGGGACGGTGGACACCATGGATGGAAAATTGATGATTCGGGATCTGGCAGCCTTGCGCTGCATGTGCGGATGTCCTACATTTCCAAGCTGCCCAGTAGAGCTGTGCCGATTGTAATGAAAGCAAGTTGAATAGGGTTGTACCTTCGATGGCGATTGGGGTCGTTACGGAGAGGTGAAAAAAGCTGATGTCCGAGTTACTCGGGGTCAGCTTTTTTTTTGGCGTGGTTAACATTAATGAAGTAATCTTGTTAAGCTAACGGGGCAGGAAAATCAGGAATTGGAAACGAATACATAGTTTGGTTGCCCAAAATAGGTTGATTAACGTGATTTCAACATTATAGTAATGAATGATTCATAAAAAAGGAGTAAATTTTACTATGAAGGATTTACAAAGTTGTGTTTCAGATTACACAAAAGATAAGAAACATTTACAGCTTGTTATCGGGATTGTTAGGGAGGGAGATGTTGAATACTATTCATTTGATAATAATAAAAAGAAAAGGTTGATCCCTCCTGAGAATAAGTTGTTTGAGATCGGCTCCATAACCAAAGTTTTTACATCCATACTTTTATTAGAAATGGAACGGGAAAAATTGCTTTCCTCGGATGACGTGGTTGGTAAGTTCGTGCAAAACGTTGAAAACGATTATTTGAATAAGATTACCTTGAGAAGCCTTGCTACTCATACCTCTGGATTACCGATATTGGCAACCAACCACAATTTGGCTAAAAAAAGATCGAATCCTTATTCAATGTATACCGAGCAAGATTTAACTGCTTTTTTATCGAATGCTGATTACACGGATAGCATGGGTTCGTTTGGATATTCCAATATCGGTGTGGGTTTACTAGGATACATACTATGTAAGGTGTCAGGAAGTACGTATGACGACTTGTTGAAAAAATATATCACAAGCCCATTAAGGATGAATGAGACAGCTGTTATGCTTAATTCAGAACAGAATGGCAGGTTTTTGAATGGACATGCTTCAACTGGGAAAAGAGTCCCTCATTGGGATCTTGCTATACATGAAGGTGCTGGGGGTATTAAGTCATCGGTTAGGGATTTGAGTTTATTTGTCCAAGCCAATCTAAAGGATGATAGTCCGATAGCCGCTACTCTACAAAAAAGTCATCTCCCTATATGGATCGGGGATTCAAACCGTTATTTTGGCTGGGGTGAGGATCAACTTCTAGATAAAGGTATCCTTTGGCATAACGGGGGTTCAGCTGGTTTTAATAGTTATCTAGCTTTCAACAAGGAACTCCGTGTAGGAGTTGTATTGCTATCCAATTATTCTTTTTTCTCAAATTCTCTTATAGATAATTATGTTGATCAATTAAAAAAATGGATTACTAAAAAAGAACCTTCTCAAGGAACGATGATAGACTTTACAGGTAAAAAAATATTAGAAGAGATCATGCAAAGCGAAGCGTCATTAAAGTAACGGGAAACGATAGCCGTATTAGCCACCTGATCATGAGGTGGTTTTTCTTATGGTTAATGACTCCCATCCAAGACAACTAATACATGATAAAAAGGAGGGCGCGAGGATGCGTTAACGCCCTCCCTGCATCATACCCAGGTTATTCACTCAGATACCCCACGATTGAGATAGCAGCCCGCCGCACGGGGGATTACCATCCAACATTCGAGTCCGCATATTCCTTTACTAGAATCGAATATAGACACGAATCATGATATTTCCCTTTGTAGAACCAATGCTCCCGCATCAGACCTTCACGCTGCATGCCAATCTTCTGCATAACGTTCTCTGAAGCCTTGTTGTTCGGGCGGCATTTCGCATATATCCGGTGTATGCCAAGTGTATTGAAGCCAAAGCCAAGTATGGCTCGGGCTGCTTCGGCAGCATACCCTTTCCCCTGATAAACGGGATTGAGGACATAACCGATCTCTGCGTTCGTCTTTTCGATGTGAAGGCCAACACCGCCGATCAGGATGCCCTCATTTTTTAAACATATTGCCAGTTCGAAGCCCTCTCGTGGTTCTGTTTGCTGTGAATTCAGTACAAACTCCACATAAGCCCGCGTATCTTCTTCCGTATTCGGTCCCCATGCCGTATGCTTAGTAACCTCTGTCATGGATGTATAGCTATGTATACTTTCCCAGTCAGTCTCCAGAATATCCCGGATGATAAGTCGTTCGGTTTCCAGTTGCATCGCTATTCCCTCCTAGTAAAACAAAAATAGCCCAATAACCGATCCGTGTAAAGGAGGGGTTATGAGCTATGTAAATGTAGAAATGCTATTGTGGTTGTTTACATTCGACTGCGGGATAAGTGTAAGCCAGCTTACGAATAATTTCCTTTTGCCATTTGGTATCACCCAGATTGGTTGCCAGGTTCAGAAGATCCAAATAATCGTCGAGCTGCAGATCCGTTTTTTGCAGAGTTGTGTTCATTCGATGTTCGTTCCCCTTTATCTATAAAATCGTTAAGTCATGTACAGTAGGCAGAAGAGTTGAGACAAGCTCAAGAATGATAATCATTATCACAGTTATATTATCATTATGCAATGAACGTTGACAAAATGCAATGCCAAGCTTGAATTTCCTTAATTTTTTTTCGAAAAAAGGCTCATCCACAGCAAATATGGAATGTACACACCCAGGTATGCGGACGGATAAAGAAACCATCTATTCAACAGAAAATGATGGATTTCCGTGGTGAATGTTGTCATATGGGCATTAGTAGCGTACACATCGCCTGCAATGACAGTGGCCGCACTATAAAAGCAGAGCAGGGCAAGTACGTGAAAAATACGGGTCACCGTCCGGGATCGAAGCGCAACAAAAGCCATAATAAGCGGAACAATCAGCAGAAGCAGAAGGAATAGAAGCTTCATTATACGAAATCTCCTTTGGCGTACTTTTGTTAATCAGTATGGGCAATGGTCATGATTCCCAAAAGTTTTTTCAAAGATTTTACAAAAAGAAAGAGGAATTCAGCATATGAACGATTAAATTAAAGGTGGATAACCCATTATCAGGTAATTATGAGGAGGAGAAGGCAAGTATGAAGAAAGCGGTATGGCAGCATTGGATCGGAACATTCCTGATCTTTATTATGATGGCAACAGCACTGCTTCAACCTGGTTCGCAAGGTCCTGTTCAGGCGGCAGCAGCACCAATTACGGTATCGCAAGCCATCGCTGCCCAGAGCGGCGGAGCAACAGCAACGGTGGAAGGATATATTGTTGGACATGCTACCGGATCGCTTACAGCCAAATTTACATCTCCATACGCCAATGATTTCAACTTCCTGATTGCAGATTCAGCGACAGAGAAGACTAACGCGAAGCTGCTCGACGTGCAAATTCCAGCGTCGTACCGTTCGCAATATGGACTGGCCTCCAACCCGAATCTTGTAGGGCAGAAGGTAATCGTAACCGGAACGCTGGGTGCGTATAACAGCTATGCCGGGGTGAAGAATCCGACCTCAATCGCGCTCTCCTCTGGAACAACGAATCCTAATCCTGATCCAGGCACAACGCTGCCGGATGGTACAGGGAAGAAAGTGTTGTTCGACAACGCGCATGCTCAGACAGCCGGGGCTGCGGACTGGGTTATTGATGGGGCATTTTCGGATTTTGCGAATGGTTTGCGAAACGCAGGCTTTACCGTGGATCAGCTGGAACGCAGCATCCCGTATACCTTCGGTGAGCAAGCCATCACCTTTAATAAATTGAAAGATTATGATGTCTTCGTTATCGGCGAAGCGAACGTGCCGTTCAAAGCTACTGAGCAGGCAGCACTGCTGCAGTATGTGCAGAATGGTGGCAGCGTCTTCTTCATTGCCGATCATTATAATGCAGACCGGAACAAAAACCGCTGGGATTCCTCCGAAGTGTTCAACGGCTATCGCCTTGGTGCATTCCTGAATCCGGCCAAAGGCATGTCGTCGGCAGAAGCCGAATCTCCAGCCATGCAAGGCGTGACCAGCTCCGACTGGTTGGCATCCAACTTCGGCATTCGCTTCCGCTACAATGCACTGGGTGACGTGAATGCAACGGATATCGTTGCACCTTCGCAGTCGTTCGGCATTACAACCGGAGTGAGTGCTGTAGCCATGCATGCAGGTTCTACCCTTGCTATTATTGATCCAAACAAAGCTAAAGGCCTGGTATATGTGCCTAGCGGTGTATCCAAATGGGGCAACGCAGTCGATCAGGGCGTATACAATGGGGGCGGACGGGCTGAAGGAGCCTACGCAGCGATTGCCAAGGTAGGAGCAGGTAAAGCGGCATTTATTGGTGACTCCTCACCTGTTGAAGATGCCACTCCCAAATATCTTCGTGAAGAAACAGGCGCTGCCAAAACAACGTATAACGGCTTCAAAGAAGTGAACGATGGTGTATTCCTTGTGAATACCGTGAAATGGCTTGCTGTAAAAGAAAGCTATACGAGTCTGGCTCAGGTGTCTGGACTGACCTTGGACACACCGACCAGTCTGCTTGCGATTGAAGCTCCAGCTTCATCCACCGAGCCGCAAACGGAGCCATGGGCTGTACCGGCTGCCGGATACAAATGGTATGATCCTACAACGTTCAAGGCAGGTTCGTACGGTAAAGCGCAATAAGATAAGCAGTAAGGTAAATATACGGATAATCGGCCTGTCCGCAATCATTGCGGACAGGCTTTATTTTGCATAAATGCCCGGAGCTGAGGGAAACGTATGGGTAATTATGAATGATGAGCGAGATGCCAAGGTGAGGAGGAAGACCATGATGAAACGGCAAGCAGACTGCGACAGCTCGTCCATGAGACAGAAACTCAAAGGAGATCTTCATCGTGTGGCAGAGCGAATGAATCTGACGTTATCCACCTTTGATAATGACAGTGTGTGTTTGCTGGGCCAATTTGCGGAGATTCGGGCCGAGATCAAGCAGATCGAGGTGCTTGCGTCTTCCTTTTATCTGGATTGTTATCTGTCACCCTTCACGGAGAAATTTGCCGAACTGACTGCCAGTATACAGCATTTGTCTGATCGCAGATATGGTGCTCTCATTGTGATTGAACGGGAAGTGCCGCTTGAACCGATTATCCATTCAGGAGTTGCAGTCGATGCCCGGGTTACTCATGCATTGCTGGAGTCTTTATTTATACCGGGTGCGCCTCTGCATGATGGGGCTGTACTGATTCGAGGCAATCAGATTGTATCTGCGGGTAATGTACTGCCTTTGTCACAGGCGATTGCGCGTGAACGGAAGATTGGCACAAGGCACAGGGCTGCTCTCGGATTGAGTGAACTGACGGATGCGGTTGTACTGGTGGTCTCGGAAGAGACCGGGCAAGCGTCATTCGCCGTGAGTGGGGATTTGCATCCCATTAACGTGGTTGAAACCTTGTCATGATTACATGTTGATACACCCCTTTTAACAATGCCATGCTGAGCTGGATTATATGAACCTTTTTCCCTGTGGAGGGAGAAAGGTCTTTTTGTTACATCCAGATGTGATTTTGCACAAACTTGATATTCATGGGTACAATAGAGGATGGAAGACGAACTGAAGAAGGCGAATTGGATCGCAAAAATGGTTGGAGGAGACGGTTAACACATGAACTGGTTTGAAGCAATGGAACATCACGATTATGAGGAACTGGTACTGTGCCAGGATAGAGCCTCTGGATTAAAAGCAATTATTGCTATTCACGATACAACACTCGGTCCTGCGCTGGGAGGCACACGGATGTGGACCTATGCTTCGGAGGAAGCTGCCATTGAAGATGCCTTGCGCCTTGCGCGGGGAATGACATATAAACATGCGGTATCCGGACTGAATCTGGGCGGAGGCAAAGCCGTAATAATCGGAGATCCGCGCCGTGACAAAAATGAAGCGATGTTCCGGGCCTTTGGCCGATACATTCAGGGACTGAACGGACGTTATGTCACCGCAGAGGATGTGGGAACAACTGAAGAAGATATGAATCTGATCTATCAGGAAACTGACTATGTTACAGGCATATCGCCAAGCTACGGCTCCTCCGGTAATCCTTCCCCGGCAACAGCATGGGGGGTATATCAGGGCATGAAGGCCGCGGCGAAGGAAGCCTTCGGCACAGATCTGCTGGAAGGCAAAACCGTGGCTGTACAAGGTGTGGGCAACGTGGCGATGCGTCTGTGCAAACATTTGTACGAAGAAGGTGCGCATCTGATTGTGACCGATATCCGTAAGGATTCCGTGAAGCAGGCTGTGGATCAATTCGGTGCTAAGGCGGTAGACCCTGCCGACATTACTGGAGTGGATTGTGATATTTATGCTCCGTGTGCCTTGGGCGGGACAATTAATGATGATACGTTGAAACAGCTCAAGGCCAAGGTTGTGGCAGGCTGTGCCAACAATCAGCTGCTTGAGCCGCGTCATGGTGACAAGCTGCATGAGATGGGGATTGTATACGCACCAGACTACGTGATAAATGCAGGCGGCGTAATCAATATTGCGGACGAGTTGAACGGCTATAACGCGGATCGAGCGTATAGCAAGGTTGGGGAGATTTACAATAATCTGGAGAAAATTTTCGACACGTCACGGACCGAAGGCATCGCAACGTATATTGCCGCAGATCGTCTGGCTGAACGCCGGATTGAATTGATGAAGAATACACGCAGCACGTTCCTGCAAAATGGTCATCACGCGCTAAGTTCCCGGAGACTGCGCGGGTAAACTTTATCGGAATTTGAAGCTGTTTTTAGCGTTTTTTTAGGGGGATTCTAGGAAATAACGCGTTCTGGTGTTCTTTACGTTTGAAAAAGAGGGTCTGGGGACCAAATAAGACATTCTGTGTTCCTTAGAAAAAATGCTAACGTCTCCTGAACCGTTCTGCCCGAATGCTCCGAGAAAAGCACAGATAAAGTGAAAGTACAAATAAAAGGCGGGTTTCCGTATGGATACCCGCCTTCTTTATATTTTGGTTTTACTTTAAAGCGTTCATGATATGGCTTTGAACACCACGGTCAGTCAACAGGCCGATATGGGTCACCCCGAAAATGCGAATATTGTTCGCCCCGTTCAGAGGGGATAACGTATTATTTACAATAAAGTCCGATGTACTGTAGATGGAGGTATAATCAATACCGTTTGGAGCGGAACGGGCTACAAGGCGATTGGGAGAACCGAGCGTAACGACTTTGTCTATATTTTTACCACCACCGAGGTTGTTGATATAATACAGGGTGTTGGCTCCGCCCATGCTATGGGCAATGATATCGACCTGGCTGGCGCCGGTCTTCCGCAGGACATCATCAATATAGGCAGATAACTGACGTGAATTGGTGACATTGTTTCCCGACTTGTCCAGAAAATCGATGGCGTACAGGTCACTTCGGGAATAGCCTTCGTTTATTAGCGCTCTTTCGATGCTGGCAAAGTTAAATCCTGCGCCTCCAATACCGTGTACAAGAACAATCGGATTGCGCCCATTGGCAGCCGCTGAAGCTTCTGCATTGGCTGGGGTGGACAGAGCAGATAATGAACTCAGAAATAACAGACAGGTTAAGACACAACGTAGAACAATAGATTTAATCAATATAAATATCCTCCTTTGGAATGTATATCCATATCTGACTTCTCTTAATCTATCATTATTTGTAATTTAAAGGAATGGTTTGGTAGTATTAAAATTTAAAATAAATTTGAGGGGATTAATGCATGCTGATTTTGGCTGTAGTGGTCGCTGTAATTACGGGAATGATTTCGCTGATCCATATTTCTATTTGGATTAAAGGATTTAGGGGAAGGCATGAGGTTGTTGGTCAGTATTTCAGAGTTTCTGTTTTTCCTATCCCTGCTGTTCATTTTAGTGAAGAGTAAGAAAAAGCCTTTATAGATAATACCAGAAGAAGAGATGCGAAAGATCGCATCTCTCTTTTTGTGTTCTCCGGCCCTACATAAGCGATGAGCAGGATACAGGAAAAATCGAAATTTTATTTCAAAATGTAATGCACTTCTGGTTAAGCAGCTTCACAAATCGATCCAGCGCGCTGCTGACATATCGATCTTCGCCACGGACAAAGGTCGTTGTGGTATGTGTGAATCGTTCGGCAAGATCATATACGGAGAACTCATCCGGTTTCTTGTGAATAACGCTGCAAGGCATAATAGTAAAAGCAACTCCTGACTCCACACAGCTAAGCAAGTTATCCATCGTGCTGACTTCAATCATATTGCGAGCAGACAAACCTTCTTCCTGCAAAAATTCCTCCGTAATTTCACGGTATGGGCAGCCTTTTGGGAAAACAACCCACGAAACCTGACACAGGCTTTCGGGTGGTACGTCCATCCGTTTAGAGATGATATGCACTGTGTCCTGCATTGCATATTCCACCTTCAAACCCTCTTTCACACAAGCACCACTGATAAAAGCACCATCAATCTCATACTCCTGTATTTTCTTGCGCAGCACTTTGGGTGAAGTGGCATTAACAAGTGATATGGAGACTTCGGGATATGTCACTTGGTATTCATTGAGAATCTCCATAAACCGGCTGGATGCCGCCGTCTCTACAATCCCGATTTTTAGTGTACCCGAGGGTTCTCCCGGATCAGTCATTTCCTGCTCCAGATCGTTTAACAGGTCTCGAATGCGTGTCGCATATTGGACAAACTGTTCTCCTTTTGAAGTCAGCACCACCCCTTTGGGGAAACGGTTGAACAACTGCACTTGATATTCCTGTTCCAGCTTTTTGATGCGTGTGGTGACATTGGATTGTGCGTAATTCAGTTCTTTGGCGGCCTGTGAGATTTTGCCGGACCGTGCCACTGCGAGAATAATATCGATATCCGAGAGTTCCATGGCTCTGGCCTCCTGTTATATGGTTCACTCTGTATAAGAGTTGTAATGAGATGAGATGTTAGATATCTCTTTGAGAGATACATCTATATATTTCAATCATTTTACGATATATATATGCCGGCTTACAATATCGTTATCAACAGCGCATTTTACAGAGCAAATGGAATCATGCAAAATGCCGACAATGGAGAAGGAGTTGTGATGAATAATATGTCTACATTACTGAGCCCGGTGACGATAAACGAATGGCATTTGAGAAACAGACTGGTGATGGCACCCCTTACCCGAGGGTTTGCTAATGATCAGGATGGTACCGTGACGGAAGAGATGGTGGCGTATTACGAGCGACGTGCCCGGGATGGCGTGGGGCTGATCATTACAGAGGGCATTAATCCCTCGCTGGCAGGCAAAGGAACCTATGGTATCCCCGGATTATATACGACTGAACAGACCGCTTCATGGAAGAAAGTAACGAATGCCGTCCATAAACAAGGAGGGACCATCATCGCTCAGCTGTGGCATGTGGGCAGACTGTCTCACTCCGATCTGATCGGTACTCCGCCGCAGGCACCTTCAAGCATTCCGGCTCAAGGAAGAGTTCATAAATTGCATAAGCCGTATCAGATACCTCAAGCTATGGGGGTGCAGGATATCCGGGATACCATTCAACAATTTCAAACGGCTGCCCGCAATGCGGTACTGGCTGGATTCGACGGAATTGAGCTGCATGCAGCACATGGTTATCTGATCGACCAGTTTATTATTGAGAAGACGAACCACAGAACAGACGAATACGGAGGCGATATCCAGGGACGACTGCGTTTTCTGAAGGAAATCATCATTGCAGTCCAACAAGAAATCAGCGTGGATCGCATATCGGTACGATTTTCCGAGAAAAAAGATGATGACCCTTCCTATGTCTGGGCAGACAAGGCTGGCGTGCTGAACGCCTATCTGAATCTGTTCCGCGAGACAGGCATTACGATCTTGCATCCTTCAACAGATCGATACACCACAGTCTGGACTGGGGAACAGAATTTCCATAAGGCGATTCGGGAGCAGTGGGAAGGCATCATCATTGGCGTAGGGGATCTTGAGGCAATAACAGCAGAGCAGGCTGTGCATGATCGGAGTATTGATTTGGCAGCGTTCGGCAGACCGTTTATCGCCAATCCCGATCTGGTACAAAAATTGCGCACGGGGCAGAAGCTGGTTGAGTATGATGCCAATGCACATCTGACTGTGTTGATATGAATGTAAAGGGAAGAGGGCAGAAGCTGATCCTGTGGATCACTCTGCCCGTAGTTTAACCAATCGTATACAAATTCGTCTGTTTTGGATGCTGACGGACCATGGTTGACGGTCTTTAATGTTGCAGCAACTTACGGAGGGTTGGGTCAGATGCTCAAACACTTTGTGATAAATCCAACGGTTCAATTTCACTTTTTCTGGTTGAGTTTTTTTCGATATACCACAGGATTATCATGCACAGCGCATAGAACAAGCTAAAGGCCAGAATAATGATCCATACGCTTCCCATGTCCATGCTTTTGATAAAAATCCCGGTCAAATACGGACTGAGTGTATAGCCCAGGCAACCTACGAACAGCAGCAGGCCGTTAAACCGCCCCTGATGCGTGTCCGGTACACGCGAAGCAATATACAGATTGATATTGGTCTGCACCAAAATCTCCCCAATGGTCCACAGCACCGTAGAGATGGCCACAAGGGTGAAATAGGGAAAGTAACCCATCAAGCTCAACGCACCAAATCCGATTCCATAGAAGAGTGCCCCTATGGCAATGGAGTTTAGCGCGGTTAATTTGCGTGTAACGGACAGGATTAAGGTTGTCAGAACGATGACGCTGATGGCATTAATAGTCATGACAGAGCCGTAATATGCCGCGCCGTTCTCTCCGAACGAATAATTCATTTGCAGCGGAAGGCTAAACGAGTATTGCATATAGATAAAATAATTAAGGAATGACACCACGATAAAGAAGGCGACGAGCGGATTTTTCAGCAACAGTCTGAATAATGGAGAAGGCGGTTGGCTTGGTTGTTGTTGGACAGCATGTTGGCTGCCTGTTGAGTCCAAATCCTTGGGTTTACTCACCTTTACCCGGTTGATGATGATGAAGGTGGATAGCAGAAACACGGAGCCAATACTTATAAAGACCGTGTTGAGATAATCCTTGATGAAAAAGCCGGCCACCAACGGCCCGATGGCTATACCCAGATTGGCTCCCAAATACATCAGAGAGAAGGCGGATTTTCGCCCTGTTTCCTGCGGAGACAATTGAATGATCAACGCGTTATAGGCAGGCCGGGTAATGCTGATGAAGAACATCACTGCAATTAGCAAATATCCAACCGTAATAGTGCCCGACCAGAACGAGCAGCAGATGATTATGATGGCGGCAAGCGATTGTCCGGTAACGATAATGGTTTTTTTGCCCATGACATCACTCAAATATCCCCCAAGGAGTACGCCTGGCCCGCTGATCAAGGCTGCCATTGAAACAAATATGCCTGCATTGACAACGTTCATCCCCATCTGCAAAGTCAGAACCAGGGTAATGAGAGAAAATACGAAATCCCCTGTGCTGTTAATCGTTCGGGCCAAACAAAGATAATATATTTCGCGGCTTAACCCCGCGTATGTTTTGAATAAAGACAATACATCCAAACCTCCCCAGAAACGGTCCATCCAGCTATAGGCTTATCCGTTCTTCCCAGACAGCCTATACGGTTTCGGCAACATTAACTTCTATGTGGAAGCGATCGTACATATCCAGCAATGTATGACGCAATTCCTCAAACGAATCACCTTCCACAATCGCAAAGCCTGATCGGGTCATCGTATCACTCACGTCTCCGGCGCGTTGTCCCACCTGGTAAGCTACATGGAACTCAATAATCCCGGAGATATCCTCATAATCCTCTATTCCGGAAATATTCCGAATGATTCCTGAGCGTGAAGGAAAACAAATCATGCCTGTATACTTGTTACTCGTCTCTTGTTTGCTGAATTCATATATGCCAACTTCCAATTCAGTGACTGCCTTGAAGAAATCAACGCCGTGTGTGTTCTTGATACAAGGCGGCATAACCTGTGAACCCCCGATTCTCGCACCGATCTCGCCAAATACTACTTCTCCTTGAGGAGTCAGGAACAATTCGGCATGTGTTACGGAATGATTGATTCCGAGTGCAGCGATCACCTGTTGGTTAACCTCTTTGATCTGTTGAATGAAGTCCTCACTGGAACCTTCCGGAAATGTAATACTGGCGGGTGGCTTCTGGTTCGTGGCAATGTCCAGACAGTTATACAGGTACTGGGAGACGGATGAGAACACAACTTCGCCCTTGGAGACAATGGAATCACAGTGAAATTCCTTACCGCTGATGAATTCCTCCAGCAAGTCCTTTTGCTGCTCTTGTCTTGAGTGCCGGAGATAATGGATCAATTCTTCCATGCTGGAAAGTTTAAACGTATTAATACTCCCATATCCGCTGAGCGGCTTTACAATAATCGGGAACCCGTGTTTATCGGTGAATTGGAGGTAGTCCTCTTCATTCAGGGCAATTGCAATATCCGAAGTCCGAATCCCGCGTTGATGAAGCATTTGTTTCATAATCCATTTGTTGCGAACGGCTTCGGCCTGATTGCGCTGCATGCCGGGGATGCCAAACTCGGATCGGATTTGGCCGCCAATCTCGATGGCATTCTCGCCAGGAGTTAACAAGGCAGCAATGGAATGGGACTTTCGAATATCAATGATATGATCCCTGATGAAGTCCACGGATTCCAGGTGGTCGATATATCTGATTTCGTCGAAGAAGTCTTTGAGTACATCCTCGTTATGCAGATTGTATCGCTCGATGATCAAAATTTTCTTGTAATTAGCTAATTCCTTCAAAGGTTTCACAAAGTTTAAGCTAATTGGAAGCCTGAAATCTGATATGTATACGATGGTTTTCATAATTCCTCCCTCAAGGAAAAAGTAATATTGAAAAAATACATTTCATAACATTATAGCTCAATATTTTCCATTTTCAATACAGTTTTTTGTAAAATATATGCATAATAGAACATATTTTTGTTGCGTTAAAGTGTTAATTGACAACAGATATTTTTTGGTATACGATCTTACCGGATTTGAATAAAAGGGAGGAAATAGAAAAAAATGGAGATTACTGAAAGCAAATATGCCATACTGGGAACACTGGGAGACGACGAAGGATTTCTGACTTGCAGCATGCATATCGCCAAGAAGCTCAACAACTCTGATCTAATCAAGCCATATCCGCAATTTGAAGCCGCAGCGGAAGACTTGAAATCAGGGGCAATTTCCTGCTTGTTGGTTCCCGGGGCTTATCCAAAGCTAAACAGCTTCATCATGGATTCCGAATTGGTGGTGTCGGAGAGTTTTGTAGAGCAGATTCCGGCACTGGTGCTATGCGGTTCCCATGCGGTATGTCCCGATCAGATTGATATTATATTCCATCATCCGGCTACTACATACTTGTTAACAGAGATCAGCACGACCTATAGAGAGAACAGCACCGTATCGTCCAACCCTGAAGCTTGCAGAAAGGTCATGCACAATGCGGAGGGTTCCATTGCACTCACGAATCAGCTCTGTGCCGATCATTATGGGTTAGTGACCTACAAAGTATTGCGAGAGGGAATCAACATGCCGTGGGTATGTTTTACAAAAAGTATGCAGAGGGTGAACGCACTCATATGAAGAGGATAGCTATCATACTGGAGAAAAATCTCGAAATTGGTGCAGCAGCGAATGTTGCCGCATTATTAATGGGACAAGCAGCCTTAAGGGAACCCGGATTGTATTCGGATGCACCTGTACTGGATCAGAGCGGTAATCAGCATGCGGGTATCCGGTTTAGTACGGTCATCCTGAAGGCTGGTGAGAACCAACTCATCAACTTAACCAAATCCTGTTCAACTGAGAACGAAGAACTAAACCATGTTGTTTTCTCACAGACGGGACAATCGCTCAACAATGCCTTTGAACAGTATGCAGGTGAGATTGCGTCCATGGACTTGGAAGCCACCAAAGTCGTCGGCGTTATTGTCTGGGGAGCGGATGATGTAGTTCGAACCGCGACTAAGAAATTCAGTGTTATGAAATAAAAGAAAAAGGGCAGAGCTGATTGTTGAGATCAGTCTGCCCTTTGCTTACATATGAAGTCCAATTAAGCCTTGCTGACGACGGCAGTTTTCTTTTCCGTTAAATAATATCCGAGTGCCAGCAGAGGCATGATCAGACCAATCAATGTGGTGAGACTCCAACCTCCGTGTGCATACGACCAGCTGCCAAGAGATGATCCAATCGCTCCCCCTACAAAAAAGATCGACATGAAGATCCCATTTACCCGTCCTCTTGCTTCACTCAACGAATAAATGATGCGCTGTCCCAGCACCAGATTGCCCGAGACTGCCATATCCAACGTGATGGCAACGATCACAAGCAGAATTAGGGTAGCGGTAGAGTGGCCCTGGAACAGATAGGCAAGCCCAAAAGATACAACCGCGATGATCATGGCGACTCCGGTTAATATGCGGGTTAACCCTTTATCCGCCCATCTTCCGGCAATCGGTGCTGCGATAGCACCCCCAACACCAGCCAGTGCAAACCAGGCAATCCCCTGCTGGGACATGCCATATTCATTGGCGAGCTGTAAGGGAACTGTAGTCCAGAACAGGCTGAAGGCACCAAACAAACTGGCCTGATAGAGGGCTCGGCGGCGGAGCAATGGAAATGTTTTGAGCAGGGTACCTAATGACAGGATTAATTGTCCGTACTTCATCGCAGGTTGTGGCTGACGTGTAGGAAGTGCACGGGACAGAAGCAGTGTCAGCAAAACGATAATGATTGCGGAGAAGACAAAGACCGCTTGCCACCCGAGCAGGCTCGTAATAAAACTTGCGACAGGTCGAGCCAGCATGATGCCCAACAGCAGACCACTCATCACATTCCCGACGACCCGTCCGCGCTGCTCCTCCGAAGTGAGGTAGGTGGCATAAGGGACCAGAATTTGTGCAACGACTGAGCTGATACCGATAACGAGAGAAGCAATCAGAAATAATACGGCATGGGAAGAGAAGGCGGCGGCGATCAACCCAACGACCAATATGATGAGGAAAAAAGTGACCAGCCGTTTATTCTCCACAATATCACTAAGCGGTACGATAAACAGCAGCCCAATGACATAACCGATCTGTGTTAACGTCACAATCAATCCAGCAGCAGCAGAGGAAAGCCCTGTTGTAACGCTGATTGGTCCTACGACGGTCTGAGCATAATACAGGTTTGCAGCAACTAGCCCGCATGCCGCAGCCAAAAGTAAAATCAACCAGCTTGGAACCGGGTTAGCCTTCACTTCGTTTGGCATATGCATAATCATCAACCTCCACATGTTCTTAAATTCATTTTCATTAATGTATACGTATATTCAAAATGTTAATTACTAAACGATGCGTTTACTAATCACAAACATATAATATACTAGACGTTCAGTATTGTAAATAGGCACAGATATTTTTTTTGTATTATCGAAGTAAAGTGAGCTTGAAATTGTTTAATTTATCGGTGATTTAGTATAATGAACGTATCGTTTTTATGAAACATAGATGGTTTTGTTATGCCAAGGAGGGCTTATGATGACTGCCAAAAGAGGGCGTCCCCGCAATGTGGAAACCCAGAATGCGATTCTTGCAGCTTCCTATGAATTATTACTGGAGCACGGTTTCGGAGCGGTTACAATCGAAAAAATTGCTGAGCGTGCTAAGGTGAGCAAAGCAACGATATATAAATGGTGGCCTAACAAAGGTGCTGTCATTATGGATGGGTACATGTCTGCGGCAACGGCAAGATTGCCTGTACCGGATACAGGATCGGTATTTGAGGATGTGCGCATTCATGCGAGCAATCTGGTTGATTTTTTGATCAGCCGGGAAGGAAAAGTGATCACACAGATTGTCGGAGAGGGACAGTCTGATCCAGGGCTTGCAGAAGAATACCGAACCAGATACATTCAGCCTCGTCGGCGTGAAGCGTGGGGAATTTTTGAAAAAGGTGTAGAACGGGGAGAGTTGAAAAAGGATTGTGACATCGGACTGTGCATAGACCTCGTCTATGGAGCGATGTTCTACCGCATGCTGGTGACTGGCCAACCGTTAGATACTGAATTCGTGCTGCGTGCGTTGATTTCCTTGTTTGAAGGCATTAAGTCTTAATCATAGTGAAAGGCATCTTGGGGGAGGGATAGGGCGATTCGCAAGAATCACCCTGGATGCAAAAACTGATGAATGGGGAGTACGTGAAGAACTGAGAACTATACCTGGAAGATCGGTGAGATGGCTGGGGGCCATGAATCGGAAGAATGTGAAGTGGAAGAGGAAAAGGGAAGTGACTGGTTCAAGAGCGGGGGTTCGTTCCATATGAAACTGGGGATTTCGCGTCGTAACACAGGCGCTACATCCTGGGCAAAGCGTTCTACCTGCTCCAGCTGCTCCGTATGGCTGAGTCCATCCACGCTAATGCTCAGCACCTGATGTCCATATGCGGCATGGTAATTCAGGATCTTCTCAATGACCTGCTCCGGACTACCAATCAGTACAGGCCCATGCGCAATGTTATCCTCCAGGTCCTTAAAGGGTGACTGGTTGTGCTGCGCAGCGGCCGTAGCATGAAACGCCTCATAATAAGGCGTATAACGACGGATGGCCTCTTCACGTGTATTCGCGAGATACAGGCTACCTGCTCCGGAGCCGACCACCGCTCGGTTCGCATCATGACCATAATAATCGAGACGTTCCCGGTAATGGTCAAGTAACGCTTTATATTTTGCCTGAGGGTGGAAGGAGTTCGAGCTAAATATTGGTTCGCCATACTTAGCTGCAAGCTCGGTAGAACGGGTACTCGATGCGCTGCCATGCCAGATCGGAATGGATTGCTGAAGCGGTCTCGGCTGAGTAGTAACCTCTTGAAGGGGAGGGCGATACGTTCCCTGCCAGGTTACATTCTCTTCAGTCCACAGCCGTTTCAGCAGTTCGTAGCGCTCACCGAGTGAATCCCATTGTTCCTCTTCACTAATGCCAAACAGGGGATAGTGCCGAGGGTCATTACCTTTCCCGATGATCATCTCCAGCCGTCCGCCCGATAATTGATCCAGTGTGGCATAATCCTCGGCAACCCGTACCGGATCAAGTATACTGAGAACAGTGACCGTTGTTAGCAACCGGATACGTGAAGTCGCAGCAGCTACGGCGGTCAGTACGACGGGAGGTGAGGAAGACAGAAAAGGTGCACCATGCCGCTCACCGATCCCATATGCATCGAATCCCAGCCGTTCGGCCAGTTTGGCTTGTTCCAAAATATTGTGGAACTTCTGTTGTGTCGTTAGTGATTCACCGGTTACGGCATTTGGAAGATTCATCATGAGACTAAATAAGGCAAATTTCATCTAACCATCCCCTTGGATTGGATTGAAAAGCACCTGAGTTGTCTAATCCTATGGAAATAGTAGGATATTTAAGCTGAAACTAACTTTACCATGTTGCCATGCATTCTTCTAATGGATTTTTTCTATAAGGCGGATTAAAGCCTCTTACCCCCTGTACATATGGGCAGGAAGTTGCCACGATTTTTATTGACCGCTGTAAAATTTAGGATTAAAATTGTGCATATCATATAAATTCAAATTTATGGATTTTCATTGTGGAGGTGGGAGACATGGAACCTACAACTACGATACGCTCCTTTATTGAGGACTACATCAGGAAACAGGGCTATACCCTGCAATACTTTGCCGATATATCGGGTGTGAACGCTGGAACGTTAAGTGCGATCATCAAAGGGACGCGGCCAATCGCCATGGCTCAACTGGATCTGATTACCCAAGGCATGAAGCTGGAGGAGGGTCATTTCTACGAAATATACGGCGCTGAGTGTTTTGTGGAATCTGCACCGCACTGGAGAAGACTAGAGCCTTTTCTGCAACGCTGCGCCGAGCTGGACAAGCTCGAATGTATTCAGAGGGTTATCCAGCAAGTGACGGATGACCGATCCTATATCTCCGAATTGTTCGAGATGGCCGAGGGCATGATTGAGCGAGGACAAAAGAATGCGGCCCGCATGTTATATGAATGCGTCGCGGAGTGTGAGAAATACCAACACTCGGAACGTCTCGCGTTGTGCCAATATCGTATTTTCACACTATCTCTGGGTCAGGATCAGCATGAAAATCTCAGGGCGGCAGTTCATTTTGAGCCATATATTAATCGGCTGGATGAAGAGCGGCAGCTGGATGCGATCAAAGATCTGGCGAATACATACTTGGCTTTGAGATATTGGGACAAGGTGTCCGATCTTGGGAGAGAGCTGGAACAGAAAACAAGTTTCTTAAACTCTTATAAAAAGAGAAAGTCGGAAACTCTAAGAATTGCATCCTATCCTATTTTTGTATATTCCGCATATTCAAATTTGCTAAGGGCAGCCGCATGTGATGGAAGGGAAGAATACTCTGAAGCCCTCCAGTATACTGAGGCGTACTCTAAATTAATTAGAATTGAACAACCGAATGAAGAAGATCTCATATTCATTAATAAATTTAATGGATGGGCACAGGTAAACCATTACTTATACAGACTTATGATGGGTGATTCTGAAGTCATACGGCCTTATATTGCCTTTATTGAAAAGAATGAGGCAGAGATTTTGCCTGCATTAGTCAAAATAATGGAAGCAGCGAACCATCATAATATAGATGTTGATGCAGTTCTCAATCGGTTGGAATCGTACATTTCAATGTACGCCAAAACTTATGGGGATATCGGAAGCTATACGGAACAGATTACGAGTGGAAGATATGTGCAATTCCTTAAAGAGGTAGCAATATACCAACTTCAGAGAGAAAGATACAAAACAGGTTTTCAGTACTTGTTAAACTGTTTGGCTCTAGCCAAAAGTATGAAGAGTGAATCCATCATTATACAGTGTGTAGCTCTATTTGAAAGACATAGAGTCAGAGCTTCAATAGAATTAGAAAATAAGTATAAAACTTTAATTGAGGAGGTTTACAGTAATTATGAGAAAAAAAGCAGCTTTGATCGCAGTTTTGTTTAGTGCTGTTTTATTATTTAGTTTGTATCCTCAACCTATTCCCAGCAATTCTATAATGTATAGTCCAAACACTCATGGTGGTGCAGGATTGTAATTGCATTGCATCATATTTGAATTTCCAAACTAAGTAAGCGGTATTGATCCTACCTTAGGACGATACTGCTTTTTATTTTGCCCAGATTGACCATTGTAAAATTCAGGATTAAAATTACATTTAATAAGAGCTGATGAATCCTTAAGTTAGTTTGGTTGATGGGGGTGGGAGAATTGAAACTTGCACCTACGATACGCACATATATAGAGAATCACATAAGAGAACGAGGATATAAACTACAGCAATTCTCAGATATCACGGGTGTCAACGTTGGGACTTTAAGTGCCATCCTTAAGGGTAGCAGGCCTCTAGCTATGAATCAGTTGGATCAAATCACATCTGCAATGGGTTTGGAGAAGGGGTACTTTTACGAAATGTACAGCGTGGAATGTTTTGTAGAAGCTGCACCTCATTGGAGGCGTTTGGAACCGTTCCTGTATCGTTGCGCTGAACTTAGCAAGCTAGGCTGTTTTAAAAAGGTGGTTTATCAGGTTACAGATGATCGTTCCTATATTTCAGAACTATTTGAAATGGCAGAGAATCTGTATTCCAGAGAAATGAATGAAGCGGCGCTTATTTTATATGAATGCGTAGCCGCAGGTGAGAAATATCAGCACTCGGAACGGTTGGCGTTATGCCAGTACCGTATTTTTTTGCTTCATAAAACGATGAGCAAATTCGATAATTTAGCAGCAGCGGTTCAATTGGAACCTTATATTGAGAAATTAGATGAAGAAATACAATTGGATGCTATTAAGGATTTGGCGAATGTTTATAATACAATGCATCTCTGGGATAAGGTTTATGATTTGGCAGAGGAACTGGAACGAAAAGTTGACTTTCAACTTGAACTTCAATCTCGAAGGCGCAAAAATAAAAAAAGAATTGCCTTTTATCCCATATTTACATACAAAGCATATGCGAATCTATTGAAGGCAAGTGTATGTGAAGTGCGTAAAGAATATGAAAAAGCTCTGGAGTATACAGATGTTTACGTGAATATTATTGAAATCTCTAATCCAACGGAAGAAGAGCAAGAATTAATAGAACGTTTCAAAGGATGGGCAGAGGGGAATCGGTATTTATACCATTTGATGAATGGGAACCATGAGGTTATTGAGCCTTATCTGAATTACCTTGACGCTAATCCTCATGAGGTTTTAACAGCATTCGTGAATATAGTTCAGGCTGCTAACCAGCACTCCCTGGATATTGATTCTGCATTGGATAGGTTTGATCCTTATATTAAACAATTCAACACGGATATGCATTTAAAAGGGACGTACAATAGCCAAATGTTGAATCATAGATATATTCGCTTTTATTATGAATTAGCGAAGTACAGACTTAATCAACAAAGATACGCAACTGGGATTGAAACTTTGCTCATGAGCCTGGAACTATCATCTTTAAGCAACGATGACCTAATGTCTATTAAATCTATTGATTTGTATGGGAAATTCAGAAGGCATGTAACGAACCAGCAGGACGAGCAGTACACTAGGTTAATGGAGGGCCTGAGCTCACAAAATTTTGGGAGTAAAATTAAAAGTGTATAACCAATGAGAGCTAGTGTGTTTGAAATACCAGCTTTTCTAAAAGATCTAATACAAAATTTTGCAAAGCATTCCATTATGAATTTTTAGATAAATGTACCCTAAAATAGTTTGAAAAAGGGGTGCATGCTGTGAGAGAAATCCAACAGATTAAAGACCAGATTGAGCAGAATAGGCAAAACTTGCGTCGGTTGGCGGAGAAGCATGGCATGCATAGTGATAAAGTCCTCAGGCAGTCTATGGTACTGGATGAACTGATTAATAAATATATTCAACTTAAAACGAAAGGTAATATAAATTGAATACTTTGAAGAAGTAAGGTTCGTCTCCTTGTCTATAATCCACCTGCTTGTGGACGCTAGAGCGGTGTTCTCCCTGCTATGCTTATAGCATTAAATCAAGCAAATTACAGGGGGAACAGCGTATGACGGGCTCCAGAACGAGTAAGATATAGCAGCCGATGGAGCAAAATTTATAATAAATTTTAATTTCTTCATTCTATAATATAAGTTCAATTTCATGTAAAAACGATATGTAGACGGATATTTAAATATATACCTACATGTTGTGGCTGTGACAGTTTTCACGGATTAATGCAAAATGCTGTGTTATGAAAGTATCTATTTGTAAACAAACATTTTATTTTGCAAAGGAATAAAATATGAATTTTTTGGCAATGTATCCTAAAATGTTTTAAAAAGAGGGGGTGCATGCTGTGAGAGAACCAAAACAGATCAGAGACCAAATCGAACAGAACAGGCAAGTGTTAAGTCGTTTGGCGGAACATCATGGCATGCAAGACTACAAAGTCCTTCAACAGTCCATGGTATTGGACGAACTTATTAATGAATATAATCGCTTCAAATATAAGAAACACTTTATGAAAAGACAGCCGATTGCCTAATGCAATCGGTTTTTTTATGCAAAAGATGATTAGTCGACTGCAGAGATGCAGTCGGCTTTTTTGCGTTTCCCCGAAACCTGCGCTTCAATCTTGAAATTCCGTACCAATCCCATGGTTGGCAGGATAGCCAACGATCATTGAAACTGGATATGATGAACCCCAGTTATATCCAGATTGATCTGTGAGGGGAGCTCATACAATGATCGGGAGAGGGAGGGATAAACGGAAATGATGGACAAGGTACAGGGTTATTTCGGAGGAAGCATCAATCTGCGTACCAAGCTGCTCCTGTTGTTCCTGGCGCTAACCTTGCTGCCACTAAGCTTGCAGGGAGTGGTGAATTACCTGCACTTCTCGCAGACGATTGACCGCAAGACGGAGCAGTTCACCATTGATATTGTTCGCCAGATTAATACCAATCTGAATCGGCTGGTCAAGGACTTCGAGAGGTTGTCGCTCTTGCCGCTCTACGATCAGATGGTGCTCGGCATTCTGGGCAAATACAATGCTCCGATGGGATCGGGTACATGGGCGAGGTCCGATGACTATCTGAAAATGAAGCTCTACACGTCCGGTCAAGCCTACGACCGACCGGAAATCCGTGGCATCCATCTGATCAGCAACAGCGGCATTCTATTCTCTAATCTGGATTCGTTAGTGGTCAAGCCGGTATGGGACAGCAGACCAGATCATTGGTTTGCAGAGCTTGACGGCTCGGAAGGGGAATGGCGTCTGCTTCCTCCGCACGAACCCAGCTATTACACAGGCAGTCAGGAAGAGCCGTATATATCGGTTGCCCGTGAGATTCGTGATCCGGGTACACTCCAGCGACTGGGCTACATTCTAATCGACATCCGGCTGGAAGCCTTCGGCCAGCTCTTATCCAATCTGAACTTTGAGCAAAATGCGAGCCTGATGATTGTCGACAGCAAGCAGCGTCTTCTGTTCGAACGCACCTCAACCGGAGGTCTGTCCGCATACGACCAACTGTTAACGCATGGCCAGCTTCAAGGCTACGCAGGAAACCAGAAGGTTGTCCTTGATGGGAAGCCCTATCTCTACGTACAGCACCATTCCAGCTATTCAGGACTTTCGGTGATCAGCCTTACGCCTATTGCCGTTATTCAGAAGGAATCAGGCGAGATGCTTACGTTTACGTTTGGATTCGCTGTGCTATGTATGGCGGCCGTAGCGATTCTCGCGGTTCTTTTATCCTATCGTATAACTCGGCCCCTGATTCGACTGAAGCACAATATGATTCGGGTGGAGCAGGGAGACTTTAGCCAGCGCGTAGCACATTTCAGCAATGATGAGTTCGGGCAGATTAGCCGGGGCTTTAACCGAATGATGGAAGAGATTAATCGACTGTTCAACGAGGTGTTTCTGCTGGGCATTCAAGAGCGGGAGGCGGAGTTGTCAGCATTGCAGAGCCAGATCAATCCCCATTTTATATACAACACATTGGAATCCATCAACATGATGGCGGTGCGCCAGAAGCACGCGGAGGTTTCTGATATGGTGACGGCACTTGGCAAGCTGCTGCGCTATACGATTGATAAGGTGGACCGGAGGGTTCCGCTGCAGGAAGAATTAGCTTTTGTACAATCCTATGTACGCATTCAACAGGTACGTTATGACGGCAAGCTAGAGGTAATCTATGACATCGATGAGGCTGTGACGGAGTATCTGATTCCCAAGCTGGTCGTGCAACCGCTGGTGGAGAACGCGGTCTACCATGGCATTGAAGGGCAGGCGGATGGTGGGGTGATTTGGGTATCTGCCTTGAAATTTGCTGATGAGCTGCTGATTATTGTGCGTGACAATGGCAAAGGCATGGCTCAAGCAGAGGTTGATGAATTAAATGAATCCATTGCTCGACAGCCTTCCAGTGAGGCATTGCGCTGCCATGCCGGGGACAGGCTGGGGCTTAACAATATCGCCCAAAGGCTCCGACTCATGTATGGAGAAGGCAGCAGCCTGAGCGTCGATGGCAGTCCCGGGCAGGGGCTGGCGGTCACGATATCCATTCAACTTCAACCGAAAGGGGAATGAAGCGCATGTATAAAGTATTGCTGGTGGAGGATGAGACGGTTATCCGTCAGGGACTGAGAGAGCTGATTGTACAGGCGGCTCCTCAGTTTCAAGTAACAGGTGAAGCTTCGAACGGAGCCGAGGCACTGGATTTTCTGAGATGTGAAGTGCCGGATGTGTTAATCACGGATATTCGCATGCGTGAAATGGACGGATTGACATTGGTATCCAAAGCGAGAGATATGTACCCTGAACTGCTGATGATCATCATTAGCGGCTACGGGGAGTTTGAATATGCACGCAGGGCGATGGAGTACGGGGTGTTGAACTATCTGCTGAAGCCGATTGAACGTCATGAACTGGCATTATGCATCCAAAAAATTCAATTACTGCTGGATCGCAAGTACGGCATTTCAACCCTTCCAATCACGGAGTCATCTGGCAAAGAGGAACACGCTGGCGGAGATACACGGAAGATTATCCGAGATGTGAAGGAGCACATCAAGCAGCACCCCGATGGCGATCTGCGACTTCAGACGATAGCAGCACTTGTTAATCTGAACCCCACCTATCTAAGTCAGCTGTTCAAGAATGAAACAGGAACCAATTACTCCGAATACATCGCCGAGGCACGCATGGAGCGGGCCAAGTGGCTGCTGATCAACACGGGACTCAAAATCTATGACGTAGCGCGGTTATCCGGGCATCAGAGTCCCAAGCACTTCATGCTGGTATTCAAGCAGCAGGTGGGATGGACAGCAGGCGAATATCGTGACCGATTCAGCATGGCTGGACGGGAAAGCAACGAGAAGGAATAGCCGGGCGCAGGCTATTTATTCCAACGTCTTGAAAAACCATACCATTTCTGTAATTGACGTGATTTATGGGCGGTCGATACCTTCGTTATACTTTGGTTGCACATCTATACCACTAAGCCTTAAGGGGGATTTTCATGAAAAAAGCAGTACTGATGCTTATGCTCGTATTCATGATTTTTGCTTTGATCGGATGCACAAACTCCAGTTCAGGCACTGATCCTGGTAATGGAGCCTCAGAGAATGGAGAGGTTGAGTTGAAGTTCATGATGTGGGGCAATCAGGCACATATGGATGTATACAACAAGCTGATCGATGGCTTCACGAAGGAAAATCCAGGCATCAAGGTAACGATGGAATCCGTGCCATTTGCGGAATACCAACAAAAAATATCTGTGCTTGCCGCTGGGGGCTCCCTCCCGGATATTGCCTGGGTGTCGGAGCGGATGGTACCACAATTCAAATCCAATCACATTCTGGCCGATGTATCCGAATTTAAGGATGATGCACAGTTTAAGCTGGATGATTATATTCCAAGTACGCTGGATTTGTTCCGTGACGGCGATCAGCTGCTGGGGCTGCCTTTTTCCACACCTCCGGTGGTCATGTTCTACAATAAAACGCTGTTCGACAAAGCTGGCCTGACCGATCCCAACACACTAGCCGCTCAAGGACAATGGACATGGGAACAGTTTGAGAAATCCGCCAAGGCGATCACGAGCAAGGAGGCGACCAACCGCATCTATGGCGCCAATTTTTTTCGCGATTGGAAGACCTGGGCGGTGCTTTCCTCCTATTCCTGGTCTAATGGAAGCGGTCCATTCGACGAAGGCATGACGAAGTTCACATGGAATGACGCCTATGGCGTACAGACCTTTGAACTGCTGGAGCGAATGATGTTCACCGATGAATCGCATCCGAAAGCGGGCGAGCAGGTCAGCTTCGATGCTGGTAATGTGGGCATGTTCTTCGATAACTACAGCTATGTCTCCAAAGCAAGGGAGATTACGGATTT
The DNA here is from genome assembly GCF_030226665.1 of Paenibacillus sp. UMB7766-LJ446. NCBI lineage: Bacteria > Bacillati > Bacillota > Bacilli > Caryophanales > Paenibacillaceae > Paenibacillus > Paenibacillus sp. UMB7766-LJ446. The sequence goes on from NZ_JASOYM010000010.1 coordinate 72,655, forward strand.
TGAATGGAGTATCGCTCCGATGCCTTCCGGCCCACAGGGCAGTGTACCGATGCTGGGGCAGGCTGGATATGCCATGTTCAACGATAGCAAACATCCAGAGGAAACCAAGAAGCTGTTGAAGTATTTCGCCAGTGAGCAGGGTATTCAGGCGACGGCCACCTACTTTGTGCCTCCACGGACCTCTGTTCTGAACTCCGATGCGTTCATTAATCAGCCGAATAATCCAAGCAAGGAGCATATTGTGCAGGCGGTGATTGATGAAATGCCAAAAGCGCGCCTGCTTCCCGGCCATATCCGTTGGCAGGATATCGACAATGCGGTGTTGCAGGGATTTGACCGCCTGTTCGCCCGTTCAGCGAAACCCGAGGATAATCTGAAGCAAATGCAGGAAGAGGTCCAAAGCGTGCTGCAACAATAAATTTTTATAGAAACTGGAGGGTGAGAATGATGGGCAAATTCAAGGAATTGCTTGATCGGAAATCGCTATCACTTGTGGTCAGCTTGCCCGAGAACGATCTGTCTTTGGCCCGTGCAGCAATCGAAGAGGGAGCTGATGCACTGAAGGTGCATTATAATGTCGGTCATCGCGCAAGCGGAAACCAATTTGGTCCACTGGATAATTATGTCGAGGTATTCCGGGCGATCCGCAGCGAGTTTGGCGGTCCGATGGGCGTTGTACCGTCCGGCAGTATTGATGGAGCAAGGCGGGAGGATGTGGAGCGCCTTTCGGGGCTGGGTTTGGACTTCTATTCCATCTATGCACATCACCTGCCGTCCTTCATGCTGGATGATCTGGGACTGGACCCAACGTTTGCGATCAATGACGAATATGAACTTTCCCTCGTCACGTCGGCGGCTCATTACGGCTTCACCGCCCTGGAGGCATCCATTGTGCCCGGGAGTGAGTATGGTACACCCCTAAGCTTCGCGGATGTGCTCAAGTATCGCCGTCTGGTTTTGCAGGCGCAGATTCCGGTATTGGTTCCTTCCCAGCGTAAGCTGGTGCCGGAAGACGTTCGGGTGCTACACGATACCGGGGTCAAGGCGATCATGCTTGGAGCAGTTGTAACAGGCAGAGCGGAGGAACAGCTGCGAAGGGCTGTGAACGGCTTCCGCAATGCAGTGGACAATCTGAACCGTCCAGACTATATAAATTGAACTAAATAATATTTACACTTGCCACTCCGATACCAGAACAACCTTCCGATCGCTGTTATCCCCAGATTTTTTTGAATCCTTTTATAAAGGGGAAATCCGGGGATAAAGGCGAACACTTCGCTTCTTCAGGTTTTTCTGTTCTCTACGTTCTTGTGTATATGTATAGGTCAACTTATATAGAATCGTCACTGAGTTCAGTTTCAGGGAAGAAATTTGATAAAAAAGGGGGGCCAAACTGTGACCCATTCACGCAAGCGTACAGGAAGAGGTCCGCTCGCCAGAGAGGCCCAGATCGCGGGGTGGCTGTTCGTATCACCAATGGTGCTCGGGTTTACACTGCTGCTGCTGTTTCCCATGGGTTTGGCGCTATACATGAGCCTGACCGACTGGCCGCTGCTGGGGGAGCATCATTTTATTGGACTGGAAAATTACCGGAATGTGATGACAGACGCTATGTTCTGGAAGGTGCTTGCCAATACGGTCTATTTCACGGCGGGGCTTGTACCGCTGAATATTGTGCTCGCTCTGCTGCTCGCATTGCTGCTATCCAGAAGCCTGCGCGGCATCGGAATTTTCCGAACAGCCATCTTCGTTCCGGTCATGACCTCGCTGATTGTATGGTCCATCGTATGGAAGCTGATGTATGCAACGGAGTCGGGACTAATCAATCAGCTTCTGTTGATGATGGGCATCAAAGGTCCGGCCTGGCTCTACAATCAGGATCTGGCGATGCCTGCCGTTATCGTGACGAGTGTACTGAAAAATGTGGGTCTGAATATGGTGCTGTTCATTGCAGCAATCCAGCAGGTACCACGTTCACTGTACGAAGCGGCAACATTGGACGGTGCGGGGAGAAGGGGAACTTTCTTTAACGTCACGCTGCCCATGATTACACCAACGGTGTTTCTAACCATGGTAATGACCGTGATTGGCTCGCTCAAGGTGTTTGGACAGATCTACGTCATGACACAGGGCGGGCCGAGCAACAGCACAAAGGTATTGGTCTATTATATTTGGGAAAAAGCATTCAAGTTATTTCAGTTCGGCTACGCCTCTTCGCTTGCGTATGTGCTGTTCTTTATCGTGCTAATCCTGACACTGCTGCAATGGCAGCTTCGAAAGAGGTGGGTATTCAATGAAGGCGATGCCTAGTTCTTCGTTTCGCAAGACAGGTAGTGCCCTTGGTACGTACTTATTACTCACACTGATCTCGCTGATCATGATTGTTCCATTTATCTGGATGATATCGACGTCATTCAAGGAGCCTCAGAGCATATTCACCTATCCACCGCAGTGGATACCGGATACGTTCCGGTTTCAGAACTACATCGATGTCTTTCGATTGATTCCGTTCCATCGTTTTTATTTTAACAGTGTATATATTGCTGCCGTGGTTGTGGTGGGTACGGTATTCTTTGCATCTCTCGCCGGGTACGCCTTTGCCAAAATTCCGTTCAAGGGACGGAATGTGGTATTTCTTATCCTGCTGAGTGCGATGATGATTCCCCATGAGGTGACGGCAATTCCCATGTTTCTGTTCATGCGGCAGCTGGGGTGGATTGATACACATCTTCCGCTGATTTTACTGCCGATCTTTGGCGCAGGCGGCGTGTTTGGCATCTTTGTGATGCGGCAGTTCTTCATTACGGTGCCGACCGAGCTGGAGGAAGCGGCGATGATTGACGGCTGTAACCGATTCCGGATCTATGCGCGAATTATGCTGCCAATTGCCAAGCCCGGTATGGCTACGCTGACGATCTTCACTTTTGTGACGATCTGGAATGAGTTTTTTGATCCGTTGATTTTCATTAACTCGCGTGAACTGATGACGCTGCCGCTTGGGTTATCCCTGTTCACGGATGAAGTGGGTACCGCCTGGCAATATCTCATGAGCGCCACCGTCATGGCGACCCTGCCACTGCTAATTGTCTTTTTCCTGGCACAACGGCGATTCATTGAGGGAGTGGCGATGACGGGCCTGAAAGAGTAACCCGTGCAATAGAACGGAAGGAGTGATAACACTTGAGTGAACGGATGAGGTTGAAAAAGGAAGATGCGGATGTAGTTATTGTGGGAGGGGGTCCGGCGGGCATAGCGGCTGCCATTGCTGCTGGACGGCAGGGTGTGCGGACGGTGCTAGTGGAACGGTACGGTTTCGTTGGCGGGATGTCGACCGCCGCCATGGTCTACCCTTGGATGACCTTCCATACGGAGAGTGGTGAACAGGTGATTCGAGGCATCGCCCAGGAGATCGTAGACCGGCTGCAGGCGCGCGGCGGTTCCCCGGGCCATCTCCGTGATACGGTTGGGTTTGTACATACCGTCACGCCTTACCACCCGGCTATTTATCAAGTCGTGGCAGCGGATATGCTGCAAGAGGCAGGTGTCCGGTTGTTATTGCACAGCTTCGTGGATGAAGTGGTTGTTGTGAATGATCGGGTGGAGGCGGTACGTCTGACCAACAAGTCCGGTCGAATGGAGATCCAAGCGCACGTATTCGTGGATACCAGCGGTGATGCGGATGCGGCTTATCTTGCAGGCGCTGCTGTTGCAAAGGGACGGGATGAGGACAACCAGTCACAGCCAATGACCATGAAATTCCGTATGCGTGGTGTGGACCTTGGACGAGTGAAGCAATATATGCAGGAGCACCCGGAAGATTTCTATGCCAAGACCCCGTTCGCAGAACTGGACAACATTCCGTTAACCGGGGTGAGCGGCTTCTATTCCCAATGGAAAAAATCAGGTGTGCCGATTAATCGCGATCAGGTATTGTTTTTTACCGGACCAGCTGAAGATGAAGTATTGATTAACTGTACCCGGGTGCAGGGACTCGATGCGACGGATGCAGAGGATCTGACCTCTGCTGAACAGGAAGGCAGGAAGCAGGTGCTGATGATCGCTGAGTTTTTGCAGCGCGATGTGCCTGGATTCGAACGGGCCTCCATCTCAGCGGTAGCGCCGCAGATCGGTATCCGTGAATCCAGACGAATCATCGGGCATTATGCGTTGACCAAGGCGGATGTGGTTGCAGGGCGAAAATTTGACGATGTAATTGCCAGAAGCGGCTATCCGATTGATATCCATGATCCCTCGGGTCAGGGTGTCGTAGCGGCCTTTATCGAAGGAGATGGAGCATACGATATTCCGTACCGCTGTCTGATCTCCCGCAATATCCGCAATCTGCTGGCGGCAGGGCGCTGCCTTTCCACCACACATGAGGCTCATGCAACGACAAGGCTGACTCCAAGCTGCATGGCTACAGGGGAAGCTGCGGGAACGGCCGCTGCTTTAGCTGTGCAGATGAAGCTGGATCCGTTGGAACTGCCGATAGCGGTGCTACAGAAGGAACTACGCCGTAACGGAGCGGAGATCTAAGGGATGAGCTGATTATGGGCGAAGTAGTAATGGAGTAGTGGAAGTGGTGTGGGTGTTTATTTAATCACAGGGTCGTAAAATTTTAACGAACCTGAGACGTCTAATTTGGGGATATAAGCTGAAATAAAAAATGTAACGAATCTCAGTGAAGCTATTTTACTCAAAACGCTGAATTAGCGGGTAATAGCGGGGGGAATCGGAGGAATAGAGCGTCTACGATTCGTTTGATTAGAAACGGTCTCAACAATCGCTAAATAAGCTTCCCTCAGTTCGTTAGAAATGGGTGGGAAGTTCGTGAATTTATGAGCATAACTGTAGGTCCCCAAAAAAATCCCAATCCACTGCATACGTGGATTGGGATTTTTTGGAGTGCTTTCATTCTTGTCGTTAATTTGGTTCTTTCCTTCATGCCTTATTCCTTCCGATCATCAAGTCATTCGTGCTTCAAGTCGTCGCGCCACAATGGACAGCGTGTAGTTAATAACAAAGTACAATACGGCTGCAAGCAGCAGGGCAGGGATGACGTAATCGAAGCTCTGACCTCCGAGAATCTGCACATTATGCATCAGCTCCGGCAGGGAGATGATGATCGCCAGTGACGTATCCTTCAACAAAGAGATGAACTGGCTCACCATCGGTGGTGACATGCGCCGCAAAGCCTGGGGCATGATGATGCCGCCGAGTGTCTGCATATAGCTCAGGCCAGAGGAACGGGCCGCTTCGACCTGACCGCGTTCAATCGATTTGAGGCCGCTGCGGACAATCTCCGCGATCATGGCACCTTCGAACAGACTCAGTCCAACAACCGTGGACCAGAAGACGGACATTTTGATCCCCAGCTGGGGCAGTACGATATGGATGAAGAAAATGATCAGCAGCAGCGGCAGATTCCGGATCGTATCCACGATAACGGCCACAATCTGTGACAGGACCGGAATTCGGGTGTATCGAACGGTACCGAGCACCGTGCCGAGTACAAAGCTGAATACAATCGACAACCCTGCCACTTGCAGGGTAATCAGGAATCCGTGCAGCAGGAAACGAAGGTTGGGCCAGGCGTAGGCCCCGCTAAAGTCCATGATTCATCAGCCTCCTTCTGTGTGCGGACATAAAATGTAAATATTTGGAACAATGATTGCATAACATATTAGAGTAGAGATACAGCTTGAACGGGTGTGCTGAACACAGAGAGAAATAGCTTGAGTGTTACAAGGTGACCTGACCCGTCGGTTTGGTCTTTTTCGGTTTGCCTTTGGTGCGGCTGGCGTCAGCATCACTTTGTCCGAACCTTCGCTCCATATAGTGAACCAGGAAGCTGAGCGGTAAGGTCAACACCAGGTAGAACAGGGCAACAATGGTGTAAACGCTCAGCGGCAGGAATGTATCCGAGTTGATCAGATCGGCAAAATACATCAGATCCATACCAGCTACAACCGCAAGGATGGATGAATTTTTGACCAGATTGATAAATTGATTGCCAATGGACGGCAGTACAATTTTGATTGCTTGCGGCAGAATGACCAGGTTCATGGCCTGTACGTAGGACAGACCCGAAGATCTTGCGGCTTCCAGCTGCCCGCGAGGGACCGTCTGAATGCCTGCCCGGATTGCTTCGGCAATGAAAGCGGCTGTATAGATTGTCAGGCCAAGTGTACCCGAGATAAATCCATCCAGTGAAATGCCCATTGCAGGCAATCCGAGATAGAAGAAAAACACGACGAGCAGCAGGGGGATGTTACGGATGAACTCCACAAAGGCCGTGCCGATCCAGTTGAGTGGTTTGATCGGCGAGATGCGAAAGATGGCCATAATAGCCCCAAGAATAAAGCTGCCAATCAGGGCCATGATGCTCACCTGGATGGTATTGAGGAAACCTTCCAGAAATCGATCCGAGTGTTTGATCAGTATACTGAAGTCCAATTTGCCCATGTAGGCGAAGCCTCCGTTCTCCAGATGTAGCAACAGCGACTGCGCTCTGCCCATGCATCGCATATCACAGGCGAAGTCGCCGCTTAATCATCATTAATCGGGTTTACTCGGGCTTGCTGCCCAGCCATTTCTCGTGCAACGTATCATATTCACCGCTGTCCTTCATGCTTTTGAGCAGGCTGTTTACTTCTTCGACGAAGGCCGTGTCGCCTTTGCGAATCGCCATGCCGTAAGGTTCACTGGTGAAATTGCCACCAACCAGCTTGTAGTTGTTATCGGTCTGCTGCATGCCGATCAGGATAATGTTATCGGTCGTCAGTGCTTCGCCTTTACCTGCTTTGAGGGCTGTGAAGGCATCCTGATAGTTATCGTATTCGAGCACTTCGGCATCCGGGGCCTTTTCGCGAATATTTTGTGCAGAAGTCGAGCCTTTAACGGCAAGCACCTTCACACCGCCAAGACTTTCCAGACCGGTAATCGCGCTGTCATTTTTCACAAGCAGGGACTGCCCAGCTTCAAAATAGACATCGCTGAAATCCACTTGTTCCTTGCGTTCATCCGTAATCGTCATCGTAGCGATGATGATATCAATGTCGCCGTTTTGCAGCATTGGAATGCGCGTTTTGGACGTTACTTCCTTCAGTTCTACCTTCGTTTCGTCTCCAAGAATCTGTTTGGCAAGGGCTTTGGCAATATCAATATCGAAACCTTCGACTTCGCCACTTGCGGGGTCTTTCAAACCGAACAATTTGGTATCGTATTTCACGCCGGCAATGAGCTTGCCGCGCTCTTTAATCTGTTCAATCGTGCCTTTGGCTTCCGTATTTCCACCAGAACCACCGCTGCTGTTTTCCTCTCCGGTACTACAACCGGACAATACAAGGGATAGAATCAAAACAAGCATAAACGACGGCCACTTTAATACATTTTTCATTTGGTAAAGACCCCTTTCAAAATGGATTATTCTCAGTGGTGAATCAGACGGCTCAGGAATTGCTTGGCCCGTTCTTCTCTCGGGTTGTCGAAAAATTCAGCGGCGGCGGCTTCTTCCACAATTCGGCCTTCATCCATGAAGATGACCCGGTCTGCGACCTCGCGGGCAAATCCCATCTCATGTGTAACAACGACCATTGTCATCCCGTTATGGGCGAGCGAGCGCATGACATCCAGAACTTCCCCGATCATTTCGGGGTCGAGCGCAGAGGTGGGTTCGTCAAAAAGCATGATTTTGGGCTCCATGGCGAGACCTCTTGCAATGGCTACACGCTGCTGTTGTCCACCGGACAACTGGGAAGGATAACTGTCTGCTTTGTCGGCAATGCCCACCCGGGTCAGATACTTCATTGCCGTAGAGGCTGCCTGTGCTTTGGGTTGTTTACGCACCTTCATGGGTGCAAGGGTAATGTTATCGATGACTTTTTTGTGAGGATAGAGATTGAAGTGTTGAAATACCATGCCGATGTCACGGCGGAAGAGGTTGATGTCCACCTTTTTCTGATGTAAAGGGACACCACTGACGACAAGTTCACCTTCGGTAATCGTTTCCAGACGGTTGATACAGCGCAGCAAGGTGCTTTTGCCTGAGCCGGAAGGGCCGATAATGACAACGACCTCTCCTTCTTCAATGTGAAGATGAATATCCTTGAGGACATGAAAATGACCGAAATGCTTCTGAACACCCCTAAATTCAATCAAGAGTACCCCATCCTTTCTGCAACGTCTGTTTGAAAAGGGATATTAAGGAATAAATTGAAACTAGTTATTTAATCATACATACTCATCCTGCTAAAGGCAATTGGTTTGTGATAAAACATGACATAAGTAATGGGTTTTATAGGGCTATAGCCAGAAACTATGTTATATATTTGTCATATTGTTGGTGTCGTTGTGACGAATCCTGACAGAAAAATGAATCGATTCTCCTAGTTCTTTTACAACCATTGGAATAGATGTATATAGTATACTGAAAGGGGTGTTTACTTTATGACTCTGTTTATAAAACAAATAACATCAAATTTTTCATCCTACATGGCAAAAAAGCTCAACCTTACGCTCTGCACCATTGATATGATGGAGCGAGAATGCGCTTACCAGGAAGTTGTGCAATAGTAAAGACAGTCCGATCCAATTATAGGTAGAGAGGATGTTCTGAACGATGAATACATATTATTCCCCACTTGGTACAGGAGAAGGTATTGGATCCGATATGAAGGCTTATGAAGTGAGTTTACCTGTCATCCCTGCAGGAGATTTTCAGATTACGGATTATGGAGCGGTAGGGGATGGCTTGACGGATAATACGGAGGTATTTCGGTTGGCTATAGCAGCATGTTCAGAAGCGGGTGGTGGTCGGATTGTCATCCCGGCGGGCGTCTGGCTCACAGGTCCCATTGTGCTGCGCAGTCGGATTGAGCTTCATGTCCAGGCGGGTGCCCTGGTTACGTTCAGCCGCAATTTCGACCAATATCCCTTGATTACGTCCAGCTTCGAAGGTTGGCAGGCGGTGCGGTGTCAGTCGCCCATTGATGGTGAGCATCTGGAGGATATTGCGATCACGGGTGAGGGGATTTGGGATGGCGGTGGAGAGGCATGGCGTCCGGTGAAACGATCCAAGATGACCGCATCGCAGTGGAGTCGACTGGTTTCTTCGGGCGGTGTAGTGGAGCATGCTGACGGAGACGAAGCCATTTGGTGGCCCTCGTCTTCTGCCCTTGAAGGCGGTGTGATTGCCAATCGTCTGCATCTGGAGCAAGTGAATGATGTGGCTGCTTATGAGGAAGTTAGAGATTTTTTGCGTCCCAACATGGTTAGCTTGCGCCAGTGTAAACGGGTGTTATTGGACGGCCCGACGTTCCAGAATTCGCCGGCATGGAATCTGCATCCTTGGGCATCCGAGCATGTTACGATTCGTAACGTTAGTGTGCGGAATCCATGGTTTTCCCAGAATGGGGATGGGCTGGACATCGAATCCTGCCGTCATGTCATTGTCGAGCAGAGTGTATTCGATGTGGGGGATGATGCGATCTGCCTGAAATCCGGCAAGGATGCTGAAGGCCGTGAGCTCGGTCTGCCCTCGGAGTATATTACGATTCGGGATTGCACCGTGTATCACGGTCATGGCGGCTTTGTAATCGGTAGCGAGATGTCCGGTGGCGTGCGGCATGTGCGGGTCTCGGATTGTACGTTTATTGGAACGGATATTGGGCTTCGCTTCAAAAGCGCACGAGGGCGCGGCGGGGTTGTTGAAGATATCCAGGTGGAGCGCATCTATATGAAGGATATCATCATGGAAGCTATCTCGTTTTCCTTTTTCTATGCCAATCAGGAGGGTTCGGCTCGCGGTAGCGATCTGTCCCAGGAAGTCAGCGAAGAGACCCCGGTGTTCCGGGATATTCGAATTTCGGATGTGGTCTGTGCAGGGGCGGAGACGGCGTTGTTGGTGAGTGGCCTGCCGGAGATGCCTTTGGACGGTCTGATCATCCAGGGATATACGGTGGCGGCCCGTAACGGGGTGCAGTGCGCTCATGCGAAGCATCTGCGAATCGCCGAAATGACTGCTCAAATTACTGAAGGACCGTTGATTCATTTGCATCAGTGTAAGGGTGCGGAGCTGGAGGCGATTGAGGGTGTGGGCGCAGATGGTCGACTTCTGATGGTGACGGGGCATGAATCGGCAGGAATCGTATGCCGGGAAAGTGATGCAGATACAGAGGGGCGCCAGATCTCCGTGGGTCCTGAAGTCAGAAGTGGTGTATTGATTCGCAGGTAAGAAGGTTTCGACTTAGCATATCACCGCGGGCATTTTCTGGCGCGCGGTGTCATGATAGGTTGTCATATGTCAGTCGTCCGGATTCGCCAGTCGCTGGAACGACCTATCGATGTTCTTTACGATAGCGAAGCGGCGTAGTCCCGGTCACCTGTTTAAACGTTTTATTAAAATGGGCTGTATGCTCAAATCCAACCTTCTCCGCTATCATTTGCACCCGCTCCTGAGTGGACAGTAAACGTCTCTGTGCCTCCCGAACCCGTGTAACACGCAAATATTCGCTGAAGCGAAATCCGGTAAAACGGCTGAACATCCGGCTCAAATAGGATGGACTGATATAAAATCGTGCTGCTGCCTCTTCCAATGTAAGGGGCTCGGTATAATGATTGTTCACGTAAGTAACGATTTCACTGATTTTATCCTGCATGGGATGAGGCGAAACCGGAGAGGACTGCCGAGTATGCTCTTCGACCCGGTAGATGAGGATCAGGACCTGGGCGAGCAGGCTTCTCACCACGATTTCGTAATGAGGCCGGCGCTCCTTGCATTCTTGCAGCATCTGCCACAGCATTCGTTCGATCTCGGCTTGTTCCACATCAGGAAAATGCAGCATCCTTGAACGATCAAAAGGAAGCAGACCACATATTCCGAGCTCCATCCCGGTGGCAAATGAAGGCGAGAATCCGATCAGAATTCGTTCAAAGCCGGGAATGTTTCCTTTGGATGTTGTATGTTCATCATGGGGATTGATCAGGATCAAATCACCTTTGCGGGCGGTAAGAAGCTGACCATTCATGGAATAAACCCGTTCTCCTTCAAGCAGATAATACAGTTCGTAAAAAGGATGGGCGTGAGGCTGTGGCATAGCGTTTCCATCGTGTCTGCTCATGTGTTCAATGGTGAATGAATTCTCGCCAATCCGATATTTGGGTCCAATCCGATCTTCTATAACACTCATAACCCGTCTCCCCTCTGCGCCAGCTGATCTACGGTTAATATCCATATCATAACGGAAAATCCAGTTTGTTGTAAACGCTATCATTTGGATGATAGGCCACCCGGGCTTGATGAATAGAGCTGGTTGTGATTGTTATTGGAATGATTTTGGGCAAGCCTATATATGCTGTAAAGGTGACAAAAGTCTATTCATGTTTTACAGTAGGGGAAGTGAGGCTAAACTCTGGATAGGAGTGTCTCCAATTTGATTTGGAAGGAAGGAAATAGAATATGACGACACATGAATTATCGCCACTCGTTGCTGCACTGAATATGCAGCCACATGTTGAAGGTGGTTGGTATAAGGAAGAATGGAAGGCATCGTATCAGATTCCGCAATCCGTATTGCCGGATACATACTCAGGCCCTCGCTTCTCGGCAAGTTCGACGTACTTCCTGCTGCACTCACATGAAGTTTCGGAATGGCATACCGTTTTGTCCGATGAACTCTGGTTGTGGCATAGCGGCAGTCCAATTGAATTGAAACTGGGCGGCAACGGGGCAAACCCAGGAAATGAAGAAGTACACGTGCTGGGTATGGATATTGCTGCTGGGCAATCACCGCAGGTGCTCGTTCCAGCCGGAGTATGGCAAACAGCACGTCCCCTCGGTGATGAGCCTGTACTGGTAACGTGCGTTGTAGCGCCAGGTTTCCATTTTGATGATTTCAAATTGGTTTCCAAGGGTTAATATAACCATGAATGAACAAGCAAAATCCCGATCAGGTGCGTGTGCATCCGAATCGGGATTTTTAGATGGTTGATATCCTGATTATATGTTAAAAGTTAAAGTTGTCCGGATCGGAACCAAAGCGCTTGTTCTCGTTCAGTTGACTAATACGTTCCATTTCTTCCGTGGTCAACTCGAAATCATACAAGTCCGCATTATCGCGAATGCGCTGTGGTGTGATGGATTTAGGTATGGTCACGATGCCATTTTGCAGATCCCAACGCAGAATCACTTGTGCGGGTGACTTGCTGTACTTGGCAGCAATATCCTGAAGAAGCGGATGCTCCAGCAGATGTCCCTGACCCAGTGGAGACCAGGCTTCAATCTGGATCTGATGTTTGCTGCAATACTCCCGAAGCTCTGTTTGGATCAACAGCGGATGCAGTTCCACCTGATTCACAGCAGGTTTAATGGTGGCATCGGTCATCAGGTCCTCCAGATGGTGAATCTGGAAGTTACTCACCCCAATGGCGCGGATGCGTCCTTCCTTATGGAGCTTCTCCAGCGCTCTCCATGTATCCTTGTACTTGCCTTTGACAGGCCAGTGGATCAGATAGAGATCCAGATATTCCAGTTCGAGACGTTCCATGCTTGCTTCAAAAGCGGCCAGTGTGGATTCGTAACCTTGGTCCCCGTTCCACACTTTGGTGGTAATGAACAGATCCTCACGGGCGATTCCGGATTCACGAATACCTTGAGCTACACCCGTTTCGTTGTTATACGCTTTCGCTGTATCGATACTGCGATAACCTGCCTGAATGGCCGTTTTAACCGCTTCAACCACTTCTTCTCCGTCTTTAACTTTGAATACGCCAAAACCCAGCCAAGGCATTTTGACTCCGTTGTAAAGTGTCGTTGTGTCCTGCACGTGTTTCATGGTCCGAAATTCCTCCTCTGATTCATTCTTTATTTCCTTATGTAATTACCCTGCTGATCGCCAGCCAATCTTAAATGGAAGGCCGTCTGTATTGATTATACTAAAACCTTTTTGGTAATGGAAAAGAATACGACCATTTCGATAGGAAAAACCCCTCATTTATCCTTTTTCACCAGCCAGAGGTTTGGATTTGACGCGTACGGGTGATAAGATGAAGTATACGAAATATGGAAACAGAAGCTTTCCTATTGAAGAGCTCACATAAAGAACAGAGGAGCACGGGAACGTAGGGTGTCATTGAACCCGTGTGATTAACGATAAAGGAGTAAGAATACAATGGCTAAACCTAAACAAACCAAAAAAGCAGCAGCTTGGTCTCTCGTCGTTATGGGGGCGGGTTTTGCAGCGTCGTTGCCTTTTCAGGGCGGTGTTGTAGGTAAACTGCTGGTAGGCTCATTTGAAGCGGGGTTGGTAGGTGGACTTGCGGACTGGTTCGCTGTAACAGCGTTGTTCCGTCATCCACTGGGTATTCCGATTCCCCATACGGCATTGCTGCCCAAAAATCGGGACAAATTGACGGAAGGCCTCGTTTCCGCAGTGGAAAATAACTTGTTGAACAAGGATAGTATTACCGAGAAAATTGCGGGTTTCAAGGCGGCAGAAATCGTTCTGGACACCATGAAACGGGAACTTCACAACGATGGAGTCAAAAGTATGATCGATACACTCTGTAAACGTATCCTTGCAGGCCTGCCGTTGGAGCAGATCGCTCCACTGGTTGCGGGTGAGATCAAATCACAGGCGGGTGCCTTCGACCTGGGTCCGATTCTGGAACGGGCTTCGATCCAGATGAGTGAGCGTGGATATGATGCCAAAGCGCTGGACTACGGTCTGAAACAGGCTGAGGAGTGGCTGGTGAAACCGGAGACCATCATGTTTTTAGGCGAAAGCGGCTTAAAGGCGATCAGCGGAATCCAGATGAACGGATTAATGCAATTTGCGATGAATGCGTTCATGGGCTATCTGAACGAGGAGCGTATGGGCAGCATTTTGCAAGGGTATCTATTTGATCGGGTAGAGGACATGAAGCGGGAAGGCAGCGCCATTCGTTATAAAGTGCTTGATCTAATGCGAACCCAGGTGGTCCGGCTGGCGATGAGTGAGCATGTGCAGGATGGAGTCAACGGCTGGAAAAACAACATGCTGGACGGATGGAACGCAGAGGAAACCGTGCTGAACAAACTGGTCGAATTGAGGGATAAGGCGCTTACTGCGATGGAAGATGGTCAGTATGTGGATACGTATGCGCTGCCTGCGATTGAGCGAGTATTGTCTGATCTGCGCTCCGATGAAGCATTGTTAGCAGGGTTGAATGCCAAGATTGTGGAAGGCGTAACGACGCTGCTGGAGAAAAACCATTCCAAGATCGGCAATCTCGTGCGTGAAAATGTCGACAAAATGGATAATGCCTCATTAATCTCGTTGATTGAGGATAAGGTAGGACAGGACCTGCAATGGATTCGGATTAACGGGGCCGTTACCGGCTTTGTGATCGGGATTGCACTGACTGCGCTGCGGATGGTATTGGAGTAAAGCATGGATAATGGCAAGTTTAGGGCCGCTCTCTGGAGCAGGCTCTTTTTTTGTATAAGCAAAATAAAAAATCATGGAACTGATACAAAATCCAGGGAAATGGGTAATGTACACCGAAATGCCCTATTGGAATCATTTAGGAACAAAGTTACATAAAAACGATGCCAACAGCCGATGTGATCCTGTTGATTTTGTACTATGATGCAGTTAACAGAAGAAAAGGGTGGATATACGCTGGCTCCTTATTGCATAGGCTACATCATGATGAAGCTTCTGCGAGAAATGGGACCAGAAGTTAGTTCGATATGGACATTCATGAATAGAAAAGAAAAAGGTGATTGATATGAGGTTGAAGCGACAACTCGCATGTGTATTTTTGTTGACCATACTATCCACTTTCATTTTGGGAGGGTGTCAGAATATGAAGGAAAGTGAAAAACAGGCCTTTTTTAAAGAAGCGGAAGCCGAAGCTGTAACATATCTGAAAAATAAATATGAACTGGATGTAGTCATCACGAATAAAGAGTTGTTACCTGAGATGGCACTTGATTCGATTGCTATGGAAGGGCATGTGGTGGAACATGAAGAGCAAGAATTTACGATCTCGTATGACTATGAGGACAAAAAAATCAAAAACTTTGGCATGAGTCCAGCAATAAAGGAAGCCATCATCGCTAAGGGCTATGACCCGTTTAACAAATAAAATCATAATTCAGGATGGATTTTCTTGGAGGTGCAGCGGTTGTGAGTAAATCACCGAAGATTGATGATGAAACATACAACAAGATGTCTGAATTAGCTTACGAGAATCTGAAATCAGGTGTTGAGTTCGAGAATCTTCCTGGATGGAAAGTCCTGGAGGATACACACGGAAACAAAAAATCCGGTTTCGATGCAGTAACATTCTATAATCCGGATACCAAACAGGCGGTTATCGCATATCGGGGCACAGAGGGAAGTGCGTCGTTGGATCGCAGTGCCCCAGATTATTATGCAGATGCTCAAATTGGTTTGCCTGAGCTTGGCCGAAAGATCGAACAAAGTACAAACCTGACGCCAGATTGGCTGGCTCATGGAATCCAGAAGGTAAGAGATGTTACCGGGATCACTACGGTAGAGAATGCTGTGGGGGAACTGGATAAAAAGCTCGATAAGACCATCGGACTGGGCCCCAATCAAATGTATGAAGCGGAAGACTACGCCAGAGACATGCAGAAAAAGTACAAGGACTTGGATTTTTCACTTACAGGACATTCGCTTGGCGGAGGGAATGCCCAGTATGCAGCTGCTTACACAGGACTATCCGCGGTGACGTTCAGCGCGCCATCCGTGATATCCAGTCTCACGCCAGAGGCGAAACGAAAGGCTGAAGAGGGTGGTTTTGATAGTCAAATCATCAACTATGGGCATCCCGGAGATTTTGTAACCAGCGGATTTTTTGGTGGATACGATCGTCATGTAGGATCCATGTATTACATCAATTCCAACTACAAGGATATGAATGATGACATGGGCATGTGGGATAAAATCAGTAACACCTTTGGTGGCGAAGAGTATCACGGCCTGAAACAGTACAAGTTCGAGAACGGCTATATTTCCAACGATCTATATGATCCGGTTACAGGCGAGCAAATCAGTTATTCACCACGTCAGCCGTCCAATGTCCTGTCTGATCTGGCGGCATTCATGCGGAATCTGGGTGGGCAAGCAGGCAGCCTTGCAAGAAGCATGGGCGCAGCAGCAGGGGTATCTGGCCTGATTCAGGTAACGCCAGAAGAACTCAAAAGTGTTGCAGGCCGATGGAAGCAGAATGCACAGCAGTGCAATGCAGAGTTGAATAAGGTGCGAAGTCGGATGGCCCAATACCTGCATTCCAGCCGAAGCCGCAGGCTCGAACCTATCGTCACCCAGCTGGATGCATCTATTAACGAATTGAGCACATGGCATATGAAGCATACGAGCCAGTTCTTGAACTTTATTGAAGAGAAGGCCGAAGCATTCCGTCAGGCGGATGAGAGTCAGGTCAGTTTTAAATAGAGTTTTGCGCAAAGGGTATGGCGAGTAGAAATTACATAAGGGAGGGAGGAACGCGAGTGAGCGGTCAATTGCTGGTTGAGTTGAATGATCTTCGGATTGCTGAAAAGGAATTAACCCAGCTGCTTGCCCGTCTCCAGGCAGATGAGCAGGAGGCAAGAAGCCTATACAACCGTCTCGACGACTGGAAGGGCCAATCGGCTGATTATACAAGGCAGCAGATTGAAGCGTTCTTCGCGGGTCTGTCTGGACGGATACAGTCCATTGAACAACAGAAGAAGAACTTGCTGCAATATATTGAAATCATGATCCAGACGGATCAGGAACGGTAAGGAAAAGAGCCATAAGGATAACCGTAAGTGCGTAATGAAGCAATTCTAACCAGTGGGCGTAAGTATGAGTTTGGAATTGTAATTTGCGTATGCAAACAGATAACAAAAAGGAGCCTTGGCACATTGGGAATAGACCCGGTATGCCAAAGGCTCCTTTCTTTTCAATCTACATAGTAGACTTCAGGTTAACTCTTAACGTTTTTTGCGGCGGGTTGCCAGAGCAATACCCAGGAAGGACATGATCAACGCCAGGATCGATACGATCAGTGTTGCCTGTTGCAGCTTCAATGTGCCTGGGTCTGAATCCGTGTTGTTTGGCTCACCCGTAACGGTGTCGTTCAACGCGTCACCCAAAGTGGTATCGTCGTTTGCTTTTGTATCGTCACCTGTTGCTGCTTTATCATCATGACCCGCATTACCAGCTGTGCCTGCACTATCATGACCTCCGCCTGCAGCAGCATTACCTGCAGCCGCAGGATCTTGGCTGATGGCTGTGATGCTGTGCGGGTTGCTGTCACTTGGTTCGCCTGTCCACTCCACGATGCTGCCATCGCTGTAATACTGGAATGCATCCCAAGCTACTTCTGTTTCGGTATCCGGATTCTGTGCTACGAAGTTGAATTGCTGGAATTGCCCAGCCAGAATCCCCTCGTTATCTCCGTCCACTTCCCAAGTGATCGACGTTACTTCATTGGAATCATTTTTTTCGGTAGAGATTTTCCAGCCTGCCAGTGGTTGGTATTGCTTGAATGCAACGCCTTGCGGTACTTTCAGTGTCACTTTGGTGGTAGGCAGCTCTTTTTCGGATGGAATCTTGATGCTATACGTCTGCCATGCACCTGTCTGTGCCACGGTTGGGTTAACGGTAACGTGTGCACTGGCGAATCCGGCGAACAGCATCAGCGCAGCGGCTCCAGCAGTAAGGCTGGATGTCAGTTTGGAAGTCCATGATGTTTTTTTCAAAATAATTTACCCCTCTCAATTCTTATCATTTATGTTTCGGCCCATTTTCTAAAATAAGTGCCTGATGTGCTGCAAAGTCACCGTTCCGGTTACGAATCGTTCTTTCAATCGCTGTTATTCCCAGATTTTTTGGATTCACTTTATAAGTGAAAATCCGGGAATAAAGGCGAACGTTGCACTTTTCCAGAATCGATTTCGTCCCCTTCACTACAATTGCAGCTTGTTGAGACACTGATTTTAGATTGAGTCGCGTTTCAAATCTGAATCGCGTATACCTACGGATTAGCGGTGTCGATCTCAAATTCTCTATCCAGCGAATCCAGGGTTCGGGTCAGCAGATGCACCTTGATATTCCAGCGTCCTGGCATGGAGATGTATTCTTCTGCCTCATATACGCCAGTATCATTTTTTGGAATCGTAATCTCGTAAATGCCCATATCCATGTCCAAGTGGGTCAGTGACAGTGTGATCTGTTCCAGATCGGTGACAGTACTGCCGTCCGGTTTCTTCACGTCAACCTTGAACTGGTTCTCACCGGTACGATTGGGACTTACCTGAAGCGTAATCGTAGTTCCGTCATCCATAGTCTGCACTTCTTTATAAGGCCCTACAGCTGCCGGTTGTCCGGGAGACAGATGTGTCAGCACGGCAGCCAGCGCAAGAACGACGGCTCCGGCAATCAGTTCGGCCTTCAAACTGCCAGCGAGTCGGTTGCCGCTGCCTGCACGTGCCATTCTGGCATGACGCCAGGCTAATACAAGCATCACAACAAGCAAGACAGCTTTGGCGATAAGCACAAGACCATACGCCGTTGTAAACAGGGACGTAAGTATAGGTGCTGGCAAAATAATCAGGCTGCTATATATTCCCGTAGCAACGAGAGCAGCAACAGCACCAATGCCCCAGGCTGTAAAGCGCCGGATAGCTGTCCAATAGACCTCTCCTCGCACGGTGGAAGGCAGTTTATCTGCGAGCGGAGGCAGGCACACGGCCATGGCGGTTAATGCTCCGATCCAGAAAGCGGCTCCGATCAGATGAACGAAGTCCATTGCGATGGCAAGCGCGCGTTGTTCTGCCGCAGCCGGATGTCCGGTCATGGCATGGGTGAACAACCAGCCAAGAACGAGGACGAGTGATCCGTATGAGGACCAGATGCGGGTACGCAGTGAGCGATCCTGGTCATAGCCGGAAAGGATGGTAACCGCCAGCAGCATCACAATGAGCATTTGTACCATCCAGATCTGGCCAAATGACGTCAATTTGAGTGCACTGCCCATCAATGCCCAGCTGAACTCTCCGATGGAAACGCCTGAGTCATACAATGTGTTCAGGGGCAGGCTTATCAGAGCGGCAGCAGAAGCGGCGCCATAACTGATCCATAACAGCCTGTAGCTTCCGGGTACTTCCAGCGGCTCCCTCGCCATGGACTGAGGGGCAATTCGGAACAGCAGGAAAGCAAGTGTGCCCAGGATCACAGACAACGCAAGATATTGAATCCAGTCGGTCAGCGACAAAATCCATTTTAACGGTCCGCCAGCCTGGCCTGAACCTGAGGCTAAATCCGCGAAACCGGCAGGAGCGCCGGATGGTTCCCCGATGTGAAACACATAGGCTCCCTGAATCGGGTGACCATCGGCGGATACGGCTTTCCAATTCACAGCGTAGGTTCCGTTTCCAAGTCCGGTCCGCAGACCGGTCTCCAGAATATGAGGACGATCCTCATCGACATGCACATTCCCGTCATCTGCCTGTGTTCCGTCCGGTGCGGTGATTTTAATATCAAAAAAGGCCGTTTGCAAAGACTCGTTGAACTCCAGAGTCAGACGTTCTGGTGCAGTCGCCACCAGTTCATTTTCACCCGGTGAGGCCTGCACGATATAAGCATGGGCAGATGCCCATTGTGGCATAACAAGGCAGCACAATAACATCAGGGCGACCATCAGTGCCCAGTGCCGTTTGCCCAATTTCATGGTGAATCTACTCAAAATCAAAAAATCATCACCCTTAGGTCTAGAATTGTAAGTCATTCTTTGTCAACCAAGCACAATCTATACCATTATAACTTTGTCCAAAATAACACCGTATGACTACATTGGGCTATAAAAAAACGAAATGATCCATAGAATTGTGACAAAAACATGAATGCTCTGCTATTTCCGAAGCTTACGACCCGCCAGTCCGCTTTCCAATGCATAGCGGGTTAGCTGTACACGATTTTCGAGCTGCAATTTTTGTAAAATATTCTTCAGATGGTTTTTCACCGTTTGGTCCGAAATGCCGAGTTGGTCAGCAATCTCACGATTGGTATATCCCGCAGATACCCATTGCAAAATCTCAAGCTCCCGCGTAGTCAGCGGATTATCGGGTACATCTTCAGTGCGAGGCGCAGGGAACTCCTGGAGAATTCGATAGGCAAGCTCCTTGCTCAGGGGTGCATCATCACTGACGATGGCGCGAAGGTATTCAAGCCAGGTGGAGGGAGCCAGATTTTTGAGCAGATATCCTTGAGCCCCCTGCTTCAACGCTTCAAACAGGTACGTGACATCATCCGATACCGTGACCATGACGATAATGACATACGGAAAGCGCAGTTTGATCTGCCGGGTGGCTTCGAGTCCATCCATATCGGGCATCTGTACATCCATCAGGATAAGATCGGGCATCCATTGCCCGGTAAGTTCCAGCGCTTCCGTTCCATTCGAAGCCGTCCCAATCACTTCAAACAGGCTATCCTCGGATAAAATACTGCAGATCGCTTCACGCGCATGCGCGTGATCATCGACGACCAATACCCGTACAAGTTCCATATTAAGCATGCCCCTTTCCAATCGTTATTCGTGTGTAGCCTGGCCTTGAATCGAGGGCGAAAGACCAGCCCATCTGAGCTGCACGTTCCTTCGTAATTCGCAGGCCGTACCGATCCTTCAAGTGAAGCGGATCTCCGCTCACACCAACACCGTTATCCTGAATGAAGATCGACCAGACAAAAGGAGTTCCTTCTGCAATCACCCGAGTATCTGAAGCCCGGGCATGTTTGCGAACATTGAGCAGTGCTTCACGAATGCAGGCGAGCAGCTCCACCTGCTCCTTTGGGGAGAAGAAGGTGCTGTCCAGATTCCACTCCAGACGCGCCGAAGGCACTGTCTCTTCTACAAGCAATTCTACCTGTGACAGCAGGGAAGTTCCCTCTGGTACTGCCGCTTGTCCAGGGACGTAGCGAAGCTGGGCAATGGCCTGCCGTACATAGGCGTTAACCTCGTGTACGGTTTTGCGGATGTCCTGGATTTCATTCTCATGACCGCTGCCGGCCAAGCCGCGCTCGGCCTTGTCTGTTTTTACCGACAGGAGAAAAAGAGACTGCGAGATGCCGTCGTGAAGCTCGCGAGCCAGTTGATCCCGAGCTTCGAGTGCCGCTTTGGAAGCACGCTCCTGTTCCAGAGCAGCCCTGGCACTTTCCAGCATGTTGAATAAGCGACTTAGCAAGGTGACGCTTATGAGGTAAAGGATAAGGGGAGTAAGCCAGTTACCCGCATCCATGGAAAGGTAGGGCATCAGGAATTGGTGACGGATGTATTCCCAGAGGCCAACCGTGAATGTGGGGACCAGCAGAATCATCCATTTAATCTGTTTGTATGACATGAATACAGAACTCCTTTGATATAAGGTCCACTTTATATGTATCCGTTTCGAGGGTTGGCACCATTATAACGCATGCTTGCCTCAGACCCTAGTCTGGCTTTCTTCGGGGGGAACCTCGGGTGGATAAGGGAGCATTTAGAAGGATATCTAAGAACAACATGGGGTGAAATTATGTCACGCAGGGTGAGCCTTGATGAGTACAGATGAGCGGGGCTGTATCCATTTTCCCTATTGGAGGAGGTCCTCTATACTTATATAGAACACAAATTCATTACAAAAGATGTTAAGGAGTGAACGCAACAACATGAATCAAGAGGTATTGGAACGTCGCAGCGAGTTGCTCAAGAAGAACATTCATCAAATGCTTCTTCAAGACAATCAGCACGGAATCAGTCGTCAGGATAACATGTTTTTGCAGCAGATGATTAGAGAGCTGCATCAGACTTCATACGAAATGAATACCACTCGATAACGCAGAATCTGCACAAGAATGAAGTAGTCTCGTGCATGATTCATTCCATGATGAACATGAAAATGGCGCTATCCCCGATCAGACCGGGGGTAGCGCTTTTGGCTTTAATAAGGGGATATTCGGTGAGCGTTACAAAAGTTGCTGTTGCACGGTTCGTTTCTGAATATATCGGATGAACAGCTCGGCTAGCTCGGGATCGAACTGTGAACCGGAGCACATCTGCAGTTCCTTGATTGCTTCATCCACATTTTTCGTTTCCTGATACGGTCGCTCCGTCGTCATTGCATCGAAGGAATCAATTACCGTGAGCATCCGGCACAACCGTGGAATCTCCGAGCCTTTCAGGCCATAAGGGTAGCCTGCCCCGTCATACCGTTCATGATGCAATTCGATATAGGGAATGAGATCGGCAAAACGCTCGTTGGTCATAGCCATCTTTTTGCCCCAGGTGACATGGCCCTTGATCGTTTCCCATTCCTCAGCGGTAAGCTTTTCTTTCTTATTCAGGATGGACCACGGAATTTCGAGCTTTCCGATATCATGAATCAGTGCACCCAGCACGAAATTTCGCTTTTCCACATTATCGAGCTCCAGCAACTCACTTAAATCGAGGGCATATTTATATACGCGTTTGGAATGTTTGAATGTATCCATATCCTTATATCTGAACAAGTTGAGCTGCTGCTCAATATCGCGCACATCCTGGACCAGATCAATCTCATGCTCCATGCCGTCATTGCTGCCGTGGCGATGCACATTGTTTTTGCCTTGTTTCTTGGCATAATACAGCGCTTTATCCGCCTGATCCACGAGTTGTGACTTGTTGTACATATCAACCTCATAACGCGCAACACCTGCCGAAAAGGAGAGGCAACCGTGCGGAAACACTTCAACTCCTTCAAAAGGGGTGTCGTTCAGCTGCTTGCGCAACTTGTTCATGAACGCATAGGCCTCGTCCAGATCCATACCTGGCATAAGCAGGGTGAACTCTTCGCCGCCATAACGAAAGGCGGTGACCTGAGTGCCCTCCGTTTTCCGGATGAGGAAATCTCCGAGCAGGGCCAGCAGACTGTCGCCCTGGAGATGACCGAAGCGGTCGTTATACTTTTTGAAATCATCAATATCGATGAGTCCCAGCGAAAGCGGGGTTCCTTGGGAACGGGCGTTACCAAGCTCGCTCTCCAGCATACTTTCAAAATGACTGTGGTTGAACAAACCTGTGCGTTGATCCGTATTCGCCTTTTCCTCAATACTCTGATACATCACGAACAGCTGTTTGAACGCATGCGACAGCAGAATGCTAAGACTGAGGTAGAGCAGCAGGCCGAGAACACCGTTGTGCACAACGAGAATGGTCAGCACGAGCGCCAAAATCAATGTACATAAATAAACGAGCAGTGATTCGGTGACGAACACACGCTTCATCTGCTGTAATGCATCCTTTGTCGAGAAATGAAAGAACAGCCCTAGCGTGATCGTATTAATAATGAAGTAGGCTGCAAGTGCCGCAAAATAGGGCAGCAGGTTATATCCATCCAGTGCTCCCGGAATTCCTCCAGTCCAAGTGAATACGTAAGCAGCTCCAGCAATCATGAGGCTGTAGATGCTGAAATTAACGATATGCTTCCACCAGGCGAGTTTGCGATCCTTGATTAACAGTATGAGGGAAACGGGCAGCAGTACAGACAGACTGAATGCACCACCAAACATGAAGATACAGGCGAGGTACACGGAAGAGTCCATGGATTGCTGATTGCCTTTGGGCGGAATCTGAAACGTGAAGTAATCCAAAATCAGCGCCGCACCGAGCATCGTGTATACCATTACCCATTCGTCAGAGGATAGATGGAGATAGGACAACTTGTTCATATACAGAAAAATACCGATGCCCGTGCAGCTGAGCAACACAACATACATGGTGCTCCGATCTGCTTTATGGATAAGGTTACGAATAAAGTTCATAAAAATTCTCCTGCTTGGTTTAGTCTGCTCTTGATGTGAATATATCGGCTTGTACTATATTGATGTATAACATAACAAGTTACCTCCCAAAAATCCAGAAAGAAAAAACAGGCCGCTGGCAGCCTGTTTGTCGTGGTTGGCGAGTATATGTACTAGCCGCCCAGCTTGTATCCCGAAGTCAATGCAACAACGACAGAAGCTACGATGATTGCGTTGATAACGAGACGAGAATATTTAATGCCTTCGAATTTTTTCATGGAAAAGACCTCCCTTCCTTGGAGTCTGTCCGAATCTCTTCAGGCCTGATGGAATTCACTGGCTTCAAAGCTTCTCCGGTTCGATTCACCATCATGTACTGGATAAACAGGAATATGCCAATGTTCATGACCACATCGCCGATGCTGATCACCTGTGTCCTCGGATAAGGACTGGACAGCGGGATGATATCGCCCAGAAACGAGAGATGTGTGGAAGCATCCATCATATAGTGCTTGGATACCGCTCCGCCTTCGCGCAGCATGTCCACATAATAGGGCCCAAGAACAGCAGAGGCATCCACGGAAACCGGCATACGCCCCCCATTTACCGCCATGACGATGAAATTGAGGAAAACACCGATCCAGATCAGCGTGAAACCCTTGTAATGTCGATTAAGCCACAAAAATGCTAAGCCTGTGACATAAACGGCAGCAAACAGGTATCCGTTGATGGATGCAACCCAATCAAGCCTTTCCTGCAAGTAAAAGATGAAGAACTGAGCCAGCAGCAGCACCGGGAATATCCAGCCGCCTCGCAGCTTGAGAGCTGCAAACTGGTGGAGACCATACCGAAATCCTCCCCGGAACAGTCCAACAATCAAGCCGAGCAGAATGCCATCGTATACCATGATTAACTCCTGTCTTACAGATATGTGTAAATGTAATTGCGTGTTTGTGTACCTATGTTATTCGACCTTTTACTGGTAAATCCTGCAATGAAATTATTTTTTTTGAGAAGAATTTTGCAAAAAAATAAAACAAAAACCGCCTTTACGAACCAATGGGTCGAATCCATGGGAAAGTTCGGTAAAGACGGCTTTGTATTATGTCAAATTGCGAGTTTTAATTCACTTGGTATACGTTCAGTTTATTCTGATTCCCCGTTCAGATAATTGAAGAACGGCTGGTCCACCCAGAAGGTGTAACTGGAAATGTCCGCATCAGGGGCCAGCTTACGGAATCCTTCTTGAATTGCCTTGGAATTCTCCTTAAGGGAGAAAGATTGTGCATAATAGTTGCCAAGCGAAATTTTATTGTTGGCGATGACTGGATATTCCGCCAGAGCGGTTGGTGAGTAATACAGTGGCTGCCACCAAGAAGCATGAATTAAGGCAGAGGCGTCATCGCTGTTCTTTTTGGCATACTTCAATATAATGTCGTTGAAGCGGGCTTTGTCCGCTGTGTTATTGAATTCAAACTGAATGTCATATTCTTTGGCATAGGCAATGTAGTTGCCATTCTCGATCTGGGTAACCTTGTAGTCCGGTGTTTCTTTGGGCTCTCCCCATTCCTTCAAATAAATGAAGGCAGAAGTCTTCGGCTGGAATTGTACGTCCGCATCGATGCCTTCACTACGCAACAATCCAATTAACTGTAGCGCGTGTTTAATATCATCATGCCCGTAAGTTAAGGTCAGTTCATCGATGAAGTTGGAGTCGAAGCGACTGTCCTTAAGATTGTAACCTGTGACGAGATCATCCCGCAGTGCTTGATCCACAATGGTCCGAAGTTCTGGTGCTTCTATTAGATCAGCGGTGCGATAGGCAGCGTACAATTTGGAGTAAATGTCAGTATCGCCGGAACGACCAATTTCATTTTTGTATTTGCCCTGACTGGTCAATACCCGTCCAAGCAAGATGTTGGCAAAATCAGAACTTGCTTCGCCGCCCTTACGGAGAGCGGGGTACAGGCTTTCCGGGATCAAACCGGTATCAATGGCAGCGGCAAGCTCCTGCGCGGCTTGTCCCTGAACGCGGCTTGAGCTAATGCCCAGTTTAGCAAGTGCCTTCGCTGTTTTGTCTTCAGGATATGTATAGGCCAACTCTTTGAATCCGGCTGCTTTGACTGCGATGAAGACTGCAGCATAAGTGCTCAGTTTGTCATTGGCACGCACTTCCGTACCGGACAGGATACCGTTGTTATATAAGGAAACGGCAGCTTTATACGCAGAATCATTGGAGTTCAAATCAGTAAAGGCAGGAGCCTTAATTTCACTGTCACTTGTTTCATCTGTAGCAGGTGCAGCTTGATCGACTTCAAGGATGGCAGCAATCGCCTTGATGAAGTCACCCTTGGTTAACTTCTGCGGCAATTGGATATTGTATTTGGCCTGCAGGAATTGGGCGTAATCGGCTGCACTCTCGGTATAGGCTGAAGGAGCTTGTGCTACCGGTCCTTTAACCGCCTGTGAGGTAGTTTGTCCGGCGGGAGTAGCCGAAGCTGCGGATGCCGAAGCGGGCAAGCTGAGGCTGCCGAGTGTAACCGGAGCAGCGAGCAGAGCGGCCAGTGTGATCTGGGTGATTTTTTTCAAATGAATAGCCTCCTCAAAATAGGATAGGAAAATAAACAAGCTTGCGTTATAATTCTGACAAAACCTATCTGAATATAATAATTGGATTGACTTTAGCATGGAGCGGCTTCGGATGTCAACGGAAAAAACCTTGGTTTAGAGCGCCTTCCGACGCTTTGTAGAATGTAAATCAGCTATTTTATTCCATTTAGTGTATACGCTCAAAGATTTATTGACAAGGATCGACAGTATCCGCTAGGATTATAAAAAAGAATTGTGAAAAGGGGAAATTTCAAAATGAAAAGAGGTTTATCGTTCGTCTTATCGATCATGATGGTGGCTATTTTGCTGGCGGCTTGTGGAAATTCTGGTTCCAAAGACGAACAATCGGCTCAAGGTGGCGATAGTGAAAAATCACTGCGCATGGCACTTGTCCTTCCTGAAAAAATTGGGGTCAACCCGTTCTTCGTACAGATGGATGAAGGTTTCAAAAAAGCTGGCGAGGAATTCAAGGTAGACACCAAAACGATCGAATCGACTGACCCGGCTGCATTTGAGCAAAATCTGCGTGCTGCAGTAGCTGAGAACTATGATCTGATTATTACAGCAACTTTCCAGGCAGAAGATGCATTGAAAAAGGTTGCTGCCGAAAATCCGAACAAGTCCTTTGCCATTGTAGACACAACCGTTGACCTGCCTAACGTTCGTAGCGTTGGTTTCCATGAATATGAAGGGGCGTACCTGCTTGGTGCAGCTGCTGGATTGTCTACGAAAACAGACAAAGTCGGCATGATTGCTGCGATGGACGTTCCATTAATCAAGAAATATACAGAAGGTTTCAGAGCCGGTCTGGAATCGGTTAACCCGGATGCGGAATTCCTCGTGAACTATGTTGGTGGATTCAATGACCCGGCCAAAGCAAAAGAGCTGGCGTTAGTACAATTCGGCAAAGGCGCTGACTTCATTGCTGGAGCATCTGCTGTAGGCGATCTGGGTGTGTTCGAAGCCGCGAAGGAAAAAGGCTTCTATACTTCCGGTCAGGATACGGACCGTACTGTTGAAGATCCAGAACATATCGTATTGTCTCAATTGAAGTCGACCGATACGGTTGCTTATCAGACCGTGAAGGATTTCGTGGAAGGAAACTTCAAAGCGGGTGCTGTAAATTATGGCTTGAAAGAGGATGGCGTAGGCCTGACTTATGTAACACGTGATAGCGAATCTCCATTGAATGCTTTTGTTGGACAAGAAGTAATCGACAAGGTTAAAGCGATCAAGGATGATATCGTATCCGGCAAAATCGTTGTGAAAGATCCTTTGCAACAGTAGTAATCTTTGTTCCATAGAATGGATTAATTGAGTTGATCAGCCGGCTGCCCGATCAGGCAGCCGGTTTTGCTGCTATTACAATGAACTATATATGTTCAACTAAACATTTACCCGATAACGGAGAGGACAGAAAAAACCTGGAGAAGCGAAGCGTTCGCCTTTATCCCCGGATTTTCCCCTTTGGAGAAAAAATAAAAAAATCTGGGGATAACGGGGATCGGAAGGTTGTTCTGTCATCGTAGTGGCTAGTGTAAATATGCTTTAGTTGAACGTATACAGACCGAGAGGAGAGAACGCGAGATGCTGTTGGAGATGGAGCAGATTACGAAGAAATACGGCGGCTTCACCGCTAATCGGGACATCCGTTTTAATTTGCGAGAAGGAGAGATTCATGCCCTCGTGGGTGAGAACGGAGCCGGTAAAACAACCCTGATGCGCATGTTGTATGGAATGGAGCAACCGACATCAGGCACAATCAAAGTTCGTGGACGTGAGGTAAGCTTCGCTACCCCGTCTCAGGCCATGGCAAGCGGTATCGGCATGGTGCACCAGCATTTCATGCTGTTTCCTTCCTTTACGGTTGCTGAGAACATCGTGATCGGCCGTGAACCGTCTGCTGCAGGTGTATTTGACCGCAAACAGGCAGCGGCCCAGGTGAATGAGCTGGGCAGAACGTATGGCATGCCAGTTGATCCGTGGAAAAAAGTATTTGAGTGCCCTCTGGGTATGCAGCAGCGAGTTGAAATTCTCAAGGTGCTGCATCAAGGTGCGGACATCATTATATTGGATGAACCTTCAGCGGTACTGACACCGCTGGAAGTGAAAGAATTGCTCGCGAATATGAAGTCTCTAGCCAAGCTGGGCAAAACTTTTGTATTGATTACGCACAAGCTGCAGGAAGTCATGGATGTGGCAGACCGGATCACGGTTCTTCGTGATGGTCAGGTGACAGGTACGCTGGAAGCGAAAGATACGAATGTGGAGGAGTTATCCCGCTTAATGGTTGGACGTGAGTTGGTACGTATGGACAAGCAGCCATCCGTTCCGGGAGAAGCGGTGCTTCAGGTGGAAGCAGTGAGTCTGTCAGGGGCAGAGGACCGTTCCGCACTCAAGGATATTCATTTGGAAGTTCGGAAAGGTGAGGTCGTTGGAATCGCGGGTATTTCCGGGAACGGTCAGTCTGAACTAATTCAGATCATTGCCGGACTGCGTAAGTCGGATAGCGGCCGCGTCCTGTTGTCAGGGCAGGATACGACGAACTGGCCGGTGCGTCGCATTCGTGAACTTGGACTTGCCCATATCCCGGAAGACCGTTATATGTGGGGAGCGGCGAAGGATGCAAGCGTTCGTGAGAATGGCTTGATGGGCCATCATCACCGGCTTCAATCACGCGGTATCATTAAAGCAAAGGCAGCACGGACCATGGTGGAGAACTGGATCAAGCAGTTCAGCATCAAGACGGGTTCTGCGGAAACGAAGGCACAGTTCCTTTCCGGTGGTAACTTGCAGAAGCTGATTGCTGCTCGTGAATTTGCCCAGGATACACCGTTTCTCATTGCGGCTGAACCTACACGGGGTGTAGACATTGGGGCAATGGAAACCATTCATGCCGAATTGCTGCGCAAACGGAATGAAGGTGCAGGAATTCTGCTCGTTTCATCCGAATTGTCCGAGATTTTGCAATTATCCGATCGAATCATTGTTATGTATGAAGGCGGAATCGCTGGGGAACTGAAGGCAGATGAAGCAACAGAAGAACAGATCAGCTTGTTGATGGCAGGAGGGAAAGAGCGGATATGAATCGGGTAAAAGAAACACTTCGCGGACTCGTACAGCCGCTGCTTGCCGTATTCATCGGTTTGCTGGCAGGTGCTGTAGCCATTCTGGTCGTAGGCGGGTCCGTGGTGGATACGTATGCGGAGATGTGGAAAGGGGCCTTCGGCAACTTCTACTTCTTCACCAACACATTAGCGCGTTCGACGCCAATTATTCTTGCGGGACTGGGCGTAGCACTGGCGTTCCGCGCCGGATTTTTCAACATGGGTGCCGAAGGACAGATGGTTCTCGGCGGACTTAGTGCAGCGCTGACGGCGCTCTACCTGCCGGGTCCAGGCTGGTTTGTCTGTATTGCAGCCATTGTGGCGGGGATCATTGCCGGTGGAGTGTGGTCGCTGTTTGCCGGTTGGCTGGATGCTCGCTTCGGCATGAATCTGTTGATCACAACGCTGCTGCTCAACTATATTGCGATTTATTTTGGAGGGTACATGGTATCCTATCCGTTCAAAGACCGCACCGGATCGGCGGCGATGGCCCAGACGCCAATGATTGATCAGAGTGTCTGGCTGCCGAAGCTATTCCAGGGCATGGGACTGCATGCCGGATTCATCATTGCTATCGTAGCGGCTTTTCTCATCTACTGGTTCACACACAAGACGGTAACGGGTTATGAGATCCGCATGCTGGGTAGTAACCCTTCCTTTGCAACCTATGGCGGCGTGCGCCGCATTCGCATGATGATGCTGTCCATGATCATTAGTGGCGGACTTGCAGGTCTTGCGGGTGCAGGGGAAGTGTTGGGTACACAGTACCGTTTCCTTGATGGCTCGTTGTCCTCCGCAAGTTATGCATGGAGCGGCATCATGGCAACCTTGCTTGCCCGCTCGCATCCGCTAGGAACAGCTGTGGCGGCAATTCTGCTTGCAGCGTTGCAGACAGGTGCCATGGGGATGGAACGGAATACGGATGTGCCGCTGGAAGTCGGCAGTGTCATCCAAGCGGTGTTGACGTTATTTGTATCGGCTCAGATCGGTTATTCATTTCTGAAGCGGAGAAAGGAGAAAAAGTCCAATGCAACAACTGTTTGATGCAGCCATGTTTGGCTCTACTCTGCGGATTATGACGCCGATTCTGCTTGCAGCGCTCGGTGGGGCTTTATGCTCTCGTGTCGGTCTGTTCAACGTAGGTCTGGAAGGACTCGTACTGATCGGCGCTTTCTCCGCTATTGTTGGTAACTATCTGTTCGGTAATGTATTGCTGGCCGTCATATTCTCGATTTTGATCGTTATGTTGTTCTCTGCGCTATTTGCCTTTATCAGTATTAATCTGAAGGCCAACGCGATAGTAGTCGGGATCTCGCTTAATTTTCTGGCGACGGGACTGACGACTTTTGCACTGCGGGCGATCTTTGACGTGAAGGGTGCTTACTACGATAAAGATATGGTGGGACTCCCCAAATGGGATATCCCTCTTATTAAGGACATTCCGTGGGTAGGTGATGTCATCTCAGGGCATAGCCCGCTCGTGTATCTTGGAATTATTATTGTAATTGCCTTGCAATTTTATCTGTTCAAAAGTGTCTCCGGGTTCCGTCTCCGCTCGGTTGGCGAGAATCCGGTAGCGGCACAGAGCATCGGCATCAAGGTGCGCGGTATTCAATATGGTGCAGTCCTGATGTGCGGTGTACTGTGCGCCTTGGCGGGTGCACAACTATCACTTGGTCAGGTTACGATGTTTACTGAGGGTATGACCGCAGGTCGCGGTTTCATCGCATTGGTAGCAACCATGCTGGGTCAAGCGAATCCGCTTGGCGTTATGGGGTCCAGTGTGCTGTTCGGGTTCATGGAAGCACTTAGTATCCGATTGCAGGGCTTCGCGCTGCCAACTCACTTTACCATGATGCTGCCGTATATTGTGACACTGGTGGCGATGTTCTTTTTCAAAGATCGTACCTATGCACAAGATGCACTGAAAGCGGGCGGAAGCTCGCGTTAATTCCTGAATGTTATGCTGGAAGCATATAAAGAAGGAGGAATCACACTTGCATAATAAGGCTGAACGTCTGAAAAAAACGAAAAGCCCGGCACCCAAAGCGGGTGCTGAGCACGGAGACCGGCTGCCGCCGGGGCAGGTACTGACCGAGAAGTTCCCGATTTTGCATGAAGGCGAAGTACCCGAATACGACCTCGCGACCTGGGATTTGAAAGTATTCGGTGAGGTTGAAGAGGAGAAGGTGTTCTCCTTCGCCGAGCTTCAGGCGATGCCTCAAGTGAACACGGTGAGCGACATTCATTGTGTAACTCGTTGGTCGAAGTTTGATACACCGTGGGAAGGCATCCGATTCTCGGATTTCATCAAGCTTCTTGGCGTCAAACCCGAAGCGAAATACGTCATGATCCATGCGGATCATGATTACGAGACGAACGTTCCGCTCGAAGAACTGATGCATGACGATGTATTGCTTGCCTTTAAATTTAACGGTGAGCCGCTCACACCAAAGCATGGTTATCCATTGCGCCTGGTGGTTCCGCAACTCTACTTCTGGAAGAGCGCGAAGTGGATACGGGGTCTGGAATTCATGAAAGAAGACCGCAATGGCTTCTGGGAAGTTAATGGTTTCCATCATTTTGCCGATCCGTTCAAGGAGCAGCGCTTCTCGGGTGAAGATATTCCGATTCCGGAAGACGAATGGACGAAGAAGGAGTTTGATTAAGATGTTGATGCCTATTTTGCAAATTCATTCCGAAGATATGCCTGCATACGGCATTGTCTGTGGTGATCCGGCACGTGCGGAGAAGATTTCCCGTAAGCTGGAGCAGGCGAAAGAACTGGCGTTCAGCCGGGAGTATCGCACATTTGTTGGATTGTACGAAGGTGTACCCATGGCCGTGGTCAGTCACGGCGTAGGTTCACCCGGAGCGGCTGTTTGCTTCGAGGAACTGATCCGTGCAGGGGTAACGACCCTGATTCGTGTAGGTACAGCGGGCTCGTATACCGCTGATTATCCAGCAGGCAGCGTTATCGTCAGCACGGCCGCAGTGCGTACGGACGGGCTGACACGTCAGCTCGTACCGGATGGTTTTCCTGCGGTAGCAGACCTTGGCGTTACACAAGCGTTAATTGAGGCGACTCGTAAGCATGCAAGTGGAACGGATGCTTCGAGTGCGGGGAAAGTTGGCGTGGGCATTACCGTTACGCTGGATGCATTCTTCACAGGGGTGGAAGAGATTCCTCACCGCAAGTACAAGCAGGCGGGTGCTCTTGCCGCTGAGATGGAGATTGCAGCGCTCTACATCGTAAGCACACTGCGCGGTGCTCGTGCCGGGGCGATTGTCGCTATCGACGGTTTTGCAGACAGCGACCTGGCGGCAGAGTATGATCCGCATACAAATGCGGTAGCCGATGCGGTTGAGCGTGAGATCGAAGCGGCGCTGCGCGCGCTGGCTGCACTCGCTCGCCAGGATCAGGCGTAAAGCTGAGATCATCAGGGCATTTTGTGCTGCTGCTGCTGGTAAAAAGCAAAACACTTCAATGATGTCCATCTGAGGTGGACAATATAAAAAGGGCGTCCCATAAGGTCATGTTCATGACCGATGGGACGCCCTTTTTGATTGGCAACAAGGAGCGACTGGCTCAACATTGGAAGGCCAATCGATCCGTTAACCTTGTCCAAACAATTGCTGCGCCGTCTCAATAAATAACCGGGATGCAGGGGAAGCATCAACAAGTGAAGGAACGGCAATCTCAATATTACGGTAGGCTTTTGGCTCCGTCGGGAGTGCTTTGACACCCGGAGGCAGCCAGGATAGAGAAATGGCAGGCAGCATGGCGGCTCCAAGACCCTGCTCAATCATGCTCAGACAAGTGTTTACGTTATACACCACAAATCCGAAATGTAATTCGGCATCTGCTCGATGGAACAGATCCACAATCGGCACTTCGTAACCGCCTTTGCAGATGATCATGGGGTGCTTGTCCAGCATTTGTACAGGCAATACCTCCTGATTTGCAAAGGGCTCATCGTCCCGAAACACAGCCAGCATCTCTTCGCTATACAGCGGGAGTGTCTCATAAGCCGTATCTATGGGCTCTTTGTCGGTTGCAATAATGAGAGCTACATCAATAGCCCGTGAGCTTAGCCATTCCTGAATTTCAAGAATGTTTCCCTCATGCAGCTCAAATTGTATCTGAGGATAGCGGTCCCGAATGGAGCGGATAATTTTCGGCAGCAGATGGGCGGATGACATGGGGAAAGAGCCAATGCGAATCGTACCAATCTCCAAACCTTTTTCAGCGGCAACGACCTGCTGCACCTTATCAAATTGCTGTAAAATCCGGCGGAAAATGACCAAAATCCGCTGTCCCACATCCGTAAGCACGATGCCATTTCTGCGATCCCGTATGATTAGTGTGACATCCAGTTCATTCTCCAGCGAAGAAATGGCCCGACTGACTGCGGGCTGCGTCATATTCAGTTCCTGGCCTGCACGGGTGAAACTTCCCGTTTCTGCAATTTTCACGAATAACTGCAACTGTGAATTGTTCATATCAGATTTGGTATGCTCCTTATGATTAACATGCATTTCAATTATTATAATGATTATTGTATCATGGAGAAACGGAACGATCAAAGAACAGATGTATAACGGGTCTGGATCGGATTCCAAATGGTTTGCAGGCACCGAGAGAGCGCAGGATAAAGTGACGATTGATTAAACTGCGCCTGTAGAAGTGTGCCGGATAGGAGAATAGACATATGGCTTTATCACGTGCAAAAGCAGGCTGGGTCCTGGCTTTTCTGGTACTCATGTGGGGAGTAAACTGGCCCCTGACCAAATACGCATTAAATTTTACACCGCCGCTTATATTCGCAGGCATGCGCCTGTTAATTGGGGGCTTGGTGCTTGGGCTGTATGCTTTTCCCCGCTACAAAACGCTGAGACTGAAACAAACTTGGCATATCTATGCCATATCTGCGGTGCTTAATATTATCTTCTTCTACGGCTTTCAGACCGTGGGGCTGACGGAAGTGCCGGCAGGATTATTTTCATCCATTGTGTTCCTACAGCCTGTGCTGCTTGGGATTGGGGCCTGGTTGTGGCTGGGCGAGTCCATGTATGGAATGAAAATCGCCGGATTGGTGCTCGGTTTTGCAGGGGTGGCTACGATCAGTATAGGCGGCATGACAGGCAAAGTTTCACCTGAAGGGGTTATGCTGGGGCTGTTTAGTGCAATTAGCTGGGCGATCGGGACCGTATATATGAAGCGAACTTCAATGAAGGTCGATGGAATCTGGATGACAGCCATTCCGATTCTAATCGGTGGAGTTGTACTGACCTTAACGGGTACGGTCACAGAGAGCTGGGCTGATGTACAGTGGGTGCTTCCTTTTATACTGGATATGCTGTTTATTTCGGTGTTCGTCATTGCGTTGGGCTGGCTCGCGTTCTTCAAACTGGTCAGCTCTGGCGAGGCCAGCAAAGTAGGATCATTCACATTTCTGATTCCACTGATTGCCCTGTTTTGCAGTGTACTGTTCCTGGGAGAGTCGGTGACGGTTAATCTGATCGCAGGTCTCGTTATGATCATAGCCAGCATCCTGCTTGTGAATGTTAAAGTAAAGGGCAGCAAGGTGGCGAAAATCTAAAGCCATGCGGTGAACTTTCTCGAATCGGCTGTTGCAGCTGAAAGGGAAGGTTCACCGTTTTTTGGTTAAACCTAGAAAAAGAAGAGGGGATGCAGGTACCATAGCGAATTGTATTTGCATGGTATTTCATTAAATTAGGAGGGTGATTGAATATGGGCTGGAGTGAATTTCGTGAAATCCCTAATGAATACAATGAAGAAGTACAGCAGATTGATGGGCAACTACTGAAGTTGGTTGCGGCAAGAAAGAATATAACCGGAGCTGTCCAATATCAGCCCCCTCAAGATACCATCGATCAATGGGTAAAGTTATTGGATATGAAGGAGGAAGATATTCGATATGTTCTCCGTAGTGTGCAGCCGATGCCACAACGGCATTACTTTCCACGTGAGCCCCTTCAATTAACAGGTGTTGTGCCGATCATGAAGAAAACGATTAAAGATTCGTGTGAGTTCATCATTACACATTCGATGCAGTATGAAGGCGAAAGTCTCGTATATGTGGAAATTCAATATAAGGGAAATGAGTCTGAACGTATACAGTTGGTGCCACACTTGGCTCTTGAGGTGTTGAGCGGACAGAGACATATGACTATGAGACACGGCAGTCGTGGAGGAGGTTGGGAGACACAATTGAGTTTCCGAGTAGTTCCTGCCCTGCCTTTTTCTCTGGAAAACGTTCAATTCTCTTTAATTCCTTCTATACCAGAGTTGGAACACAAAGTGGAGGAAGTCACTTTGGATAAACAGGTGGACTTCGATTAATAACGCCTTTCTCCTTTTCATAGGCTTTAATATGCTGCTCAATCAAATATTCAATTTGCATCGCGAATTTCACTTTTCATCAAAGTAAAATACAAAAATCAGAGGATATACTTGCTTGTCAGAATGACAATGAAAAAATTGGGTAAGTTATATATAGGAACATCATAATAACGATGAAATAATAGAAGGAGGACTCCAACATGACACAACAGAACAATCAACCTCAGGATGAGGCTGCAATTCGTAACAAGCTGGATGAAGACGGGGATTCCTTGATGGAGAAAAAGAAAATTTTGAATGGTGTAGATATTGAGCCGCAAGCGGACGAATGGTCTGCCAAACCGTCACCTGTAGCATTTGATGAAGGTAAATCATCTGAAGAATAGTAGAACCAAATATAGCTTGAAATAAAGCGGGTACCATTAAGGTATCTGCTTTTTATTGTATAATCATGGGAAACGTTTGTGAAAGGAGAATACGAAGATGAGTGAGATTAATATTAGACGGGCTGTCATGGGTGATTACACGGGAGTATCTGCATTAATGGATGAGCTTCATCAGTTGCATGTAGAAGCTAGGCCAGACGTTTACAGAGAGCTGCAGACGAGAATGAGCGAAAAGGAATATGAACAACTCATGGAGACGGATCATCGTTATCTCTATGTTGCGGAATTGCTGGATCAAGGTGAGATTGTTGGATATGCGAGTGCACAGCTGAATGTTATTCAAAATGTGGATTTGTTAAAGGATCGAAAGATGCTGTACATCAATGAAATCATCGTTGGCAGCAAGCATCGCGGACATGGGACAGGCAAACGGTTGATGCAGGAGTTAATCGAACTTGGCAAAGAAATTCAGGTCGACAGCGTTGAACTGACGGTGTCTACATTTAATACCGGAGCTCAGGCTTTCTATGAGCAATTGGGCCTGGCTGTGCGCAGCAGCAGAATGGAATACATATTATAATCCGCCTGTACGAAGACTAATGGGGATGTCTGGTGCAATACTGCAATCGTAGGAAGCATGGTAAGCATCCATTTCGAATAAAATAATGAAATAATCTTGCATACCCCCATGGGGTATGTTACTCTTATAACAGAACGAAAGAAAAGGGGTGTTCGTGATGGAACATCAGAGCCATCCCATGGAACCTTTGGAGTCATCCGTAACAGAGGTGAACGAAGTTTCACTGACAGATGATCAGCAAGCCAATTCATGTCATACGGCAGGAAGTGACGGAAAGCATGTGCGCAAGAGCCATCACTCCCAGGAGATGAAGGGCAACCTGATTTCCCGTTTGAACCGCGTTGAAGGACAGATTCGCGGGATTAAGGGATTGATTGAGAAGGACACCTATTGTGATGATGTGCTGACGCAGATCGCTGCGGCTCAGTCAGCTCTCAATTCGGTTGGCAAGCTGTTGCTGGAAGGTCACATGAAGAGCTGTATCGTTGAGCGCATTCAGGCCGGAGAGCATGAGGTCGTGGATGAATTGTTGGTAACGGTAAGGAAGTTAATGAAGTAATTATTTTTGAATGAACACATCATTTATATATCCAAGGAGGAACTATCCATGTCTAATATTACGTTGAACGTTACAGGAATGTCTTGCAATCACTGTGTGAAATCGGTTGAAGAAGCCGTGAAGAATGCGGGAGCGAATGGTAAGGTTGATCTGGCAGCAGGAACTGTCGCAGTTGAATATGACGAGCAAAAAGTCAATGTGGATCAGATCAAGGCAGCCATTGAAGATCAAGGGTATGACGTAGTCTAATCATTGCAGGCTTAAACTGAACTTCCCCTTGTATGGAAAGGAACTCAACAGATCTTTTCCAATAAATGAGTTCATTGTTTAAGCCTGATTTTTTGTCTTTTATATACCCCTTGGGGGTATTGAACACGTAGAAATATTTTATTAAGAAAGGAGCTAACAACATGGATAAGTCATCGGCAATGGAAAACACATCAGCCTCAGAACCATCACCGGAAGCAGCGGGATTACAGACAACACTGCAAATTACAGGGATGACCTGTGCTGCCTGCTCTACACGAATTGAGAAGGGGTTGTCCCGAATGGAAGGGGTCAATCAGGCGAATGTTAACCTCGCCATAGAGCAAGCAACGGTTTCCTATGATCCGAAGACAACGAACATCAATGCATTGCGGGATAAGGTGGAGGCGCTTGGCTACGGTACAGTAACGGAATCGGTGGATCTGGACATTACAGGGATGACCTGTGCTGCTTGTTCTGCTCGAATCGAAAAGGGCCTCTCACGTTTACCGGGTGTAACCCGTGCGAACGTGAATCTGGCACTGGAGAAAGGGCATGTGGAATACGTTGCCGGAGCATTGAAGGCATCCGATATTACGGCGAAGATCAAGCAACTTGGTTATGGAGCCGAGCTGCAACAGACGCAAGAAGAGACAAAATCGGTGCGTGAACGTGAGTTGCAGCGCAAAAAATGGAAGTGGATGATCTCTGCCTTGTTATCTTTGCCCCTGTTGTGGGCGATGGTAGGCCATTTCTCGTTCACATCCTGGATATGGGTACCCGACTTGTTCATGAATCCATGGTTCCAACTGGTACTGGCAACTCCGGTACAGTTTGTAATTGGCTGGCAGTTCTATGTGGGCGCCTATAAAGCGCTGCGTAATGGCAGTGCCAACATGGATGTACTGGTTGCTTTGGGTACAAGTGCAGCTTTCTTTTACAGTCTGTATCTGACCCTGACCAGTGGCAGTACAGCTTCGACCATGATGGATCATGGCGGGGCGGGAATGACTACAGCAGTCATGCCAACAGTAGAGCTTTATTATGAGACGAGTGCGATTCTGATTACGCTGATTCTATTGGGAAAATGGTTCGAGGCCGTAGCCAAGGGGCGCTCCTCTCAGGCGATCAAAAGCCTCATCGAACTTGCTCCACGTGAAGCCAGAGTGATTCGTGATGGTCAGGAGGTTGTCGTACCGTCGGCGTATGTCGCGGTAGGTGATCTGGTTCTCGTGAAACCCGGAGATAGTATTCCGGTGGACGGCGTCGTGGAGGAAGGACAGTCTTCTGTCGATGAATCCATGTTAAGCGGAGAGAGCCTGCCCGTTGATAAAAAACCGGGAGATACCGTTACAGGTGCTACGCTGAACAAAAATGGGGTATTAAGACTGCGTGCGACCCGAGTAGGCTCGGACACGGCGTTATCGCAGATTATTAAAGTGGTTGAGCAAGCGCAGGGCTCCAAAGCGCCCATTCAGCGGATTGCAGATGTGATCTCCGGTATCTTTGTTCCGATTGTTGTAGGCATTGCGGCAGTGACGTTCTTGATCTGGTATCTGTTCGCGAGTCCGGGTGATTTTGCCGGTTCGCTGGAGAAGGCGATTGCTGTACTGGTGATTGCTTGTCCTTGTGCGCTTGGCCTTGCAACGCCAACGTCCATCATGGCTGGATCAGGACGTGCGGCTGAATATGGTGTGTTATTCAAAGGCGGCGAACATCTGGAATCGGCCCAGCAGATCCAGACGGTTGTATTGGACAAAACAGGTACAGTTACCCAAGGGAAGCCCGTCCTTACGGATGTAGTAACAGCTCCACATTGGACGGAAGCAGATCTGCTTCAGCGGGTGGGAGCAGCAGAACAGAGTTCGGAGCATCCTTTGGCTGAAGCGATTGTGGAAGGAATCCGAGGTAAGGGGCTGGAACTGACCCAGCCAGAGCAATTCGAGAACATTCCGGGATATGGTGTGCGGGCACGGGTTCAAGGACAAGAGATCCTGGTCGGGACACGCCGACTGCTTACTGATGCGAAGGTGAATGTCTCTGAGGAAACCATGCAGCAGATGAACAACCTTGAAGAACAAGGGCGCACTGCGATGCTGATCGCGGTGGATGGTCAATGGGCAGGGATCGTTGCTGTGGCTGACACCATCAAGGAAACTTCACGGGAAGCCATTCAGCGGCTCCATGCCATGGGAATTGATGTCATCATGATTACGGGAGACAATGAGCGAACAGCTCGCGCCGTGGCAGAACAGGCTGGAATCGGTAAAGTACTGGCTGAGGTATTGCCAGAGGGCAAAGCGGCGGAAGTGAAGAAACTTCAGGAGAGCGGTCTCAAGGTAGCGATGGTTGGGGATGGAATCAACGATGCTCCAGCTCTGGCTACAGCCGATATCGGTATGGCGATTGGAACCGGGACTGATGTAGCGATGGAAGCAGCGGATATTACACTAATGCGTGGCGATCTGAACAGTATTGCAGATGCGATCGAGATGAGTCGGCGGACCATGGGTAATATCAAGCAGAATCTGTTCTGGGCACTTGGTTATAACGTAATTGGTATTCCAATTGCAGCAGTGGGCTTTCTGGCCCCTTGGTTGGCAGGTGCAGCAATGGCCTTCAGCTCTGTGTCGGTTGTACTGAATTCGCTACGTCTGCAACGAATGAAACTGAAACGAAATGACTAATTACCCTGTATGGAAGGGCTCAACGTTTCTATCTTCAAAAACCATAAATAAAAGCGCGGTCCGTTGCGACGGATCGTGTTTTTTTGTTGAAAAAAATGGCCTGAACAGGTTAAAGCAAAAGTCAGTTCCTTGTTAGTAGAAAGCGGGCTTATGAAGGGATGTCCTTTTATGAAAAGAATGACCATGGTTTGCGAAACACATCTTTATTTTTTCTGAACCTTTCAGAAATTAATTGACAATATAGACATATGGATTTAAAATTTAAAACAATCGTTTGATTCAAACAAACGTTTAAATCAAATTAGAACTATCTAGTAATGGAGGATATTATTTATGTTACAGGCTTTACGCGTGTTATTGAAAAAACCACCAGTAATTGTAGGGATCGTGACGGCACTTATGTTCCAAGTGATCTTTAGCGTGATCTGGATGACAGCATATTCCGGAGTGAATGACCGGATGAATGAATTGACGGTTGCCGTTGTCAATGAGGATGGAGAGCAGTCCAAGGGGATCGCAGATCGCATGGCCGAGACGCTTCCTTTTCATACCGTATCTAATCTGAGTGCCGCTGAAGCGCTGGATGAGTTAGACCATCGCAAGATTCATATGGTGCTGAATATTCCGGCAGGGTTTAATGAACTGCTTCAGACAGCCGGTTCCACCGCCGAAATTAAGTACACCATTAACGAGGCGAACCCGGTTACGATTAAAAGCATGATGCAAGGCGTGTCGCAAAGCGTGACGAACACGATTAACAAGCAAGCAACAGCTCAGGGTGTACAGACCGTGCTGACGGCTGCAGGAGCGCCTGCGGATCAGGCTGCTGAAGCTGCTACCAACCTGACTACCCGTGTGGAAGGTACAACCACTTCAATCCATCCGGTTAACGGCATGAATAACCAGATGGTTCCGATGATGATGGTGCTAGCTTCTTATGTAGGAGCCATGATCATGGGTATGAACCTGCAGACAGTG
The DNA here is from genome assembly GCF_030226665.1 of Paenibacillus sp. UMB7766-LJ446. Taxonomy (NCBI): domain Bacteria; kingdom Bacillati; phylum Bacillota; class Bacilli; order Caryophanales; family Paenibacillaceae; genus Paenibacillus; species Paenibacillus sp. UMB7766-LJ446. The sequence goes on from NZ_JASOYM010000010.1 coordinate 113,982, forward strand.
ATGGGTATGCTGTCCACTACATACTCTCGTTTGACTTTGTTCGGTGCAAGAATGGTTATTAACATTGGGTCTGCCCTGGTGGTTTCCCTGCTGGGATCGTCACTAATTGTGTCCTTGGGCGGACAGATTGAGCAAGGATTTATCGCATTCTGGTTGTTCCAGGCGTTGTTCCTCTGCACATTCATGTTCTTCTCCCAGTTCTTCCTGATCTGCTTCGGACCGGCGGGAAGCCTGTTCAATATCATTTCACTGTCTCTGCAACTGGTATCTTCCGGTGCAATGGTGCCACGTGAATTGCTGAACAGCTTCTACAGCGGCATTGGGCAATATCTGCCTGCAACGTATGCAGTACAAGGTATTCTGAGCGTTCAGCTCGGAGGACCTGGTGTCCAAGCGGCAGCTGGATCGGTTGCTATTGTACTGGTCATTGCAGTAGCCCTCTCCCTGGTAGTGACGTTGTTGAAAAAACAACGCATGCCAGCCGGGGTACCAAGCCCGGCTCCAATGAACAGCTAAGCTAATATTCCAGACGTAATGGTCTTCATAGGATATGATCAAGCACCCCGGTGATTTTCACCGGGGTGCTTGGTTTAATAGTAGGTTGAGATAGTTAGCTTTGCAGGATTGCAGACGGCAAACCTTGCGCTTTGATGCACAAACTTTCATAATGAAACGATAGAGCAGTCTTGCTGCAGCCCGGTGAGCTGGAGCATATGAATAGAACGGACAAGAGGAGCGGAACGAATGACGGAACCGGAATTGGATATCAAGACGAGGATTCTGCTTGCAGCCAAGAAACTTTTTGCACAGCAGGGGTATGATGGGACAAGTGTTCGTCAAATCTGTGATGAGGCGGGTGCGAATGTGTCGCTGGTCTCATATCATTTTGGCGGCAAAGAAAAGGTGTTCGAAGCATTATTTGAGCACTTTTTTCCTGATCATATGATGAACGAGTTGGCTGAAGAGTCCATGTCCTCCCCCGTGGAAGGTATCCGACGAATCATAGGTGAAGTCGTAAAGTTCACGATGACGGACCGGGAGATGAGCGATATTGTACAGCTGGAAATTACACTTCGTACTCATCGCACAGATACCGTGTTTCGCTTTCTGGACCCCGTCTGGACCAGAGTTAGGGAATTGCTGCGTGAAGGCAAGGAGCAGGGTGTGTTCCAAATAGAGTCCGTGTCTTATGCGATGCTTCAGGTCATGGGTGTGGCTTTGGCGCACAAACGGGCCAAGAATTCACGGTTTAGCTTTGACTATCAGCACATGAATAAAGATGAGCTGGCCGAGCAAACCATTGAATTCGTACTACGAGGATTGGGAGTGAATGGCAATGAACGAAACCATTGAATTGATGATGAAACACCGCTCTGTACGGAAATTCAAGCCAGACCCGGTAAGCGAGGAACAGCTGGCAGCAATCGTGGCAGCCGGGCAAATGGCTTCCTCTTCAAGTAGTGTACAGGCCTATACTGTAATTGCTGTTACCGAACAGGAGCAGAAGGCCAAATTGGCTGAATTGGCGGGCAATCAGTCTTACGTCAACGAATGTCCTGTGTTTCTTGTGTGGTGTGCTGATCTTTATCGTCTGAGTGATGCTGCTAAACGTCACTTGCCGGAGAAGGAATCCTATGAGGACTCCACTGAGAACTTTATGGTAGCGACAATTGACGTTGCGCTTGCTTCACAAAATGCGGCGCTTGCGGCCGAGTCGTTAGGTTTCGGTATTGTCTATATTGGCGGGCTGCGTAACCGCATTGAAGAAGTCAACGAAGTGTTAGGCTTGCCTGAAGGTGTCTATCCGGTCTATGGCATGTGCATTGGTGTTGCGGATCAGGAGACGGGCATTCGTCCGCGTCTGCCGCTTGATGCGGTGCTTCACCATGGTCGCTATAATGCTGAACAGACGCTCAAGGGCGTAGAGAGCTATGACGTAACGACCGCTGCATACATGAAGGAGCGTACCCAGGGGGAACGTTCGACACCATGGTCCGAAATGATGGCGAAACGTCTCACAGAGCCGGTACGCTTGCAGATGAAGCCTTTTCTCGAAGGTAAAGGGTTCTTGAAGCGTTAAAGAGTGAATTCCAAAGAAGTCAGTACGGCGGATGCCGGCTGACTTCTTTTTTTTGGTGCTTATGAATAGCGTCTAAGGAAGACCGTAGAAGCGTTTCGTATTCTGATAAAAGAGGCGCGCAGCCCGCTCTGTGCCCATACCAGTCACTTCGCTCCAGGCCTGAATCACTTGTCTGGTCATGGCAGGGTGTGTCATTCTTCCCTGAAAGGGCCCCTCGAAGGGCCAAGGTCCATCGGTCTCTGCCATAACTTGCTCCGAAGGATACTGGCGGGCCAGTTCGCGAATTTCCTCTTCATAGATGATATCGGGTGTGAATGAGATGAAGTGTCCGTTATCAGCCATGCGCTGGACGGTCCGCTTGGAACCTTTGAACCAGTGGAAATGAGCGCGGCGATAATGGTATTGCTCCAGCAGGTCACAGGCGATATCGGCATCCTCGTATACAGCGTGCAGTACAATCGGTTTACTGTGCCGCTTCGCCAGCTGGATAAATCGCTCCAACAGATCGATATAGCCGCTCTGATCAAAGGGTTGTCCGGATTGTTCGGCTTCCTGTCGGTTGTAATAAGGCAATCCAACTTCCCCAATCGCTACAGCTTGTCCGATATACTTTTCGATCCAGTGGAAGAACAGATCCAGCTCTGCCAGGGACGGCAGGGCCTGTTCAGGGTGGAAACCAAAGGCCGGATATACGGTACGAGGGTATTGTGAAGCTAGTTCCAGATTGGTTTGGGCAGATGCCAGATTCATGGAGACGGCGATGACGGCTTCAACCTGCTGGGATGAGAAGGAATGCAGCATCTCGCGTTGTTCTTCAGGTGTATATTTGTCCAGGTGAAGATGTGCATCGATCAAGGGTGCAAAAGCGGTTGAGTGCATGGATAAACCCCTCCTTTTTGTCTTTTACCAATGTTACGTAACTTAGTCTCTCTTGGATCACCCATTTCAGGAAAATAATAACTTAAAAACCCGCACTATTTGGATAGGCGGGTCTTCTGTTGTTCTTCTCTCATCCACTGGGAAATTTGCCGCTTACGCTCAAGAAAAGCAGGTTCCTCCGTGATCGCTTCGTGCCGTGGACGTTCAAAGGGAACATCGACCTCGTGCAGTACGGCTGCAGGCCGGTTCGATAAAACATAGATGCGATCAGCAAGCAGCAAGGCTTCCTCGATATTATGCGTAATGAACAGCACCGAGCGGCGATTCTGTTCCCAGATATCGAGCAGCCAGCGCTGCATGTCGCTGCGGGTCAGTGCATCCAGCGCGCTGAATGGTTCGTCCAGCAGCATCAGTTCCTGTGGACTGAGCAGGGCGCGGAGAAATGCAACCCGCTGCTGCATGCCGCCCGATAACATATGCGGATAGGCTCGTTCGAATCCGGCCAGTCCGACACTGCCCAACCACTTCCGGGCATTGGCAAGCGCTTCGGACCGTGGCGGTGTGTCCGCAGACACCTCACCAGCAAGCAGCACATTGTCTTCAATGGTACGCCACGGGAAGAGGGCAGGCTGCTGCGGCATATAACTGATCTTGCCGCGCTGTCCGGTAACATCCTGACCATTCATCAGAATTTGGCCCTCCTGTGGTTTCAGCAAACCGCCGATGATGTGGAAAAGGGTGCTTTTGCCGCAGCCGGAGGGACCGACGATGGCTACGAATTCTCCTTGTTCCACGTTCAGGGACAAGCCATCCAGAACGGGTAATGTGCTACGCCGCTCGCGGAACGAGGCATGCACATTCTGAACTTCCAATGCTGGCGATGAATGATTAGCAGTTAAGGTCACGGCTTTATGTTCAGGATCTCCGCTACCCGTTGGAGTGGTTGTACTCGCATCCGGCGCAGCAGCTGCCCGCTCGTTGTGTTCGGGTGTCATCTTGTCATCACTTCCTAACCTTTATATAGGGCATATTTCAAAATTATCGCTTCTGCGGTCGCCAGCGAACGAGCAGCTTCTCCAGTAGCGCAATGAGCAGGAAGAGCAGCAGACTCAGTGCCACAATAATCATGATTGCCACGAACAGACGGTCCGTCCGATAGGCCGATTTTTGCAGCATCATATAATACCCGATACCCTTATCTGCTCCAATCCATTCCGCGATGATCGCACCCATGACGCTGTACGTAGCGGCAATTTTGATCCCTGAGAACACCGAGGGCAGCGCATGTGGGAGCTCAAGCTTCCAGAAAATTGAGCCTCGTTTGGCGCCAGCCATGCGCATATAGTTCATCATCGCCGCATCGGTGCGGGTCAACCCGTCCATGGCAGCTACAGCCACCGGGAAGAAGCAGACCAAAATGATGGTAATCAGTTTGGGCAGCAGCCCAAATCCGAACCAGATCAGCAAGAGCGGAGCGAGCGCGATGGTCGGTATATTTTGACTAAGAATAAGTAATGGATAGAGTGCAGATTTCAAAAATGGAATCAGATGCAGAACCATCGCAATCAGTAATCCCGTAAGTGTGCCTGCTGCAAACCCGATCAATGTCAGTTGGATGGTTGCCCATGCGTGCATGCCAAGCCGCTCGGCCTGAGAGGCCGCTTCATGGGCGATGTCAGAAGGCGCAGGCAGCATCCATTTTTCGATATGAAACAGGGAGACAGCTCCCTGCCATACCGCTATAAAGAGAATAACCGCCACGAAGGGCGGCCATACGCTTTTCCAATAGGCATGCATTAGCGATATTTCTCCGTCAGGGTGTCCATGCTGAAACCGCTCGGGCTATGGGCGATCTTGATCTGTGAGATGATGCTTGGGCTGCCGGCTTCCACAAGAACTTCATGCATTTTGCGAACAACCTCCAGCAGCTCCTCCAGTTCTCCCTCCATTGTGGTATCGAGTGGATTGACCTGATATTTTAAGCCTGACTGCTGAATAACTTCAATGGCACGATCAACGTATGGATAGGAATTTTCGCCATTGGGCGTTTTGGGAATGACTTGAATGCTAAGTAGTGTGCTTGCCATGAAAGATCACTTTTCCTTTCGGGTTAAATTGCATGAGTTAAACCAGCTTTACACTAAACCACTCCGATTGCAGTACCCTCTTCCGATCGCTGTTATCCCCAGATTTTCCCCATGGGGAAAATCCGGGGATAGCATATGCTTCCGAAGGAGCTTTCTTTCAGAAAGCTTTTAGGCGACCGCTTCGCTTCTTCAGATGGGTTCTGCACTCTTCGTTCTGGTGTAAAAAAAGTTAAATTTAAACTATTTTTATTGGGGTAGAAATTCGTTCGTATACGCCTTGGACACATCTACCTGCTCATCGAGCAGTTTTTTGCTAAACATCCAATCCGTGTAGTTCTGCCATACTTCTTGCTTCTGTTCACCCCAGCGTGGTGCGTCCTCCTGATATTTCGGACTCAGCCATTTCTGGCTTGCGAGTACAAGATCCTTGTCCAAATCCGGTACGGCCTTGATCAGAATGTTGGCAGCTTCTTCGGGATGTTCAATCGCATATTGATATCCTTCAGAAGTGGCTTTCAAGAACGCTTTAACCAGCTCGGGATCGTTCTGAATCGTCTGTTCATTCGTCACAAGCACAGGTGTGTAGTAATCCAGTGCTTCGGAATAATCCTTCACATACAGCATGTCGATCGGCTCTCCGCGAAGTTCGGCTTCAATTCCTGTCCACGCGTAGAAAATCCAGGCAAAATCGATATCGCGTTTCACAGCGGTGAAAAAGTCTGCATCGCCCATGTTAATATTTTTCACTTTGGATACATCCGCACCTTCGCCCTCCATAATGGACTGCATCACGGCCTCTTCTACCGGGGAGCCCCAGCCACCATAGGTTTTGCCTTCAAAATCTTTGGGAGACTTGATGTTTCGATCTACCGGAGCAGCAAATCCGGATGTATTATGCTGAATAACTGCAGCGATGGACACGAGCGGCACGCCCTGTGTGCGGGCCTGGGTCACACTCTCCTGATAACTTACGCCAAAAGGCACTTCGTTCGAAGCAACCATGGTATCCGCGCCTCCGGTACCTGGCTGAACAATCTCGACATTTAAGCCTTCGGCTTTATAAAAGCCTTGATCTACGGCCGCATATAAGCCGGTATGATTCGTATTTGGTGTCCAGTCCAGCACCACTTTAATATCCTTGAGGGCTGCATTGTCACCTTCGCTACTGTTTTCGGTGTTGCTGCCGCCGTTCTCTCCTGAAGGTACAGCTTCTTTGCTGCCACATGCGGCCACAGTTACCAGCAGCACGCACAAGAGCAGCAGTCCCATCATTTTACGCCATCTCATCTTCATTTCTCTCCTTCATATTGTCCGGCCAGTGGCGCGGGGTACTCCTTGGCTTCATATCCAAGCTTCTTGCATAAATCGACAGATTTATACCAGCTATGATCCGGATGACGTCACTTTTTTTAGCTCTCTGACTATATAAAAGAACATTAAAAAAGCGCCCCGTAAATCCGGGACGCGTGCAGGCGTTAGAGATGTGGCACTCAGCAAAGAGACTGGGCTGGGCCAATTCGATATACTCCGATTCCTACGCTGGCATGATCCAGATCAGGTCTAAGGGTCAGTATCTTGGTGGGATACACTCTCAGCCGGCCAATTCCGACTCCCCTGGGAAACTATGAAGTTACGGGCATTACTAGGTGTAATTATAGGCCAGAGGCCGATGTATGTCCAGTCAGGAACTGGATGGAGGGACGAATCGTGGCGTATCGTAGAGGGAAATCTGACTGAGTGCAAAAGCATCGGATTTCGGGTCATACCCCACTTGTTTCTGCGTGGATTCCAGATTCAATCGTTTGAACCGATTATTCGAGATCCCATGCAGTATGGTAAAAGGCTCCAGATCTGTAGCTATAATCGATTTGAACACCAGATCACACAAGTCAGCCGGACTAATATACGCGCTCATATCACGAGCCTCAAGTGGCGGCCCATCCGGTTGGAAATCATCATATGCCCCAATACGTATTGCAACACTATGTAACCCCTCGGTATATGCAAAATAGGCGGCGAGCGATTCACCAAAACATTTGCTAACCCCGTACAAATTCCGTGGGCGTGTCGGCATGTCCGGGTAGATCTGGGCATCAATGGGATACCCTTCAATCGTCTGTGCACTGCTTGCCAGGATGACTCTTCGTACGCCTTGATCCTTGGCCGCACGGAATACATTAAATGTACCTTTGATATTGATGTCCAATAAAGATTCATAGAAGCCGGCATACGGGGAGGGGGCTCCCGCTAGATGTACAACCACATCCATACCTTCACACGCTTGCTGACAAGCTTCGGGATCGGTCACATCCAGTGCCATGATCTCATGGCCTGTCCCAGAATACGTATGCAGTCTGTCGATACTCAGATCCGTAAGTCGCAGGTGAAATGCCTCTGATAAATGTTGAGATAAGTCGCGTCCAATTTTTCCGGCTGCTCCGGTAATTAAAATGTTCATCAAATCAGCTCCAATTCTTAGCGCTGGAAGAACTCAATCCATTCCTTTTCAGGTCCATAGATGAAGAAATAACGGTAACCATTAGGCAGTGCAATGATCTCTCCATCAATAAATTCGGCCTCCGTTGCCTTAATGCGCTCGTATTCAGAATCAAGATCATCGACATGAATGGCAAAATGGTGCACCGTTCCTTCGGCAGGCAGCTTGTCACTGTATCCCTGAATCAACTCAATCTCGGTCTCGTTGCTTCCGTTGAAGCCGAGAAAGGCGAGCTAAATGACGCCGTTGGTATGGGTTACCCGGTCTTTCAATTCAAGACCAACAATCTCCGTATAGAAGCGGAGTGTGGTCTCCAGATCACGAACGGCGATGCCGACGTGGTCAATGCGCTTTTGAAAACTCATATCCAAAATCCTCCTTGTAGTAGATGAATCATTCTGCCATTTTAAGGAATATCATAGGGCTGGACTACGGGGTTGTCAAATCCGATTTTTATTTGGAAAAGTTAGAATTGTTCACAGAATGTTCACTTATGAAGAGGGGGGTGTGATCTCTATAATTACGAAGGTAAACAGAAAGGATGAGGGAATTGCCAACAACGAAAAAGGAACATGTTTATTTTGGGTTGATGATGTGTACAGGGATGGTTGTCGTCATGATGACTTTCAATTTATGGCACAATGGGTTATTGAGCAAGATGTCCGCACTTGAAGTACTGCTTCAATTCATATTGTGTTTTATCATTGCGTTCCTGGTGGAGTCCTTCATTGTCGGACCTGTAGCGAGAAAAATTGCATTTTCCTTACCTTTTGACAAATCCAATAAAATTTTGGGCGTTCTCGCTATGTCATTTTTCATGGTTATTGGAATGGTTCTGATCATGTCCTTGTACGGAATGATTTCCGCTTATCTTGCGAATCAGTTAAATGGAGCATCCGTACTAAGTACGTATCTTCATACGATTGTTCGTAATTTCAGCCTGGCGCTTCCTTACCAAATTATTATTCTAGGACCACTCGTTCGATATGTATTCGGTAAATTTATTAAGGATAAGGGGAATGTAGTCCCTTCAACCTAAATAATGTTAGTTCCGATTTTAGAGCTCCTGAAAGTATTTCCTGGGCAATCGTCCACTGCTCTAAAATAAAGAAGTAATAGTTCATTTTAAATTAAAAAAGGCTCCATAGCATTCACGGCTACGAAACCTATCTTTTTACAGCTCTGTGTAATTGGAATCTTATTTATCATCCTTCAATAGATGTTACGATGCTGAACTTACAGTATGCCTGCGCTGCCATTGATAGGCGATTACGCTGATCATGAGCAGGCCGACTGCAAAAATGGCAAGCATCCATGCGGACTGGTTCACCTCCAGATGATCCAGGCTCCAGCCTGTAACCAAAGGCAGAATGGCACCGCCAACCCCACCTGATGCAATCAAGATGCTGGGCGTCGATTCTTCTGTTCCAGGCAGCATTTTGCTGGCGAAAACGAGGGCAATGGAGAACACACCCGACAGTGCAAGGCCGAGTAACAGAATGATTAGAAATGCCGACCAGATCTGGTTGGTAAAAGGAAATATCATCAGCAGTACAACTGCTGCCAGACAACTGTACAGCACGTAGACGCGATATTGGAATCTCTCCGCAATATATCCGGCAAACAGTCGTCCAACAGACATGGCAATCCAGAAGCAGGTAACACTAAGCGCGGCACCTGCTTCCTTCATGTTCATTTTCTCAATCAGAATGGCTGGCATGAAGTTGGCCAGGCTCATCTCGGTGCCGACATAAAGAAAGAAAAATAGAACAAATAAAGACAGAAGAGCCAAATTACAGCCTTGATAGGTTGAACGGGTTGGCTTCATGTCTGGAGGGTTCGTTCCATCTGGCGATTCAGCTACTGGAGCGTGTCCAGAAGTCTGGCCCGAGCTACGTCGACTCAACTCGCTGTCCAGCTCACCGAATGAACTTTTGGCCCAGAAGATAAAGGTCATCGCTGCACAGGCGGCAACCACCAGAAATGACATACGCCAGTATCCGGCAGAGATCAGTCCGCTGGCAATGAGCGGCATAACCATGGCCCCGATACCAAATAACACTTCGAGTCGGCTCATGGCAACCGCCGTATTGTCTTTAATTGCAGCAATGATGATTGTACCGATAACAGCCTCGATCATGCCGAATCCGAATCCGGCTGCTGGTGCAATGACGAACATCCAGCCCCAAGGAGGTAGCAGCATATAGGATAACTCTGCAATGCAGAGCAGAGCCGCGGCAATTAATAGACCGCCTCGTTTGCCAAAGCGATTATTCAACCACGGAGATAACAGTACACCACCCAGGAACCCGGCAAATTGGGCAAATATCAGTGTGCCTCCCTGACTATAATCCTTCCCATAATGTTCGAGTGCAACGGGCAGGATGGAGCCGAGAACCACATGGGCAAGCCCGATGAGGAAATAGGACAAGCATCCAATCCAAAGTAATTTTTTCATGAAGAAAAACTCCTTCTAAAGATTATGTATATGTAGTAAGTCTGCCATTCAGGAGCATTTCCTAAAAACAAACAATCTCTATCATAACAGGACATGTAAGGGTGTGCACGGATAACTTGCAATGGAGGCTAAAGTTCGTATATACTGAAAAACAACAATTACAGATCGGACCATGCCGTTGAAGAGCATCCAACTCGGAGGCGTTTTCGCCAGGGGAGCGAACCAATCCCCAAGTTAACCGGAACCGCCCGTTATCGCGGACCAAGAGGCTGAACCAGAATATTCTGGTTTGGCAAGTTGGGTGGCACCGCGAGCAGAGCGCTCCTCGTCCCAAGGGATGAGGGCGCTCTTTGTATTTTTACAGCCAAAGGAGACGGTGACCATGTTGGAAATGAAGTGGATTCGAGAGCATGCAGAAGAGGTGCAAGCTGCGGCAGACGGGAAGAGGATCAATATCAGTATTCGTGAATTGTTGGAACGGGACGAAGAGCGCAGAGCTCTTTTACTGGAAACGGAAGAAGGGCGTAGAGTACGTAATTCGTTATCTGCAGATGTCGGTAGACTGATGCAAGCTGGTGAGCGTGAACAGGCCGAGAGTTTAAGGGAACAGGTGAAACAGCTGAATGGTCAGTTAGAACAAGTTGAAGCCAAGCTTGCCGTTGTGCAAGAGGAAGTGACAAGGCTGCAATGGTTGGTTCCCAACGTCGTATCGCCGGATACACCAAGGGGCGCATCGGACGAGGATAATGTGGAGCTAAGACGTGTGGGTGAGCTACCGGTGTTCGATTATGAGGCTAAAGATCATGTGGAACTTGGTGAACGGCATGATCTAATCGACATCCCACGTGGAGTGAAAATCGGTGGAACACGAAGCTATGTACTGAAAGGCGCAGGATTGCTCCTGCACCGGGCTGTACAGCAACTTGCGCTTGATCTGCTGCTGAAGCACGGATTTACGCCAATGGAGGTCCCGTTGATGGTGAGGGAGAACACGCTCTTGAACACAGGGTTCTTCCCCACAGGACGGGATCAGGTATATGAATTGCAAGGCGAGAACAAGTGGCTGGTGGGAACATCGGAAGTGCCGCTGGTCTCGTATTATGCGGATGAGATTGTTGATGTGCAGGAGCCGATCAAGCTGGCTGCCGTATCGACGTGTTTCCGCAGTGAGGTCGGCTCGGGTGGGCGGGATGTGCGCGGGTTGTACCGGGTGCACCAATTTGCCAAAGTGGAGCAAGTCGTTCTCTGTGCACCGGATGCAGAAGGATCGGAGCGAATGCTGCAGGAAATTACGGGACACGCTGAGGAATTGCTGCAATTGCTGGAGCTGCCGTATCGTGTGGTGGCTGTGTGTACAGGCGATATGTCGCAGAAAACGTACAAACAGTACGATATTGAAACCTGGATGCCAAGCCGCAATGCATTCGGAGAGACACATTCGTCTTCGAATCTGCATGACTTCCAGGCTCGGCGCTCGAATATTCGCTGTCGCGATGCCGAAGGCAAGCTTGCGTACTGCCATACGTTGAACAATACAGCTGTAGCTTCGCCACGCATCCTGATTCCATTGTTGGAGAATCATCAGCAGGCGGATGGAAGCATTCGCATCCCAGCCGCACTTCAGCCCTATATGGGTGGTGCCGAATATTTGATTTTGCCACATCAGGAGGAAGAGAATTAAACGGATTACAGGCTGTGTTGAGAAACAAAAAGGAACTCTATTCCGGGGTTCCTTTTTGTTTTGCCTGTGGTTTTAGGACTAGTAGAGTGGGCGGCACTTTTATGTTATGGGGTTCTGCAGTACAGAACCGTTGGAAATGGCAAACAAGCCGGGTATGTCACACAGCTGTAACGTACAGATTGTATAGTAGAATCCAGTTTGGAAAGGAGGCGCAGATATGAATCTGCTACTTGCGGATGATGAGCCGCTGATGCTGCAAATCTTGAAAGCTTATTTCGTTAAAGAGGGATTTCAGGTGCTTTTGGCCGAGGATGGGGAAACAGCCTTGGAGCTCTTTTATAATAACCAGGTCGATTTGGCGGTTTTGGATTGGATGATGCCAGGTCGCAGCGGTATCGAGGTGTGTCGGGAAATCAAGCGTACGAGCCGGGCGAAGGTACTGCTGTTGACAGCCAAAGGGGAATCGGATGATGAATTTGTTGCCTTGAAAGCCGGGGCGGATGATTATCTGCGCAAGCCCTTTGATTCGCGTATCCTGCTTCTGCGTGTTAAGAAACTGCTGCAACTTTCCTCCAAGATCATTGTGGGAGAATTGACCGTCGATCTGGATGGCCAGAAGATCTATCGTCGTGGAGTGGATGTAGGGGCCACCCATAAGGAATTCGAATTAATGAAGGTTCTGGGAATGAATAAGGGTCAGATTGTAACTCGTAAAATTTTGCTGGATCAGGTGTGGGGTTTCGATTACTTCGGCGAGGAGCGCACTGTAGACACACATATCCGCAGACTGCGTGAGAAAATTGGAGAAGATTCGATCAAAACGTACCGGGGAATGGGTTATTGCCTAGAGGATCAAGATGAGTAAACTGACCCGTAAGCTGCTCGTGCGTATTATCAGTGCATTGTGTGTGGTCTTCTTCCTATCCTTTATCGTCAATACATTTTTTCTGCCTACCTATTTTTTGTATCAAAAAAAGCAAAAGCTGGCCAATTTAACAACTGAAATCTCTGCCTCAGGACATGACGTTCCAATACAACGGATGGAGAGCCTTGAAACGCAATACGAAGTCGCTATCGCTTATGCTTCGTTGAATGATAGTGTAAATGATATTAACGATCAATTGTTATGGCAATATAACCGTAAGGGGATTGCCCTCAGTAAATTTTGGCTGACAGAAGAGAGTATCTCTGCGCTGCGTGAGGGTGCACGGGTTAATAAATTCTATGATCAGACCAAGTTAAAATCAAGCTTTCTCGTCAACTTTGTGAAGGTGGGGGATTCGGTGTTTGCAGTTGGGGAATCCATCTCGCATTCAACGGAGACGATTCGAATTATTAATCAGTTCAATGCGTATATATGGCTCGGTATGCTGCTGCTGCTCATCCTGCTGTCCGTGCTGTACACCGCCCGGATCGTTAAACCGCTCGCGAAGCTAAGTGAAACGGCTGAGGCCATTTCCAACTTATCGTTTACGAAGGTTGATATAAAGACAGGTGATGAGATTGAGTCATTAGGGCGCAGTATCAATGTGATGAGCGACAAATTACAGCAGGCGCAGCATTCACTGGAAATAAAAAATGCCAATCTGCGAACGTTCATCTCGGATATCTCGCATGAATTGAAAACACCGCTCTCTCTGATTCGAGTCTATGCCTCTGGTATTCAGGATGGCCTGGATGACGGAACCTATGCTGGAGTAATTCAGCAACAAAGCGAGGAGCTGGCTGGATTAATTGACCGACTGTTGGAGTTATCCCGTCTGCAGGCCGAAGTATACGATTTTGAACCTGTTGATCTTCGCCAACTGCTCACGGAGACCCTTCATACCTATGAAACCGTATTTCAGCAGCATGATTTGCATGTGGAAGTGGAGGATCGTTGGGCTGACGAGACCTGGGTGCTGGCTGATCGACGGAAGCTGGAGTCTGTTCTGCATAATTGGATGACCAACGCGGTGAAATATACAAGTGGCGACCGAATAACCATTACACTTGAGCTAAAAGGGGAAGCGGCACATTTTGGCATTGCCAATGAAACGGATAAAAAAGAACACGAGCAGTGGGATCAGGTTTGGGAGCCCTTCTATGTAATGGATAGCTCGCGCAGCAAAAAGTTTAGTGGAACGGGACTGGGCTTGTCTATAGCCAAAACGATTCTGGAGAACCACCACGCTGAATATGGTCTTGGAGTAGCCGATGGAAAGGTTATGTTTTATTTTTCTTTACCTTTAATACAGCGTTAACTGTGGATGCCGCCATGCAGATGGTGGTTTTTTTCGTGTGATCCGGCCTGAATGTGCACAGATAACTTGGGGGAAGTCAATGGTTTCCCTGTCGTCATACTGATGTAACACAATGGCCTTAGGATAGGCTTATCACCAAAGCAGAACTTAATTCATGGAGGGATATCCAATGTTCAATAAAACCTTTTTAATAACGGGAGGCACAGGCTCATGGGGAGAAGAGTTGGTCAAACAATTGCTCGTTAAGGAGCCAAAAGAGATACGTATTTTTTCACGAAATGAATCGCTTCAGGCTCAAATGAGGCAAGCCATCTCTGACCCGAGAGTAAAGTTTGTACTGGGGGATATCAGAGACCGATGGGAGCTGGCGGGTGCCTGCAAGGATATAGATTATGTCTTTCATCTGGCGGCACTTAAACATGTTCCGGTCTGCGAGGACCAACCGGATTGTGCGGTCAAAACCAATATTATCGGAACGCAGAACGTTATTGATGCTGCAATCGAGAATGGCGTGCAGAAGGTAGTATATGTCTCTACAGACAAGGCAGCGAATCCTTCCAGCATGTACGGCATGACCAAGGCCATCGGGGAAAAGTTGATATTATTAGCGGACACCCGCTCTGCTACAAGCTTTGCATGTGTACGAAGTGGGAACGTTCTTGGCTCAACGGGCAGCGTAGTCCCGTTATTCAAACGCCAGCTTGAGTTAGAGCAGCCTCTCAGCGTTACCGATTCCAGAATGACACGTTTTTTTCTTCCCCTTGGAGAGGGCGTGGAGATTCTCCTATCGGCGATGGAGCAATGTGAGGGCGGCGAGATTATTGTACCTCGAATGCCATCCTGCAAAATAACGGATATCGCACAGGTTTTGGCAGAGGATGCTGGGCACAAGGATGCTCCGATCCATTTCATCGGTGCCCGGCCGGGAGAACGGCTGTATGAGACACTGATTTCAGATTGGGAAAACGTTTGTGAAGTGGAAGAGGAGAAGTCCTACTTTGTTGTCACTGCCTCCCCTTCATCCAAATTAGTGGAAAAAGAGGGATGTCGGGCATCTGCTTCTGCTGGCAGAGGATATCATTCGGAGGATGTCATCCTGACCAAGGCAGAGGTACGCGATATGCTGTGGAGAGGGGGATTTCTGTGTTCAAGCGGAGGATCATATTTACAGGAGGCGGCTCCGCCGGTCATGTGACAGCCAATCTCATTCTAATCTCCAGACTGCTCCAGGAGGAATGGGAGATTCATTATATCGGTTCCAAGCATGGGATCGAGCGCCATTTAATCAGCAAAATTCCGGCTGTTCACTATCATGCGGTTGCGACAGGCAAGTTGAGAAGATATTGGGCGTGGGCGAATGTTTCCGATGTGTTCAGGCTTATGCTCGGATTGTTGCAGGCTTATCTACTCATTTTGCGAATTAAACCTCATGTTTGCTTTTCGTTAGGAGGCTTTGTGGCTGTTCCTGCTGTAATAGGTGCCAGCTTAAACCGGGTTCCTGTTCTAATTCTGGAGCCGGATCTTCATCCAGGTCTGGCCAACAGGCTGTCACGGCGATACGCTCAAATCATGTGTACCACGTTTATGGATACAACAACGTTTGCCTCCGCGGAAGCTTCGGGAAAGACGGTGTACGTAGGCCCTGTAATCAGGGAGGAGTTAAAGTTTGGCAGCCGTGCGCGGGGGATTCATTTTTGCCGATTTGTCTCCGACAGACCTATTCTGTTGATTATGGGTGGTAGTCAGGGATCGGAAAGGCTCAATCGGATGGTACTTGAAACACTGCCGGAACTGCTCAAGCGTTATCAAATCATTCATATATGTGGTACAGGTAAATTGAACTCATCCTTCCCAAGGATTGCAGGCTACAAGTCATTCGAATTCGTGCATGAAGAACTTGCGGATTTAATGGCTATGGCAGATATGGTTGTGTCACGTGCAGGCTCCAATGCGATCCATGAGTGGCTATTACTTCGGAAGCCGATGCTTCTCATTCCCCATGCCCATGGCGGATCTCGTGTTGGACAGACGCTGAACGCGAAGTATTTCCAGGAGCGAGGGTATGCAAGGGTTCTCCATGAGGAGGAGCTGACTGCTCAGACATTCCTTCGAGATATTGACCTCGTATATAAGGAGAGGGAGCGTATGATAGACCATATGAAGGCGAGTGGCACGGAGAACGCCGTTGAAAAGGTTCTGGAGCTTATTCATACAACGGTTTCCTCGGTGGAAAAGGCTGAAGATGAATAAAATATTTCCCGAACTGTTGCTGGTGATGTTCTTTTTGCTCATCGTATCTATCCTGATTATCTCAAAACGTTTATAAAGGCGAACACTTCGCTTTTCCAGGTTTTTTCTATCCTCTCCGTGAGGCATTCTTCAGTCACTTCCATATGACTTGCAGAATGCCTCTGCTTATTTTGGAATATAGGGAGGGCTGCATCGGAGAACAGATGTCGAATGTTCCTCATATCCGAGATTTTGCTCCAACATTATTCACTTTTATGTAATGTGTTTCCGATATAATATAATAGAAGTAAAATATTGGATTACAGGAGATGAAGATTGCAATGAATGGAATCAAAAAAGCAATACGAGGCACCTTGGCCCTTATTTTAGTATTGGCAGTACTGGCCCCTTCGCTTGCCCTGGCAGCCACGGGTGATGTGACGTCCATTGAAATTACCAACAGCAGTCCGCAGCAGATGAGTGTGTCCCAGACAACTACGCTTCAAGTCATGGCGGTTGTTGAAGGATTTGATAACAAACAGGATGTTACCGGCGGAGTCACATGGTCCACGAGTAACGATGCGGTTGTCACCATAACAAAAGGCAAGGTAAAGGCTGTAGCAGCAGGAGAAGCAACGATATATGCACAGGTAAATGGTGCCAAAGCACAATTGCTGGTTAAGGTTCAGGATAAAATTAAAAGCATTAAAGCTTCCCCGAGTTCCTATAATTTTGTCAAAGGGAGTGAAAGTACGCTTCCCAAAGTAAGCATTGTGCGTGCAAATGGCAAGGAAGAAGACGTCACGTCGGAGATTGTATGGACGGTATCCAGTGCTTCCGCTGTGCTGGAAAGTGGGAAAATTAAAGGAATTACGCCTGGCAGAGTGCTGCTACAAGGCAAATATGGCTCTGAGACGGTTAAAGTTCCCGTAGCCATCACGGATGAGATCACCAAAGTTGAAGTGACACCTGCTGTCATGCAGCTGAATATTAAGAAATCCAAAGCGTTGAAGGTCATCGGTACATATGCCAATGGGAAAACGATTAATCTTTCGAAACAGGTGACGTGGACGTCTTCCAACAATTCTGTAGCAACCGTCAAAAATGGTACAGTGAAAACACTGACGGAAGGACAAGCCACCTTGACAGGAACTTATCAAAATCACACAATAAAGGCAGAGGTTACCGTCGTTCCTTTGCTCAAAAAGCTGATTACAGGCCAGAAAACACTCGTGTTATCGCCGCAGGCAAGTACAACACTGAGTGTAATGGCGCAGTATGATACAGGTAAAACGACGATTGTAACGAGCAGTGCTGTGTGGAGCAGCACCAAACCAAGTGTAGCCACAGTAACGGGTGGCAAGATTGTGGCCGTAGGTAAAGGCAAAACTTCAATCACAGCCAAATGGGGCAATAAAAAAGTGACGATACCGGTAACGGTAAAATAAAGTTTCATCGAATCAAGCAAATCAATTGAGGTCATTTCATCATCATGAACAGAAACAGATGGGGCGTAGACATACGCCCCTTTTAGGTATAAAAAAATCTAAATTCAATCCTGTAAAGGAGGGAGCATCTGAATGACAAATCACTTGCAACCGGAAAATTGGCCTGCGTGGGCGACAGAATCGGTAGAGATTGTTGAGGCCAATCCCATGTGGGACCTACTAGCTCAGGAAGAAATCCGGCAGTTGAGAGACCTGTTACAGCAGTTCAATATTCATAGATTCGAACATATCGGAAGCACGTCTATTCCGGGGTTGCCCGCCAAGCCCATTATTGATTTGATGGCGGAGGTGCAGTCATGGGATGATATGGACTTGATTGCCAATCAGCTGAATCCGGTAGGATGGAACTACGTTCCCCCTGAACTGGATGGTCGGGAATACAGACGATTCTGGGTCAGGGTGAAAGATGGCAAGAGAGCAGTACATCTTCATCTGATGCGCCCAGAAGAGTTACGTTGGGATCGCCAAATCCAGTTTCGGGACGTGCTGAGACAACGCCCGGATCTGGTTGAGGTATACGCAGCCCTGAAGGTGAAGCTTGCTGATGAGAATAAGGACGACAGAGAAGTGTATACCACTGCCAAAACGGAATTTATTCTAAAAGTGCTTGATGAGGGCATTTAATTCGTGATGACCGTATTTAGCAAAGACAGGCTCATTTATTTCACCGCCGTGATCATAACTATGGCGGCAGGGTTGGCATCCAGGCACTTTGGTGCACTTTTGCCGGGTTTTGTGCGTGAGCATTTTGGTGACGCCTTGTGGGCAGGAATGATCTATTTTGGGATACGCATGTTATGGGTTAATCGCAGCAGAGAGTGGGCGATGATAGTTAGTCTGATTTTCAGCTGGGCCATCGAATGTTCACAAATAATTCAGACCCCTTGGCTGAACGAAGTGCGTTCAACGGTGCTGGGTGCGCTTATTTTGGGACATGGATTTCTGGTGATGGATCTGCTGAGGTATGCTGTCGGCATTCTGTTTGTGTATGGGATTGACCGTTATTTCCTAAGAAATAAGAAGGCTTGATAATGGGGAGTGGGGCTACGTGAATATTGAGAAGCTTTTTGCAGAATCACCTGAGTTTGAGACAGAGCAGTTGATACTGAGACGTCTTACGCTTAACGACCTCGATGATTATTTTATGTTTGCCTCCGACCCGAGGGTGAGTCAGCAAAGTTTGTGGAACTGCCATGAGACGTTGGACGACTCCGTTCAATATATTCAAAGAGTGTTGGACAATTATGAGAAGAAAACGGTCTATATATGGGCCTTTATTCTGAAGGAAACGGGGAAGCTAATCGGTCGAGGCGGTATTTTTCATCTTAATGAACCCATGCAGAGTGCCGAACTGGGATACGCGATAGCCGGCAGTTATTGGGGCAAAGGCCTCGCGGCAGAAGCGATGCAGCCAATTGTTGAATACTGTTTTCAGGAATTGGACTGCAATCGGCTGGAGGGGAAATGTAATGCAGGCAATATCGGATCTGCACGAGTGATGGAGAAGCTGGGCATGTCAGTTGAAGGTTTACTGCGCAAACAATTGAAGATCAAAGGTATATTTACAGATCAAAAATTGTACTCACGTATCCGGGATGATCTATAATACTTCCAATGACGTGCAGGATACATAGAAGAAATTGAAGGAGGCGGAACAATGATCTACAGTATTATTTCCCGAGCGGTATGGGAGCAGGTATCCAAGCAGAGCGTGTATGCACCGGATAGCCTGGAGACGGACGGTTTCATTCATTGTTCCACCAAAGAACAGATTCCATGGGTAGCCGCTCAATTTTATCAAGGGCGTACGGATTTGTTATTGCTTGGTATTGATGAGAGGGACTTGAAGCCGGAACTGGTGTATGAGGACCTGTATGAGTTGAATGAACTTTTTCCACATATTTATGGTGAACTTAATTTGGACGCTGTACGAAAAGTTATTTCCTTTGAACCGAATGAGGACGGGACGTTTTCTTTTCCTGAATAAAGACATTTTGCGAAGGGTTGTGAACGTGTGGATATGAATCAGGTATTTCTGGATACAGCCGAGAAGCAATTTCTGTATTACAAGCAGCTTGGGGAGAAGGCTATGGAGCAATTGGAGTCTGAGCAGCTGTTTCAATCCTGGAATGAAGATGCCAACAGCATTGCGGTTATTGTGAAGCATCTCTGGGGCAATATGCTGTCCCGTTGGACGGATGTACTGACAACTGATGGAGAGAAGCCGTGGCGTGAGCGAGATGCCGAATTCGTGAATGATATCTCGACCCGAGAAGAGCTGCTTGCCAAATGGGAGGAAGGCTGGAACTGTCTGCTTGGAGCCATTCGTTCTTTTACACCGGAGCAACTGTCGCATATCATATATATTCGCAATGAAGGACATACCGTTATGGAGGCAATCATCCGGCAATTGGCGCACTATCCTTATCATGTGGGACAGATTATCTATGCAGCCAAAATGCTGAAAGAAACCTCATGGAACAGTCTTTCCATTCCGAGAAACGGTTCTAGTCAATATAATGGTGGCAAATTTGCCAAACCGAAGGCACGAAAACATTTTACAGATGATGAATTACGTATAGAAAAAGGTGAGGAACAGCAATGACACAGATCGCATTGATTCGCCATGGAAGCACGGCGTGGAATAAAGAGAAACGTTCCCAGGGACAAACGGATAATCCGCTGGATCAGGAAGGAAGAGAACAGGCAGTATTGCTTGCCGCAAGACTGAGTGAGGAAAAATGGGATGCCATCTATGCAAGTGACCTGGAGCGTGCAAGTGAGACGGCTCGCATCATCGGAGATCGCTTGGGAATTCAGGAGATTCAGTTGGACCCGAGGCTGCGTGAGATGGGCGGTGGACAGGTGGAAGGTACGACCGAAGCTGAGCGTTTAGCTCGTTGGGGAGCGGATTGGAGTAATCTCGATTTGGGCCGGGAGCTTGCGGATGCAGGCACGGTGCGGGGTAGTGCCGCGTTAGAAGATATTGTACGCCAGCATCCCGATGGTAAAGTGATCGTTGTCAGTCATGGCGCCATTCTTCGTAATACACTGCGAGGTCTGGTGCCTGAGCTTGATGTGAGCGCAAAGCTGTCCAACACGTCGATCACCCGGATTTCTTGGGAAGCGGAATCCTGGCAGTGTGGGCTATACAATTGTAGCGTACATCTAGATTCCTCCAGGGAGTCTTGAGAGATGGATGCTCTGGCATTAAAACAGAAATTGCAGCAGATTCAGTCGGCTAATCTATCCATCCATGAAGTGGAACAGCCTTACGAATTGGCGTTGCATATGATGCAGCATATTGGCAGTCCGGACCCGGTCCTGCGGGATGAACTGATCTATGTTACATTTGCGACCTGGATTGGACAGGGTGTATTTTCGGAAGAACAGCTCGGGAAGCTGTTACAAATGGCGCTGGATGATCAGCACCTTTTTCATGGAATCGGAGAACGAGGCACGGACAGTGTGTTTACCCGAACCTTCTCTGTGCTGCTCCTGCCTCCAATTCTGAGTGTAGATCGTCAGCGGTCTTTTCTGAAAAAGGAAGATATAGAGTTTATTCATCAGCGGTTGACTACGTATCTGGAGCGTGAAGAAGATGTTCGTGGCTATGCCGATGATAAGGGCTGGGCGCACGCTCCGGCACACGCGGCAGATGCGGTTGAAGACCTTGCGCAGTCGCCTTATATGGAGCAGGCCGCTTTGCGGGAACTTTTGCATGCGCTCGCAGTGAAAATTACCGAATCAAGTCTAGTTTACATCCATGATGAGGATCAGCGGATTGCCCGTGCAGTGGTCACCATCCTTCGGCGCAATCTGCTGGAGCAAAACGATATTTCGTTTTGGATCGATTCACTAAATCCAAACGAAATGACGGAGGGGAAATCTCTTCTGGAAATCAGCCAAATGAGCCTGAATGTGCGCGTCTTTTTGCAGACGCTCTATCTTGCGATACGGACGGAAGACGCAGAGCCTTTTCCTGCTGTCCGTTCACTTATTTTGCAGGCTTTGGAGAAACAATGATCAACGGATAATAAACTTGTGTACAAGGAGGGAGATGGCATGACCGAAATGCCGTATTCATGGACTGAGGATTTGCTGTCTCCTCTGGGCGAAACAGGGGTTATCATCCGTTGTGGGGATGCCATATCTGAAGCGGTGCACCGGAGGGTGATGTCGGTATGTGCTTTACTGGAAAAGAGCCTTATACCGGGTGTCTTCGAATGGTTACCTTCGTTTGCCTCAGTCACGCTGTTTTATGATCCGTTGATCATTCCGTACCACGAGGTATGCAGGGTACTGCTTCATCATTTGAATACAATGGAAGAAGCAGCAGAGGATTGCACCAGAACAGTTATTATTCCGGTATGTTATGGTGGTGAACTCGGCCCCGACCTGGAATACGTCGCTACTAAACATGGGCTTACGCCAGATGAGGTCATAGCAATTCATACATCTGGCGATTACCTGGTTCACATGATTGGATTCGCGCCTGGTTTTCCTTATTTGGGCGGATTATCGGAGAAGATTGCTACGCCCAGACGTCCCACACCTCGACTTCGGGTTGAAGCAGGAACGGTGGGCATTGGTGGCAAACAAACCGGAGTTTATCCGGTATCGACTCCCGGCGGATGGCAATGTATTGGTCGAACGCCGCTGGCACTATTTCGTCCAACGGAAGATCCCCCGAGCCTGCTTGCAGCGGGTGATCGGGTTCGTTTTGTGTCGATATCACTTCAGGAATATCTAGAACAGAAGGAGGGCGAACGATGAGTATTGAGGTCATTCGCCCAGGTCTGTTATCCACCGTGCAGGATGAAGGAAGAACGGGATTTCGCCGGTACGGGATACATCCAGGTGGGGTTATGGATACCTTTGCAGCCAGAGCAGCGAATGTATTGGTTGGAAATTCCCGTGATGCAGCTGTGCTGGAGATGACGATGACGGGACCGGAGCTTCATTTCCATGAAAATCAGCTGATCTCTTTATGTGGAGCGGATCTGACGGCAGCGGTGGATGGCCTGCCTGTTCCCCTATGGCGTCCGACCGTGATTCTTGCTGGAAGTGTGCTGAGATTTGGTCGATGCCACTCTGGTTTGCGGGCCTATATGGCGGTTGCTGGTGGAACCGCAGTACCTGAGGTCATGGGCAGCCGAAGCACGGATCTCAAAACAGGTATTGGTGGGCTGAAAGGGCGTGCCTTACAGGTGGGCGACAGGTTGCCTGTGGGGGAAGCTTCTCGCGAAGCGCAAGCGACGTTGCATAATCTGAGCCTGCGCGCTGAAAAGAACAACCGACGGATGCATGCACCTGCCTGGTATTTGTCTAGCAGGGAATGGCCCGCCTACCAAGCTGATCCTGTCATTCGTGTCATGCCGGGCAAGGATAGTGCAGCGTTTAATAAAAATAGCCTTGAACGATTTCATCAAGAACGATATGTGATCTCTCCCCAATCGGATCGGATGGGATATCGATTGGAAGGTGTAAAGCTGGAACTCGATCAGCCAATGGATCGGTTGTCTGAAGCCGTCACCTATGGCACGGTGCAGGTGCCGGCAGACGGTCAGCCCATTATATTGATGGCCGATCATCAGACCATCGGAGGCTATCCTGTAATCGCACAGGTGGCCCGGGTGGATTTGCCCATATTGGCACAGGCACGGCCCGGGGCAAAAGTTGCTTTTAAGGAGATTACATATGAAGAAGCGCAGCAACTATTCCTGGAACAGGAGCTGAATTGGAAGCTGACCGATCAGCTGGTTCGCAGGAGATTGGCAGAAATGGGGGGCCTTCAATGAACACGGTGGATATCAATTGTGACCTGGGTGAAAGTTTCGGGGTGTACCGAATGGAGTCGGATGTGGCGATTCTGCGGTTGATTACTTCAGCCAACATCGCTTGTGGATTTCATGCGGGTGACCCGGCAACGATGCGGCAAACGGTACAGCAAGCCATGGATCAACAGGTTGCGATCGGTGCCCATCCCGGTCTGCCGGATTTGCAAGGCTTTGGCAGGAGACGTATGGACATTACGCCACGGGAAGCCTATGACATGGTTGTATACCAAACTGGCGCGCTGGATGCTTTTGTCCGTTCATACGGGGGGCGTATGCATCATGTGAAACCTCATGGGGCCTTGTATAACATGGCTGCTGAAGATGCTCAGCTCGCTGAGGGTATCGCCGAGGCCATTTATAAAGTACAACCGGATCTGTATCTATATGGCTTAGCCGGAAGTGCAATGATAAAGGCAGCGGATCGCATTGGACTGCGCAGCGTAAGTGAAGTTTTTGCGGATCGGACCTACGCACCTGATGGGACACTAACACCGCGCAGTCAGCCCGGGGCAATCATCGAGCAGACGGAAAAAGCCCTTGCTCAAGTGCTGCGCATGGTGAAAGAGGGTATCGTGCTGTCAACGGAGGGCACACTTGTCCCCATTCAAGCAGAGACGATTTGCATTCACGGTGACGGTGCGCATGCTCTTACATTTGCTCAAGAGATTTGTACGTTGCTTGAATCTGAGGGAGTTACGCTGTCTGCGCCTGGAGTTGCTAGATAATTGCTACAGTAAGCGAGGGCTAGGTAGGGGGCGAACTATACGAATTTGTAAGGAGTGAAACTATAACATGAAACCGATACGTAATTCGGCAAAGGCCGTTATCGTACAGGATGGACGTCTGCTGGTAATCCGGTTGGAGGATCAATATGGTGCAGCTTTTGTTTTCCCCGGCGGAGGACAAGAGAAAGGCGAGGAGCTCAAGGATGCGGTTGCCCGTGAATGTCTGGAGGAGATTGGACAGGCGGTGACCGTGGGAGAACTGCTGCATATCCGGGAGTACATTGGAAAAAACCACGAATTTGCCGAGTGGGATGCCGATGTGCACCAGGTTGAATTTTATTTTGAATGCATGTTAATAGATCCGAAAGCTACGATCTTCGAAGGCACCAGTCCAGACGACCATCAGGTAGCTGTAGAATGGATTGCCCTTGAAGAGCTGTCTCAGGTTCGTTTATATCCGAAAACAATTGGTGAGTTGTTGCAAAATAAGAATTCATCACGCATTTACCTGGGAGATTTGAATTAAAACTGTCACGTTTATGAACGGGTTCATGGATTCACCATAGGTGAGGTGGGTACACTATAAGTACAGGCTTATATACAACATCTTAATATAAGTGGAAACCAAGAGTTACACGGCAACAGAGCGGACGGAAGTCTAATTAAGCGAAGCCATCATGTTAGGAAATGACTAGTTCTATCTAAACTTTGGCTTTGGCATCCTAATTGGAAGAACTGTTGAAGTAGTGGAGGGGACGGAATCGATTCTGTAGAAGCGATAGCGTTCGCCTTTATCCCCGGATTTTCCCTTAAGAAAAGGGAATCGAAAAAATCTGGGGATAACAGCGATCGAAAGAACGATCCGTACCCGTAACGGCTGCCCACGCAGGTTGTCTGTCAGCGGAGTGCTTTAGTGTAATGATAGTTAGTTCAGCTTATATACCCCCTAACCGAAAGGAGCAACCCCCATGAACCAGACTGAATTGGAACAAAACATTGTAAAAGCATTGGAAAACAACCCTTTTTGCAGTTTCTCCACGGTGGAGAACGGTAAACCGAAATCCCGCTATATGGCGCTTTTTAACGATGGAATGAACATTCATCTGGCAACAAACCGTCGTACGCACAAGGTAGAAGAGCTGGAAAATAATCCGAACGTCAGCCTTTTGCTTGGTTATGAAGCGGGTGGCTCCAAGGAAGTGGTCGAGATCGAAGGAACTTGTGAAGTGACGAAAAATGAAGGTTTGCGTGAACAGGTATGGAATGATGAATTAAAAGCATGGTTTGACGGCCCGAACGATCCCAATTATGTCATTCTGGACATTACCCCCAATCGGATTGAATACACTGGCAAAGATCATGAGCATCAGGTGTGGGAGCAGTAATTTTAATGTTTAAAATCACCTTTTCATAGTGGGAGGCAGTGCCAACTACTCGGAAAAGAAATAGCCAACCGTGAACGCCAGATGGCTTCACGGTTTTTTGTATGAAAGGATTCAGCTAATATGGATATAGATGTAAGCCGCATGTAATATACGTTTTTAACAGAGTGTGTAAACTGTTTTCATCCAAAAACATGCAAAAGATGTCGAAATCACGCATGATAATGTAAACTGAGTCAGGTATGTGCGGATAACGTAAAAAATAATGCTTTTCAATGGCTAAACATTGCGTTATGATTTGGAATGTAAACGATACGCAAAGATATGAATAGATGTTCATGTGAGATAAACTAACCTGAAATTCTGATGCATACGATCAGAAAATCAGTACGCACAACCCATGAGATCTTTCGCATTTCTGCGCTTATTCGTTTGCTCACTAATGCATGATTCAATGTACATAACCGGGAGGGGTTATTTTGAGAAAGAGTAAAAAAGTATTATCGAGCCTGACTGCCGCTTTGGTTGCATTAAACGTGCTTGCGGTATTTCCGGTACCTGTATCGGCTGCGGACGCTACTAAGGTTAAATTGCGGATCATGGAAACAACAGACATTCACGACAACTTAGTTAACTATGACTACTATTCCGACAAAGAGACAGACCAGTATGGATTGGCGAAGACGGCTACACTGATCAAAAAAGCCCGTGATGAAGCAAAGAACAGCTTGCTGTTCGATAACGGTGACCTGATTCAGGGTAACCCGCTTGGGGATTATGTAGCGAAGATTGATCCACTCAAAAAGGGTGAGACTCACCCTGTATATAAAGCGATGAACCTGCTCGATTATGATGCAGGAAACATCGGTAACCATGAGTTTAACTATGGTTTGGACTTCCTTGACATGACGCTGGAAGGTGCGAACTTCCCTTACATCAATGCCAACGTATATGTAGATGACGGTGACGACGATGAGACGAACGACAAGAACTATTTCACTCCGTACAAAATTTTAGACAAAAAAGTGACCGACGAGAGTGGCAAAGAGCACACCATCAAAGTGGGTGTCATCGGATTTGTACCGCCACAAGTCATGCAGTGGGACAGCGCTAATCTGGAAGGCAAAGTCATTGCCAAAGACATTATCGCAACTGCAAAAAAATTCATCCCTAAAATGAAGGCTGAAGGTGCCGACATTATTGTGGCTATTCCTCACTCCGGTTTTGAAGATATTCCGCAAACGGATCTGATGGAAAACTCGGTATTGTATTTGAGCCAGGTTGAAGGCATTAATGCCATTCTGTTCGGACATGCCCACAAAGTATTCCCGAGCGCTGATTTTGCCGGTAAAAAAGGTGTAGACCTTGAAAAAGGTACAATCAATGGTGTTCCTTCCGTTGAACCAGGCTTCTGGGGCGACCACCTCGGGATTATCGATCTGGACCTCGAACAGGTAGACGGCAAATGGAAAGTGGTAGACTCCGCGGTGGAAGCACGCCCTATCTATGACACAGCTAACAAAAAAGCTCTGGTAGATGCGGATCAAGAGATCGTTGATGCTGTTCATGACGAACATGAAGGTACACTTGAGTATGTTCGTGGCCCAGTTGGCGAAACAACAGCTCCAATCAACAGCTTCTTTGCACTGGTTCAGGATGATCCATCCATTCAGATTGTAACGAATGCACAGAAATGGTATGTCGAAAAACATTTGCAAGGAACAGAATATGAAGATATCCCTGTATTGTCTGCAGGAGCTCCGTTCAAAGCAGGTGGACGTTCAGGTGCTTCGTATTACACGAATATCCCTAAAGGCACAATTGCTATCAAAAACGTAGCTGACCTGTACGTGTACCCAAATACGGTACATGCCGTTATGGTTAATGGTGCAGAGCTGAAAGAATGGTTGGAATGGTCTGCTGGTCAATTCAATCAGATCGATCCGGCTAAAGGCGGACAGCAACAGCTAGTCAATATGGACTTCCCGACGTATAACTTCGACGTTATCGATGGTGTCACGTACCAAATTGATTTGACTCAACCAGCCAAATACGATGGCAAAGCAACAATTGTCAATGCATCGGCTAGCCGTATTAAAGACCTGAGCTTCAATGGCAAACCGGTTGATCCAGCTCAAAAATTCATCGTAGCAACGAATAACTATCGTGCTTCTTCATCCAAACTGGCTAACCCGGACGGTAAACGTATCGTCTTGGCTGCACCGGATGAGAACCGTCAGGTTATCATTGATTACATCCGTGAGAACAAAACGATTAACCCAACGGCTGACGGCAACTGGTCGCTTGCACCAATTAAGCCTTCCGCAGGTGTAACGGCAGCTGCTCTTAACGACCTTGAAGTGGTATTTGCATCTTCCCCAGATGCCAAAGCATTGGTTGAAGCGAACCCGGCGATGTCCTTCATCGGGACGAACAAAGACGGGTTTGCTGAGTATGGCTTGAAATTGACAGGAGAAGCAGCAACGACTCCAGAAACAGGCACGGAGCCTGCTCCAACGCCTACGAAGCCAGATCCAACTCCAACTAAACCTACAACCAAGCCACAACCTGAGAAACCAGCAGGCGGCAAAGTGGTATATGTAGTGAAAAAAGGAGATAATCTCTATCGCATCGGTTTGAAATATGGTGTGGACTGGCGCAAGCTTGTCTCTGCTAACAAAATTACAAATGTGCACAACCTGAAAGTTGGACAGAAAATCGTAATTCCCGCTTCTTAAGAGTAGTTAGCGGTAAAAGAAGACCGACAGTCTTAGACTGTCGGTCTTCTTCATGCTATGAACCGTTGATGCACCAGTAACCATCATAGTTGGAGTCATCAAAACAGTAGAGATAAATTTGTAGACCCGTGCTATAATATTTACAAACTTTGGGTATATACTATTAATCATTAATGAGATAGACTCACAAACTGGCAAGGGGGTTCTACATGAATTGCAGTGGCTGCAGTCCAATTCATCCTATCGAGAATCAAGGTACCCTTTATATGCGTCCCATTTCCCCCGCTTTGCTGGAAGCACTGCAAATGCAGGAAAGACATGTTGAATATTCAGAAGAATTCATCTGGATGCATTTTTTGAACCTTGAATCTGTAGAGCGTTGTATTGAGGATATCCTGAAGATTGAAGCGACCCTGCCGGAAACGTTAATGGTTCAGGTCACTCCACTGTATGGCCAGGCAAATGACGATAGCTGGATTAGTCTTTCCATGCAGGAAGCTCGCCTCAGGCATGCTGATCTGGTTTCCATTATTCTGGAACATCAATTCAGCAGTCATATGCAGCCGATCGTAGATGCGTCGGAGCAGATTATCGGATTTGAATTTTTACTTCGTCCTGCTGAACGGGGCAGGTCCTTCAGTGTATATGAATTATTCGAAGTTGCACGGGATACCGGACTGCATTCTTTTCTGGATCGGACAGCACGTATTGCTGCTATTGAGACGAGTGCCGTTCTTTTACCGCATGGTGTCAAACGTTTCGTGAATTTCCTGCCTTCCTCTATCTATAACCCCGAATATTGCCTGACGCACACGTTTGAGACGATTGAACGCCTTTCGCTAGACCCTAAGGATTTTGTGTTTGAAGTGGTGGAAACGGAACAGATTCAGCATATGTCCATCTTGCAGCGTATTTTTGAGGTATATCGTGCTCATGGAATGTCGGTTGCCTTGGATGACGTGGGGGCCGGATTCTCGACGATCGAAGTAATGAATCGGCTGGAGCCGGATTTTGTCAAAATAGATCGGAGTCTCATTGATCGTTGTGATCAGGATTTGACGAAACAGCAGCAAATTATCGACATAGTTGAAATGTCACGCCGTTTTGGCGGGCGGGTACTTGCGGAAGGGATCGAACGATTCGAGGAATTTGAATTTTGTCGATCCGTGGGTATCGACTTGGCCCAAGGGTATTACTTTGGTAAGCCAACAGCATACCCGCCACAAGGTCCCTACGGTAAAACCTCTGCCTGAATGAAATAAATTATGGATGTACCAGAAAGTCACTTCGCATAATTGGAGTGGCTTGTTTGACATGCCATGTACATTTTACAATCAAATAAATATGCTCATTCAGCCGATATATAGGATAGGCCTTCAGACTACAGCGGTCTCTATAGGACACCGTATTTAATCAGGTTGGAGAGGTCCTACATAAAAAGAAAAAGGGCAGATTTATATTTAGAGGGGGAGAAGCAAGATGAATAACATTCGGGGGAATGAGCAAGAAAAGGCAGCAAGTAAGTTAGCCAAGCCAAAAGATAATAAACCGAAAAAGAAAAAAGGCTTCGTCTGGAGCATAAGGAACAAATTATTGGTATCCTTTCTGGCGGTGCTGCTCTTGCCAAGTCTAACCATTGGAATGGTTACGCTCCTTATCGCGGACCATACGGTGGAAGACCAATTAATGGACAGTGCCAAACAAAGTGTAGACACAACGAATTCAATCATTGGCACACATGTGGATGCGAAGACTCATGATATCAACTATTTTGCCGGTTTGATTGAGAAAGACATGATTAAAGGACAAAATGAAAGTCCTGAGCTTGAAATGAAGTTGAAACAGTATCTGGGTTTACATCCGGATGCTTTAAATATCTTTGTGGGAACCAAAGAGGGAGTCATGGTCCGTGGTAAGGAATCTGCGGGAAGCTCACAAGGGTCCGCTTATGATCCCCGGGAACGGGAATGGTACAAGCTTGCAATGGAGAAGCCAGGTACTACAGTAGTTTCACCTGTATCCAAAAATACGGACGGCATTGCTGTTGTTTTTGTCTCCAAAACGCTTGATGATCAATCCGGTGTTGTTGGTTTGTCCATGGATCTGACAGAACTGCGAGAACAGGCATCCATTAAGGTTGGCAAAGAAGGGTATATCATCATCATGGATGCGGACAAAAATTATATCGTGTCTCCAGTCATGGAAGCCGGTACACAAGAACCGACAACCGTTCTGGATCCAATGTATGGGAGCAAGGAAGGTGAGTTCAGCTACATCTATAATGATGATCCCAAAACGATGATTTTCTCTACTAATGAAGAAACCGGGTGGAAGATTGGCGGCACAATGTTCCAAAGTGAAGTATCCAATGCAAGTAAGGATATTCGGGTGGCTACTATAATCGTTATCCTGTCTGCCACAATACTTACGCTGGTCTTCATTATCTGGCTAACGCGTTCCATGTTGCGTCCAATCAAACGTCTGCAGGAATCCGCGAGAGCCGTAAGTAAAGGCGACCTGACGGTGAAATTGGAGACCAGACGCAAAGATGAAGTTGGCGAACTGGCGAAGTATTTTGAACGGATGGTCGACAATCTGCGCATGATGATTCTGGGTGTACAGGAGACGGCAGAGCAGGTCTCTGCCTCCTCACAGGAATTGTCCGCTAGTGCGGATCAAACGACCAAAGCTATTGAGCACTCAACGATGGCCATTCAGGAACTTGCCGAGGGTGCAGAGCAGCAAGTGAAGAGTGTAACAGATGGATCAGGACAAATGAGCCAAATGGCGGAAGATGTTCGGATGATGTCCGAGCGTGTGCAATCCATTACAACGAACATGCGGCATACATCCGGAGCCGCCTATTCAGGTAATGAAGCTGCAGGTGAGGCGGTGGAGCAGATGAATAGCATTCAGGAAACGGTGGAACAACTGGCGACGGTGATCCAATCACTGAATGCACGCTCCGTTGAGATTGGCAGCATGGTAGATGTGATTGCAACAATCTCGAAGCAGACCAACCTGCTAGCGCTGAACGCTTCCATTGAAGCGGCTAGAGCGGGTGACGCTGGTCGTGGCTTCGCTGTCGTAGCTGGAGAGGTACGCAAGCTTGCGGAAGAATCGGGAAGCTCGGCAGCACAAATTGGTGAATTGGTTCATAATATCCGTCAGGATATGGATGCTGCCCTGAGCGCTATGGAAGCAGCTCAGACTCGGGTTGGAGACGGACTTCAGGCTGTGAACACGTCTGGACAATCCTTTGCTCAGATTCGGGAGGCTGTGGAGGATGCTGCTCATACGCTGGATGATTTGTCCGAAACGACAAAGCAACTGGAGAGCGGCGCTTCCAACGTTGCCAAAGCAATGAACGATATCTCCATCGTGACCCAAGAATCTGCTGCAAATACGGAATCGGTCTCGGCATCTTCTCAGGAACAGCTGGCATCTGTAGAGGAGATCGCTTCGTCTTCAGCACATCTGAACAGTATGGCGGAGCAATTACAAGGGTTGCTGGGT
Source organism: Paenibacillus sp. UMB7766-LJ446 (assembly GCF_030226665.1). Classification (NCBI taxonomy): domain Bacteria; kingdom Bacillati; phylum Bacillota; class Bacilli; order Caryophanales; family Paenibacillaceae; genus Paenibacillus; species Paenibacillus sp. UMB7766-LJ446. Next base: position 145,845 of record NZ_JASOYM010000010.1, read on the forward strand.
ATGTTCAAAATGGTGGAGGACACAGCGAAAGATGGGGACAAGTCCTAACCATTAGACGATAATATTTCACCGCATTTTCTACAGAGATTAGAAGGAAATAAAGATAGACTTTTCTCCTGCAGCCCTGTATAACTATATCGTGGTTTACGCGTATGAATTGCGGTGTAATCATATCTGGCAGACCATTCACATATCATGCTCCAAACATGATGAATATAGCGGGCGCAGGAGGCTTTATGACATATGTTGCAATTCTTATTTTTGTCCTGACCATCACACTGGTTATCTGGCAACCTCGTGGATTGGGCATCGGATGGTCCGCCATGGGCGGGGCTTTGCTAGCCTTAATATGTGGTGTTGTCAGTCTGAACGATGCATCTGATGTAGCTTCCATTGTATGGAATGCTACACTGGCTTTTGTTGGCATCATCATGATCTCGTTAATACTCGATGAGACAGGTTTCTTCGAATGGGCTGCTCTTCATATGGCAAGGCTGGCAGGAGGAAATGGCCGCAGGCTGTTCATCTATTCCATTTTGCTCGGGGCGGCGGTGTCCGCTCTCTTCGCTAATGATGGTGCAGCGCTAATTCTTACCCCGATTGTGCTGGCGATGGTACGGGCATTGAAGTTCGATGAGCGTATGGTGCTCGCCTTTGTTATGGCTAGTGGATTTATCGCGGATACAACTTCGTTGCCGCTGGTTGTCAGCAATCTGGTCAATATCGTTTCTGCCGATTATTTCGGTATTACATTTGTGGAATATGCGGTGCGGATGGTTGTGCCGAATCTATTTTCCATCGTGGCGAGTACAGGGATGCTGTTCTTGTTTTATCGCAAAAGCATCCCGCTTCGCTACGATATCACATCAGCACGTGATCCACAGGAAGCCATTCGTGATCCGCGGATGTTCCGCATCGCCTGGTTCATGCTGGTGCTGTTGCTAGTTGCCTATGCATCCAGTGAGTTTTTGCCGATTCCGGTATCCGTTATCGTCGGTGCAGTGGCTCTTTTGTTCGCCATATTAGCCAGAAAGAGCGAAGCTGTGAACATGAAACGCGTAATCAAGGAGGCTCCATGGTCCATTGTGGTGTTCTCGGTGGGCATGTATATCGTGGTGTACGGACTGCGCAATGCCGGATTAACCGATTACCTGAGCCGCTGGCTTGACGCGATAGCAGACCATGGTCTGCTGGCTGCTTCAATTGGCATGGGCATGATTGCAGCTGTGTTGTCATCCGTAATGAACAATCTGCCCACCGTGTTAATTAACCTATTAGCGATTCAGGGTGCACATACCGAAGGCATTGTGCGTGAGGCGCTGATCTATGCCAATGTTATTGGATCTGATCTAGGCCCCAAAATGACACCAATCGGCTCACTCGCCACATTACTGTGGCTCCATGTGTTATCCCGCAAAGGTGTGAAGATTACATGGGGATATTATTTCAAGGCAGGCATCATCTTAACCATTCCCACACTCTTAATTACCTTGGCCGGATTGGCTTTATGGTTATGGATTTTGGGTTAGTACAATCGTATTTTACATTAGCAATCATCCTGTGATCCAACTTGTTGTAAAAAGCTGCTCTCATGCGCTGGTGCTCCACACTGGCTATGAAGCAGTTTTTTTTATTTCTTCTATAGAAGAAATAATTCTCTCTCTACATTAAAGGATGTACACAAAGGCCGGCATCAATATTGCTGGCCTTCTCTTTTTGCCATCCCCAGGAGGCTGAGGATTAAAATGCCTGGGACACAACCAGCGCTGATACAGCGCAGAGAACGGAACGATTGTGTAAAAGCGAAGCTTATTCTGTGTAAGGATTTTCCCTGTAAGAAAAGATCAAAATTATCTTTTGTTCTTGATGGGTAGATAAAACACCGAACGTAGTGGAGGGGACGGAATCGATTCTGAAGAAGCGGCAGCGTTCGCCTTTGTCTCCGAATTTTAACATTATGAATATCAGATCAAAAAAAATTGGAGACAACAGCGATCGGAAGAACGATCCGTAACCGGAACGGCCACCCGAAAAGATTAGCGATTTATTCATTAAGTGATAAAAATCTGGACACAATATGGATTGAAACAACATCCGTTCCCGAAGTACCCACTTCAGCAAGCAATTTGTCTCAAATGCATTTCGATCCACAGCTCAACATTTTTAACACTGCGTTTACAAAACATTGATTTTGAGATGACATAACGAAACTACAATGAATAAAGAGTTGATGGTGAACAAAAATAAAAGCAAATCACCGTCACTAAATTGGGGGAGGAAAATAAAACATGTTTAAAAAGTTGCCGTTCATTTTGATGACCTTAACGTTCGTACTGGTTCTCGCAGCATGCGGATCGAAAAATGACGCTGGTACAGAGGGTGCCACAGACAATGGATCAGGAGAAACTGCTACTGAACTTAGCGGAAACATTCTGGCTGTTGGATCAACAGCACTGCAACCTCTGGTAGAGCAAGCTGGACAAAAATTTATGGCAGTTGATGAATATAAGAAAGTAACGGTACAAGTGCAAGGCGGCGGTAGTGGTACTGGTTTGACACAAGTATCTGACGGACAAGCTACAATCGGTAACTCTGACGTATTCGCAGAAGAGAAGATTGATGACGCAGCAAAAGTAAGCGAACTGAAAGATCACCAAGTAGCTGTTGTAGCAATTGCACCAGTAAGCAACAAAGATGCAGGTGTTCAAGATTTGACGAAGCAACAACTGATCGACATTTTCTCTGGTAAAATCACAAACTGGAAAGATGTTGGCGGTAAAGATCAAGCCATCGTTATCGTAAACCGTCCTAGCAGCTCCGGTACTCGTGCAACATTCGAGAACTTTGCACTGGGAACAAAAGTTGAAGATATCCAAGGTTCGATTCAGGAAGATTCCTCCGGTACAGTTAAAAAGCTCGTAGCTGAAACGCCAGGCGCAATTGGTTATCTGGCTCTGTCCTACCTGGATGACAGCCTGCAAGTTTTGAAATACGAAGGTGTAGAAGCAACAGTTGAGAACGTTGAAGCAGGAACTTATCCGGTATGGGCTTACGAGCACATGTACACAAAAGGTGACCCGGATGCAGCAACACAAGCATTCCTCGACTACATCCTGAGTGACGAAATTCAACAAAACGACGTGACGGAGCTTGGTTACATCCCAGTATCCGGCATGAAAGTAAAACGTGACGCAGCAGGTACTGTAACTCAATAATCTTTGAACTTGCGCATACAGCGAGAGAGGCGGACCCAGGTCCTGCCTCTTTGCGCGGTTTGCTCTGGAATTATCCCATATTTTGCATGAATTCTACTATAGAAGGATGGTTGTTATGGAACAGACCGAAGGGGGAACGGTAATGAACAACAAGTTGAAACCGCGCCGGCCCTTGAGAGAAAAGCATTATTGGGAAGAGTGGACGGGACGGATCTATACGTCGATTTGTGTCGTTTTCCTGATCGTTGTCATGTTTTCCATCGTTTATTTTGTAGCGTCCAAAGGCTTATCGACCTTTTTCCAGGATGGCGTAAGTTTGCGCGAATTTTTATCCGGCAAAACGTGGAATCCAACGGGGGAACCCGCTGCCTTTGGAGCTTTACCGTTCATTACAGGGTCATTCATAACAACATTTCTTGCTGCTCTGATCGCAAGTCCACTTAGCTTGTGTGCAGCGCTCTTCATGACCGAGATTGTACCGGGTAAAGGTAAAAAAATATTGCAACCTGCGATTGAGCTGCTGTCCGGTATTCCTTCCGTTGTATACGGATTTATCGGTCTCAGTGTTATCGTTCCTTTGTTGCGCAGCATGTTTGGCGGAGCCGGCGTCGGAATTGCAGCCGGATGTTTGGTTCTGTCCGTTATGATTTTGCCTACTGTAACAAGTATTATGGCAGATGCACTGTCTTCACTGCCGAAAGGTCTGCGTGAATCGTCCTATGCATTGGGTGCAACTCGCTGGCAAACAATCTATCGTGTCATTATCCCTACGGTTCTTCCAGCTTTGCTGACAGGTATTGTACTTGGTATGGCTCGCGCATTTGGTGAAGCTCTTGCCGTACAGATGGTTATCGGTAATGCACCGCATGTGCCGACATCCCTGCTCGAATCGGCTTCAACGTTAACGAGTGTAATCACCCTGAGTATGGGTAACACCACAATGGGATCTGTTCATAATAATGCACTGTGGAGTATGGCGCTTGTCCTGCTGGTGATGACCTTTGTCTTCGTCATTCTGGTTCGCCTGCTTGAAAGGAGGAACCGGGTATGAAAATGAAGGCTAAAACAGTAGATAAAGTTGCCACTTCCATTATCGTTGTTCTGGCTCTGTTCATTGTTGTTCTCTTGCTCGGTTTGCTTGGCTTCATTCTGGTACGTGGGATTGGCCAGATTAACTGGCACTTCCTGACCAGCGCACCACAGCTGCTCAAAGGTGGAGGCGGGATTGGACCGCAATTATTCAACTCGATCTTCCTGCTTGTTCTGACCTTGATTATTACCATTCCCCTTGGCTGGGGCGGCGGTATTTATATGGCCGAGTACGCCAAGCCGGGCCGGATTACAAGCTTTATTCGACTGGTTGTCGAAGTGTTATCCTCATTCCCGTCTATCGTCATTGGTTTGTTCGGACTCTTGCTAATTGTTAATACATTTGGTCTCGGATTCTCCCTGTTATCGGGTGCCATGGCCTTGGCTATATTCAATCTTCCACTTATGGTACGGACAACGGAGCAAGCGTTCCGGGCCGTTCCGAAAGAGCAGAAGGAAGCGGGTCTTGCACTCGGATTGTCCAAATGGAAGATTATCACTTCCATTCTGCTGCCTGTTGCATTGCCCAGCTTAATCACGGGTACGATCCTGGCATCGGGCCGGATCTTCGGTGAAGCAGCAGCTCTGATGTTCACAGCGGGTATGAGTAGTCCGCCGCTGGACTTCACGGACTGGAATCCAACGAGTCCAAGATCGCCGATCAATCCATTGCGTCCGGCAGAGACGCTGGCGGTGCACATCTGGAAAGTAAACAGTGAAGGCATTGGCCCAGACTCCAAAGAAGTAGCAGCTGGAGCTTCAGCCGTGCTTGTACTTCTCGTGCTGGCGTTCAATCTGAGTGCACGCTGGATCGGTCGGGTAGTCTACCGCCGAATGACAGCTTCGAAATAAGGAGGAACCAACATGGCCATACCTTTCGGTACGGAACAGTTAAGCATATATTATGGGCATTTTCAGGCTGTGAAGCAGATTAGCCTGACTTTCCCTGAAGCCAGTGTAACAGCCCTCATTGGCCCATCCGGCTGTGGTAAATCCACGTTCCTGCGGTCGTTGAACCGGATGAACGACGAGATTGCCGGTTCCCGTACGGAGGGACATATCTGGATGGACGGCAATGATCTGAATGAGCCGGGTACGGATGTGATCAAACTTCGCCAAAAGATTGGCATGGTGTGGCAGAAGCCCAACCCGTTCCACAAGTCCATCTACAACAATATCGCGTTTGGCCCCCGCTATCGCGGTATCAAGAGTAAGAAGGCACTGGATGAAATTGTGGAAAAAAGCCTGCGTCGCGCTGCACTCTGGGACGAAGTGAAGGACAGACTGAATGAGTCTGCTCTGGCCCTATCAGGTGGACAACAGCAGCGGCTCTGTATCGCTCGCGCGTTGTCGGTGGATCCGCAGATTTTGCTGCTTGATGAGCCGGCATCTGCGCTTGACCCGGTATCTACGGGCAAAGTGGAGGAATTGATCTCGGAGCTCAAGAAAGAGCTGCGGATCGTGATCGTTACCCATAACATGCAGCAGGCGGCACGCATCTCGGATTATACGGCTTATTTTTATCTGGGAAGCATGATTGAACACGGGGATACGGAGCATATTTTCACCAACCCGGACAACCGTCTGACGCAGGAATATATTATGGGACGTTTCGGTTAATTGTTATATTGGATGGAGTAAGAGATAGAGATAGATCTATAGAGATGGAAGGAAGCATAACACCCGGGCGAGACAGTTCGGGGGTTATGCTTTTTTTATGTAATTCTACATATGGAATAGTTTGCCAAAATAAAAACAATCATGCTACGATATTTGTAAGCGCCACCTTTAATTTGATAAGAGAAGGAGATGTGGATCATAACTACCCATAAGATATCCCAAGACATCATGGCAATTGAAATTATTTCGCATTATTCTATAGAAAAGCCATCCGTTTCCTTTATCCGACATAATGAAAATCTAACGTACCAAGTGGTGGATGATGTAACCGGACAGAAGTATTTATTGCGTATACATAAAGCCGCTTTTGCAAGCATGGCGGGCATCCAGCATACACGACCTGCACTGGAAGCGGAGATGAATCTCCTTCATGAATTACGGGCTACCAGCCCATTGCGAGTGCAGACACCTGTACGCAATACATCGGGAGAGTGGGTCACCGTCTGGTTGGACGAAGCGGGAGAAGAGATCTGTTGTACTGTTCTGGAATGGATTGAGGGCAGGGATATCAAACAGGGAGAACGTCTGACGACAGCACAGATTCATGATTTGGGCGTACAGTTGCAGACGCTGCATCAATATGGACGAAGACCAAAGGAAACTCCCAAGCCGCAGGTGGGTTCACAGAAGTCTGAAAGCGGACAGCAGGTGAATGACCGTGAACAGCACATTGGTAAGGCGATGATCCCTGAGTTATATACCGATAGCCCCGCCTTGGATCAAACGGGAGTAAGGCCTGCCTACGGCTCGATCAAAGAGAATCTGGTCATGTTGGAGCAGTTGGAGGAAGGCGTTAGACGTGGCATCTTTACTCCTGAAGATTTCGATCTGATCCGTGAGACGTTTGAGAACATTAACCGGCAACTCGAAACGTATCCTCACACTGCCGAGACTTGGGGAGTGATTCACGCGGATATTACCCGCGGCAATCTGCTGGTGACGGATCAGGGCATATCCATGATTGATTTTTGTTTATACGGTTATGGCTACTATCTCTTTGATGCCGGAGGGGCAGCTACGATTTTCAATCGGGAGGAACGGGATATCTTCCTGTCGGGTTATACGGAGCAGACAGAACCACTGACGAAGCGTGATATTCGGTTAATGGAAGGATTCATGCTAATCTTTACGTTTGGCTATTTCGCATTTCAGATGGAGAATGAGTCAAGGTACGAATGGATGAAAGAGCGAATGCCTCTTATTTGCAGCAAATTTTGCAGACCCTATGTACACAATGAGAGTATCTTCTATGAGTTATAATTTGTGATTTCTGTTGGGTGGGAAGCGCTATGAATAACATTCATGAAAAAAGAGTAGCTTCGAAGATTCCGTCTGGTGGCTGGAAGCATGCCGGATTGCTGCTTGGCGGCGTGGGCATATCCAATCTGGGTGATTTCATATATATTGTGGCGATTAACCTGATGGTGTTGAATATGACACAGTCCCCGGCGGCAGTCGCAGGATTGTGGATTATCTCGCCGATTGCGTCGGTGTGCACGAAGATATGGTCAGGCAGTCTGATCGATCGCTATGATCAGCGACAGTTGATGATTGGTGCCGACATGCTGCGGGCATTGTTGGTAGCGATGCTGCCCCTGATGTCCAGCCTATGGATGATGTATACAGTGATGTTTCTGATCAGTATGTCTTCCTCCATATTTGTCCCTTCCTCTCAGGTGTACATTACCCGGCTGGTACCTGCTGAACGGCGCAAGCGCTTCAACTCCTTGCAAGCCTTAATCAGCTCAGGTGCATTTATTACCGGCCCGGCAGTCGCGGGAGTGATGCTGATTTATTTATCTCCGGCTGCAGCCATTTATGCCAATGCGGTTTCCTTTGCTGCTTCTGCTGTGATTCTATTGTTTCTTCCCAAATTGGGCATTGGAGAACAGAATCAAGGGACGGGAAACAGGCTGACACCTCGGTTGATTGCCCAGGATTGGAGGGCTGTACTGAGCTTTAGCCGGAAGTCGAGCTACGTGGTCGGTATATATGCCCTGTTTCAGATCATTCTGGTGGTCGGCATGTCGCTCGATGCCCAGGAAGTAGTGTTTATCCGTCAGGTGATGAACCTGCCTGAATCGCAGTACGGAGCTTTGATGAGTATCACTGGGATTGGTTATTTGGCAGGTTCCATGCTGGTTTGGCTGTTCGCCAAACATGTGCCGATCCGTCACATGATGGGTGGCGGTGTGCTTCTGGTCGCACTGGGTTATTTACTGTTCGCCCGTTCGTTCTCGTTTGAACTGGCGGCGTTTGCTTTTATTCTGCTCGGTCTGTGCTCGGCACTGGCGAATACGGGCCTGGTTACCTTTTATCAAAATAATATCCCTGTCGATCTGATGGGCCGAGTGAGCAGTATACTTGGACTGGGGTTAAGCGTGCTGCAGGTGGTTTCCATTTTGGTTGCAGGCGTGGTGGCAGAGCAGTTGTCACTTCGTATGGTATATACGGTTGTATCTGGAGTGATGGTGCTTGCAGCGTTGGGATTGTGGGTGACGAGCATGTTTCCTTCCCGAAGCAGGTATTATGATGAACCGGCGAAGCCCAAGGCGATGGTGGGGTGACAGGCAGAAATACGGTAATTCTAGTACAGAATAATGGTTGCCTGAATACCCGAACCGTTCTGTGGATCTTAACATAGATAGTACTAACCACGGATATTGCTCATAGAAAACAAACAAATGTATACGCTTTCTAAATGAAACGCATTAACACATTCATGTGATAAAAGTTTACAAATCGTTGGTTCATCCTGTTTATAAAATGGAAAAAAGTAAATATTCACAAAGAAATCGTTAAGTTTGTTGACACTGATCTTCCGGTCGATTAATCTTAATGAGAAAGTAATAAAAACTTCAATTATCGTTCTGGTACACGATCAGAATGGTTCCATACAAGCGAATGATAGCGAGCGGGAGAGTCCTGGGCATGCCAAGTAAAAAGGCAGCTGTCGGGCACCGAAGGAGCAAGCTGCTACGCACCCGGCGCAGTGGTTAATCTCTCAGGTAAATGTACCATCGTTGGACGCAACTCTGGAGAGTGCGCGATATGCGCCACCCAAGGGGTATATGGTCAAGCAGCACGGTGTGCAGGGGACATTACCTGTGAATACAGGGCATGCATCAATTCGCCGCGCTTCTTATCATGAAACTCTCAGGTATCGAGGACAGAGAGAGGGCCTTAAGGCCTTCTTCTGTCCTTTTTTCATGTCATCATTCAGTAATAAAGGGACATTATGGGTGTAGGTCTGGATGAAAATGACGATTATAAATGGAGGGTTTGCGATGCGTTTTAAAGACGTTTTTTCAATTATTGGTCCGTCCATGACAGGTCCATCAAGTTCACATACGGCTGGAGCAGCAAGATTGGGTCGAATTGCCCGTCAGTGGTTGGGGTGCACGCCTGAACGTGCCCGATTAACGCTGTACGGCTCCTTCGCCGATACGTATCAGGGGCATGGTACGGATCTGGCTTTGATCGGTGGCCTGCTTGATTATGTGACGGATGATCCACGGATTCCGGATGCTGAGCAATATGCAGAGGAAGCGGGTATGGAGGTAGAGTTTTTTACAAGTGGTCTGCCTGCTCCTCATCCTAATACGGTCAAAATTGAGCTGTGGCACGGAGACCGCGAGTGTTCACTAATCGGTGCTTCCATTGGTGGTGGTAGTGTATCGGTACATGCATTGAATGATTTTCGTGTACAGATCAGCGGAGAGTTTCCAACACTTGTGCTGCGCCATTCGGACAAAGCAGGGGTGCTCGCCTCCGTAACCTCCACAATCAGTTCGTCAGGTGTGAACATCGGGTACATGCAAGTGGATCGGAAAGCCCGGGATGGTGAAGCACTGACAGCGATGGAGATGGATGGTGTGCCGAATCCTGAGATGTTAAACCGTCTGCGGTCGCTGGATCATATGCTGGACATTCGCGTGATTGATTTGAAGAGAGGGGTCGAGCCGGATGCGGTTTAAACATCTACATGAACTGAATACCATCTGTACAGCAGAGTCCAAAACCATTGCCGAGCTGATGATCGAAGAGCAGGTTCAGGAGACGAATATCCCGAAAGCGGATGTTGTGCGGCAGATGTCGGATTACTATCAGGTGATGAAGGAAGCTGTGCACAAAGGGCTGACAGAAGATACGACATCACGCAGCGGCTTGACTGGCGGAGACGGTAAAAAAATGGCCGAGTACATTCGTAAAGGCGAGACTTGCTCTGGAGATGCCTCTGCACTAGCCATGGCGTATGCACTATGTGTATCAGAAGTGAATGCATCCATGGGCCGGATCGTAGCGACACCGACTGCCGGTTCTTGCGGCATCATTCCAGGTGTATTTATCAGCTCCCAGGAGCGTTTTGGCTGGAGTGACGAGCATCTGGTGAACGGTCTGTTCTGTGCGGGAGCGATCGGTTATGTCATTGCCAACAATTCATTTATTTCCGGTGCCGAGGGCGGCTGTCAGGCTGAAGTGGGTTCTGCCATCGGCATGGCCGCTGGAGCGATGGTGGAGCTGCGTGGAGGGACGCCGGAGCAAGTGGTTCATGCAGTAGGTCTTGCGTTAAAAAACACATTGGGCCTTATCTGCGATCCCGTCGCAGGCCTCGTGGAAATTCCGTGCATCATCCGTAACGGACTGGGTGCCGTAACCGCGTTGGCTGCGGCCGACATGGCGCTGGCCGGGGTACGAAGTGCCATTCCGTCAGACGAAGTCATTGATGTCATGCTGGAAGTAGGCAGTGCCATGCCAAGCAGGCACCGTGAAACGGCTCAAGGTGGGCTGGCTCAAACACCAACGGGACGGAAAATGATGGAGAAGCTCGCCAAACCGAAGGCAAAGCGTGCAGAGCCTGAGGTTGAAGCGGAGTCTGAGTCCCCTGCTGAAAACAAACCTGAACCCAAGGCATGACAACCATGAACGAACATGAACTGAATTAACTCGGAGTCTGGATCATAAACGTCGATGCTGCTCCCATCTTGATATGAAAGTCGATACGAATTCTTCCTGATGAAGAGGCGTATCGGCTTTTTTTGCTGTTCGAACAAAGAAAAAAATAAATGGGTATTGACGTTTATATATCGATTAGATATATTATTAACTGACATATATCAATATGATATATAAAAAGCTGAGATAACGTAATACAACCTAAGGAGATGAATAAGATGAAACGTGTTTTTCAAACGAGTCTTCTGTTTATGAAAAATGGAGCTACGATTGTCGGCTTGATTACGGCCGTATTATTCCAGGTTTTTTTTAATACCATCTGGCTTAGTGGGTATGATCAGGTTAATGCACGGATGACTCAGCTTGCGGTGACCATTGTGAATGAAGATGGGGCTGAGGCTGAGCCTGTAGCAAAGTCTCTTGCAGCGGGACTTGGTTTTGTGATCAAACCATCCGCATCGATGGAAGAAGCCAGACAGCTGTTAACCGACCGGGATGTATACATGATTATTGAGATTCCATCGGGTTTCATGCAGCAGGCGGGAGATTTATCGCAACCGGTGAAGGTGAAGTATGTGATGAATGAATCCAACGTAGCTACCGTGAAAAGTGTGATGCAGAACGTATCCGCACAAGTTACAGCGACGTTGAATCGTGAAGTACAGCAAAATGGCATTCGTGGAGTGCTGGATCAATCGGGTATGACTGCCGATCAGGCCAATGCGCTGGCGCTGGGGTTATCTTCCCGGGTGGAGGCAGAGGTGGAAATGCTGAACCCAGTTCAAAACTTTGCCTTTTCGATGGTGCCGATGCTGATTGTGACGGCTACGTTTACAGGTGCGATGCTGCTTGGCATGAATCTGCAAAAAGTTTCTGGAGAACTAAGTAGCAAGGCGGGGAAATGGGAGCGCTTCTGGGCACGCAATATCATCAACCTGGGTGCTGCATTTATCGTATCGCTCGTTGGAGCCGGGATGATGCATGTTATGGGTGTATCAGCAGCGGATGGATGGTGGATGTTATGGCTATTTCAGTTGTTGATTACTTTATCTTTTCTATTCGTGGCGCAATTGAGCTTGTTGCTGCTTGGAAATGCGGGGGCATGGTTAAACAGTGCTTTACTGCCTCTGCTGATGTTGTCATCGGGCGCAACCATTCCGCGTGATGTCATGTCTGATTTCTATCAACAGATCGGTAATTATCTACCGGCAACCTATGCAGTGGAGGGCATGATGAATCTGGTGCTTGGCGGCAGCGGGATTAGTCATGATGTTCTGCTTCTGGTGGTGATTGGAGCAGCGACGCTGGTTCTGGGAGCTCTGTGCACATGGATCAAACGCTCAGGTCCTGCACAATCCGGCATTCCTTTAGAATCCAAAGCTGCTGCTGCCCCTGCCGCTCTGGCTGGGAACCTGACTTCGCCTGACCATGGATGACAAACATTCTTCATCCCTTGGGAACTCAATCGCAGATGCCTGCTGATGTTGAACGTATAAGGGAGGATGTGATACGTTAAGAGGAATTGGAAAGGAGCGGTACACCGATGAACACACAGCATGTCATCCTCGGAATACTGCACAATCAGCCATGTTCCGGATATGAGATCAAGCAGTACTTTGAACAATATTTTTCGTTTTTCTTCGATGCGAGCTTTGGCACCATTTATCCCACACTCGCGAAGATGGAAAAGTCAGGGTTGTTGACCAAGGAATCCGTAAGACAAGAAGGGAAACCTGACAAAAATGTGTATACATTAACACCGGAAGGTTCTACGGAGTTCAGTACCTATTTGATGAGTCCCCTGGAAGCCGAAGTGTTCCGTTCTGATTTTCTGATGCGTCTGTATTTCGGAGAGCTGGCAGATGAAGATACCGTCACAGGGTGGGTCCGGGCGGAGCTGAATCGTAAAGAATTGCTGTATGCCGAGCTGCAGCGCCAGATGAAGCAACTTGGAGAACAAATATCGCCTTCACAGCGTTTATGTATGCAAGTAGGACTTGTGCAATATGAGGCCACGATTCAATTGCTCAAGCAGCAGTTATCCACGCCACAGTAAATTTCATTCGTAATCGTGAAATGAATTGATCGGATCATCCATCCATAACGCAGAACAAGCGCTCTACAGAACCATCACAGGTCTGCGAGCGCTTATTTGCGTTGCTCTCAATGTAGCAAATTCCAAGCCCATAACAACATCAAGCTGCTACACGATATCTGTGCTGAGTACAGCATATCCATATGCGGGCAGCTCAACGGCCAGGATTCCCTTTTCCTTGGCTGTTCGATAATTCTCCCCAAATAACTCCGTCCAATCCCCGGCGCCCGCCTCCAGCTCGACGATAGCCGTTTCTTCCGAACGATTGAACAGGATCAGAATTCGTTCCTTATCATCCTGTCGTTCCATTACAAGCTGGCTTCCGCCTTCACGGGCTTGCAGGAAACGTATGCTGCCTTCCGCACGCAGGGCAGGATGGGCATGGCGAATTGCAATCAGCTTCTGATAAAAGGTGAACAGCTCGCGATCCTGCTTTGCCTCATCCCACTCCATGCATTTTCGACAACCGGGATCTTGATCGCCGTCCAGTCCAATCTCGTCCCCATAATAGATGCACGGGGCACCCATATAACTGAATTGGAACAGCGCAGCCAGTTTCATCTTCCGCTGGTCGCCCTCACATAAGGTGAGCAGTCGTGGTGTATCATGACTGTCCAGCAGATTGAACGCCACTTCGCTGGCTTGCAGCGGATAGCGGGATAGCTGTCGACCGATGGAGTTCGCGAATTGGTCAGCGTACATGTCACCTTTTACAAAAAAACGATTCACGGCTTCCGTAAACGGATAGTTCATCGAGGCATCGAACTGGTCGCCTTGCAGCCAGGAGGAGGACTCATTCCATACCTCACCCAAGATATAGGCATCCGGATTTGCAGCCTTGACCACCTTGCGGAAATCTTGCCAGAATGCATTATCCACTTCATCCGCGACATCCAGCCGCCAGCCATCCGTGCCTACTTCCTTGATCCAGTACTCGGCGACCTCCAGCAGATACGCCTTCACTTCAGGATTTTCCGTATTCAGCTTCGGCATATGAGCCTCGAAGCCAAATGTTTCATAGGTAGGAATGCCATCCTTCACATCCAGCGGGAATTCATGCACATGGAACCAATCCTTATATTTGGACTTCTCCCCGTACTTTTGCACATCGACAAACGGCGCAAACGTCTTCCCGGAATGATTGAACACCGCATCCAGCAACACCCGGATTCCGCGTTTATGGCATAGTTCAACTAGCCTTTTGACCGTATCTGCATCTCCAAAATGCCGATCTACTCGCAGGTAATCTTCGGTATCGTACTTATGATTGGTCGTTGCCTCGAAGATGGGTGTGAAATAAATGGCGTTAATGCCCAACTCTTCAAGGTAATCGAGATGGTCGATGACGCCCTGAAGATCACCGCCAAAGAAGTTAAACGGGGTTGGCTCGCCACCCCAGGGTTCCACATGTTCAGGATCGAGCTCCGGGTTGCCATTGGCAAAGCGTTCAGGGAAGATCTGATAGAAAATCGCATCCTTTACCCATGCAGGCGGTGTGAATACAGCTCCAGGATGGATGTACGGAAACTGGAACATTTGACCGGGATCGTCGGGTTCATGCTCCTGGAAATCCGTTTCGGTCATCCAAATCTGTTCGGAACCATTTTTCAGCAAAAAAGAATACTTCAGCCGATGATACGGAGGCTTTACTTCCCCCTCATAGTAATCGAACATGGAATCGGATGTGAATTTGGTTAAAGGAATCAACTCTTTGGTACGTTCCCAAGCGTATTTGTCCCCGGTCAGGGCATGTACCTCGGTGAGATCATTCTTTTTGGCACGCAGACGCAGACGAATGGTATCCTTATCGTAGGCGTAGGCCCAATTCCGTTTCGGTTGATGATAGATGGCTTCCAGCAGCATGTTGAATTTCCTCCCGTCGTATACAATATGTAGTATGTCAGTAAGTCCCAGCATTCGATGCATGAATTATGCGAAGCGGTTGATTAAGGTATAATTTAAAATAAAGGACATCCAAAGTTGTATGCTAATCAGCTCGTACATTTTATACAAACAATATACTTGATTATGTTTCAGATATTATTAACCCAAAGGGTGCAGAAAGGAAACGAATACGCGCATGAAAACGAAGTTGTTATATATTGAAGACGATACCGAAATTGCCACATGGGTCAGGGATGACCTGGAGGAGCGAGGTTATGAAGTGGTATGGCTCGCAAGTGGCGAAGGCGCGGCTGAAGCAGCCGGGGGCTGCTCGTTGATTATTCTGGATGTCATGCTGCCGGGATTGGACGGATTTACGGTGGGTCAGCGACTCAAAAAGGAACATCCTACCGTTCCCGTTGTGATGCTCTCAGCCAGGACGTCCATTGATGACAAGCTGCATGGGCTTGATTTTGCTGATGATTATGTAACCAAGCCGTTCCATCCGGATGAACTTGCTGCGCGGATTGAAGTCCAGCTTCGGAAGGCAGGGACTGCGATCTCAGCCGATACCGTGGTGAAGCTGGATCACCTGTCCATTTACGAGAAGGATAACCGAATCGTGAATGAGGAGACGGGAGAAGAAATTATTTTATCGGGGAAACAGTTTCATATCTTCGCTTATCTGCTCAGGCATATGGGTATGATTCGGACCAAAGAGCAGATCTACGAAGCCGTTTGGAACGAGCCTTACCTGGACGGGGACAAGACATTAATGGTACATATTCGTCATCTGCGCGAGAAGCTGGAGCGTGATCCGGCGAACCCTACGATCATCCAGACCGTTCGTGGTGTAGGGTACCGCGTGAAGAAGCCATGATGAGGCAGTCCGGCATGCGAGGAACACAGGAGAAAGGAAGAGGAAAGGAACGGCATTTCGCGGGAAAACGCAAGCTTCGTTTCGGTCGGTCCCTGATGTCCCGTTATATTATCCTCATTCTGTGTGCGGTTTTGTTTGTTCCGGTCGTCCTTCCGATTGTATCCGTGATTTATGTGGTGGTGGTGAATCAATCGAATAATGGCAATACAGCACCTTATGGAGACTCCACCCATATTAGTAACCTCTGGTCACAGGCTGCGAAGAAGCTGGATGGGGCGACTCCGGCAGCAATAGATAAACGCATGGAGCAGCTGCACCATAAGTATCCTCTATCTTCCATGTACCGTGTGGATCAGAACGGGAAAACAGTCTTTATTTTGCCTGGCGAAGGGGTAGTTGTATCCGAGTCTTCATCTAATAATACGACAATAACGACGTTAAAATGGACGTTGGACGATCTGAAAACAGAAAAGACGCAAATTCCTGCACAATGGAATGTGTCCCAGACGCTGCAATTTATGAAGGAGGCATTCTATCGCGATCCCCTGACTGTAATTGCTTTTGTGGGAGGAAACAGCAAGGACAAGGGACAAGGTTTCATGGTCATTGAGGTGCCCCGTACGCTATTGCAGAAACCGCAGAATAACTGGCCTATGGAGCTTCTGTATTTGGGTGCATTGATGATGATCATCTTTTTGTTCTTCATCGTCATGTCGATCCTGTTCTTCGCGCGGATTCGCAAGCGGCTCATCCGGTTGCAGACGGCGATGATGACCTCGGGCAAGGAGGGCATTCCACTTCCGGTTGATATTCGCAGATTTGATGAGATTGGACAGCTGGAAGAATCATTCAACCAGATGGTGCATCAGCTAACGGACAGCCGTCACCGGGAACAGGAGGAAGAGCAGCTGCGCAAACGTCTCATTGCCGGGCTCTCCCATGATCTGCGTACACCCCTGACTGTCATTCGTGGACATATGCATGCTCTGCATAAAGAAGCGCTTAGTGACAAGGGCGTTAGTTCATTGGGACGCATGGAGGCAAAGATGGAAGACCTGGGCGGACTCATCGACAACATGTTATCGTACAATTTGCTTACTAGCGGGAAGTACACCTTGAAACTGGAAGAAAGGGATATACTCCGTATTGTCAGGGAAGCGGCAGCAGCGTGGTATCCCGTTTGGGAGAAAGAACAATTCGACATCGATATTGATTTGCCGGATGAACCTCTGATGTGGCAGGTAGATGAGCAGGGAATGCGTCGGATTCTCGATAATCTGTTCCAGAACGTGATCCGCTATGCAACGGAAGGAAGATACATTGGTATATCCACTGAGCAGATTCAGGGACGAACCGCTCTGGTCATCCGGGATCAGGGTCCGGGCATGCAGCATGAATCGGAAACGAAAGGAACAGGACTTGGCCTCTCGATTGTGGATCTGCTCGTTCGTGAGATGGGATTGCGCAAGAAGGTGGATAGTTCCGAGGCAGGTGTGCGGGTGTATATTTACAATGGAACGGTTACGGGAAGTGAATTGAAATAACATTTTTTTAAACTAAACTTAAACTTCAGCCGACTTCAGCTTTAACCTTGGAAGGTTACGATGATATCCGAGGTGATTAACAGTGAGTGATAATATTATTCAAACCGCTAACTTATGGAAAACATACCGGGACCGTGCGGCGGTCCGTGAACTTGATCTGCATATTAAAAAGGGAGACATCTACGGCTTCCTTGGTCCCAACGGCGCTGGTAAAACAACAACCATTCGCATGCTTCTTGGCTTAATCAAGCCGACCAAAGGTGTCATCCGTATATTCGACAAGGATATCCGCAAGGATCGCATGGACATTCTGCGACGTGTAGGGTCATTGGTTGAATATCCGTCTTATTATGGACATCTGAACGCGGTGGAGAATCTGGAAACCTTGCGCCGGATATTGGATGTACCCAAATCGAGGATTGCCGAAGTGCTCTCCATCGTTGACTTGACCCGGGATGCCAAGCGTTCCGTAAAAGGTTATTCGCTTGGCATGAAACAGCGCCTGGGTATTGCGAGTGCCCTGTTGGGCCAGCCGGATCTGCTGATTTTGGACGAGCCGACGAACGGACTCGATCCGGCAGGCATTCAGGAGATCCGGGAGTTAATCAAACGCATGCCGCTGGAACACGGCATCACCGTACTGGTGTCCAGCCATTTGCTGAGTGAAGTGGAACAGATGGCGAGCCGGGTCGGCATTATCCGTGAGGGGAAGATGGTCCTTCAGGATACGATCGCTAATCTGCACAGCCAGACGGGTAGCTCCATTCGGCTGACGGTCTCCGAGCCGGAAGAGGCGATGAAGCTGGCAAGAGAGCAGGGACAATTCGGTCAACGTGAAGGCGCGGCGCTCACGTTTCCGTATATGGATAATAGCGCGATTGCACTGCTGGTTCGTCGATTGGTTGAGCAGGACCATGCGGTCTATCGTGTGGAAGAGCACCGTCAATCCTTAGAGGACTTGTTCATGCGGGTCATCGGTGAGGGGGCAACGGTATGACGGGCCGTGCGTTATCGTCCGACTGGCTCAAAATTCGTGGCAAAGGCATCTGGTTTCTCGTTTTTCTGGCGCCTATTGGTCTCACGGTCATGCAGGCTCTGAACTTCGGGTTGCGTTTGGACTACCTGAAAGAACTGTATGGAGGGAATCTGTGGGAGAGTTTGCTGGAGAATGTAGTTGTGTTTGTACCGCTTGCGTTGATGCTGGGGGCGACGATTCTCAGCTCGATGATCGCAAATGTTGAACATGAACAGGGCTCATGGAAGCAGCTGCTGGCGATACCGATTACCAGACCTGCGGTATACCTGGCCAAATTTCTGCTCGCTTGTATGCTTCTTATCATCTCCTGTTTGTTATTAACTACGGGAATTGTTGGTCTAGGACTGGTGCTTGGATTCGACGCTGGAGCGATTCCCTGGTCACAGGCAATCAAGCTGGGGTTGCTGCCACTGGCTGGTGCGCTTCCGGTGTTATCGCTGGAGCTGTGGCTTACCATGGTAAACAAAAATCAGGCTCTTCCTGTTACGCTTGGTATTGTACTCGCTGTAATGGGCATGTTCGCACTTAGTATCTCACCGAACTTTCCGCTCGCTTGGGCACAGATGGCTTGGAGCAGCTCGAAGCCTTTCCTGTATGCAGGTATGGGTGTGGGTTCGGGTCTCCTGATCATGTTGCTGGGTATGATGCACTTTAGCCGGAAGGATGTGGCTTAAGATGAGTTTTGCGACGAGCTATTTCCGAATCCTGTCCTCTGAACGCCTCAAAATGGGCAAATCTCCTGTCTGGCTTCTAGTTCTGCTGAGTCCGTTAATTGCTTTGCTTATTGGGCTGCTGTCCACTCCTTCAGGTCAATGGAGTGTACTTATGGGCACGATGGTCTTTCTGCATGGTTTGTTATTGCTGCCAATCCTGACCGGTGTATTTACCTCTTTCGTCTGTCGCTTTGAGCATGCGGGGGGAGGATGGAAGCAAATGCTGGTTTTGCCACTTACCCGAACAGGTGTATATGCAGGCAAGCTGACCATCGTGATTTTGCTTCTGGCAGGCACACAATTATTATTGCTGGGGTCTATTCTGCTGGCAGGTACGATCCAGGGTATGACGGACCCTGTTCCATGGGGATTCCTTACAGGCAAGCTGCTGCTGGGGTTATTTGCTTGTGTGCCACTCGCAGCTCTCCAGATGTTCGTTTCCTTGGTATGGAGCAGCTTTGCCGCTCCGCTGGCATTGAATTTTGCGTTGACCGTACCTAATATTCTGATTATCAACTCGAAGACCTTCGGCCCGTATTATCCTTGGGCGCAGCCCATGATCCTCATGACACCGATAGAAGGCGGAGGCTTCGGAGCATACAATGTTCCGCTTGGGACGCTGCTGGCGGTCGTTGGAGGCAGTGCAGTTCTCTTCATTTTAATCGGAGTTTTTTATTTTAGAAAAAAAGAAATTTGATCCACCTTTTTCAAGGCTGATCGTCGTTAAATAAAGATCCCCATCAACACCGTACGCGGAAAAAAAACGTATGGCGTCGATGGGGATCTATTCATTTTAATTTTAAAATATCAAATTTTTAAATGATGAGATTGTAAGCAAATTTGACCTGGAATCTGATAAAATAAAAAAAGCTGTTTCTAGGGAGGCTTTCATGGTTATTCGAGGGTAGGCCCATTTCGCCGAAAATTATATTTTTTGGTTGTTAGATGAAGATATAGGCTGAGAAAAGAGGGGTAAGCCTTGGATATTAATAAAACGGAAACCCTAAAGCGCGTTATTTCTGATGGAAGTTATTACCAATCGCTGTTTTTTAATCACCCGGATGCCATATATGTGATGGACATCCATGGAAATCATATTGACGCCAATCCCTCGTTTGAGCGGATATCAGGATATAAAATTGAAGATCTGATCGGAATAAGTCGTGATCGGATCTGTCCTCCGGAAAGTGATCGCCTGAGGAATAAATACATTGGCGAGGTGTTGTCTGGGCGTTCCGTCAATGATTCAATGGCTTTTTACCATAAAGATGGTTCTGTTAAACATGCGGAGATTACGTATATTCCCATTACAGTGGGAGAAGAAGTTGTGGGAATATACGGAATTGCCAAAGATGTTACTGAAGTTGTGGCAGTTGAACGGAAGCTGCAAGAGACACAGGAGAAATATCAGGTGCTGGCTGATCATGCCCAAGACCTGATCACGACCTGCTCAATAGATGGGAAGCTGTTGTACGTATCGCCATCCGTGTATACGTTACTGGGGTATAGACCGGAGGAAGTCACAGGCAAATCTTTCAAGGATTATTGTTACCCTGGAGATTATCCTGACCCGATGGAACTGTCCATGATTGGTAATGGTTGCAAAATGCGAGTGCTGCACAAGAAAGGGCATTATGTCTGGATGGAGACTCTGGCAAAGCCTGTGGCTGGGGATGAGGGCGAGAGTACGCAGATCGTGAGCATTAGTCGGGATATTACCCAGCATAAAGATGCGGAGAGACGGCTTCGAGAGAGTCGTCAGCGTTACAAATCTCTGTTCGAGCATAATCCGGCTGCGGTGTATTCGCTGAGTCTCGAAGGTAAGTATACTGCCGTAAATCGCAATTTGGTCAAAATGCTGAATATTCCCCGAAGCAAGCTGATCGGGCAGTCTTTTCTTTCGAACCTGGACCCATGCGAGGTACACAGCGGACAGGCTTATTTTGAACTGGTGAAGCAGGGCAAGCCCCAACACTATGAGTCTCGAATCGTGAATTCCAGTGGCAGGAAGGTGGATGTATCCATCATTAATGTTCCCATCATTGTGGATCAGGAACTCGTGGGGGTTTACGGGATTCTGTCGGATATTACGGAGCGTAAGGACTATACGGAACAGATTCAGGAGCTTAGCAAACAGCATGCCCTGATCCTCAACTCGGTTACAGAGGGCATCTATGGATTGGACGCAGATGGCATCACCAGGTTTATGAATCCAGCTGCTGCTTCCATGTTCGGCTACGAAGCGGAAGAGTTTGTCGGCAAAAGCTCGCATCCCATTATTCATCATTCACGTGCAGACGGTAGCTATTTTCCAAAAAAAGAATGTCCCATTCATATGACCGTGATGGACGGGAAGTGTCGTACAGTGAAGGAGGATGTGTTCTGGCGCAAAGACGGAACCAGCTTTCTGGTGGAATACCAGGTTACACCGATTATCGATGAGGGTCAGATTCGTGGTGCCGTTATCGTGTTCAATGATGTGACTGGTGATCGCGAAATTGTACGCGCCAAGGAAACGGCTGAACTCGCGGCTCAGGCGAAGTCGGAATTCCTGTCCATGGTCAGTCATGAAATTCGTACACCGATGAATGGAATTGTAGGCATGACTGAATTGCTGATCGGCACGGATTTATCGGACGAACAGCGGGAATACGCTGAGATCATTCGTGAGAGCGGCGATGCCCTATTAAATATTTTGAATGACATCCTTGATTTCAGTAAATTGGAGTCCGGGAAAATGGCTCTGGCCTACGAACCGTTCTCGCTGCGCATCATGCTGGAACAGGTTGCGGAGCTTTTCTCCCCTAGAGCGGAAGAGAAGAAGCTGAAGATCCGATATCGCCTCAATCCCGATATTCCTGAATATATGGTCGGGGATGTGATGCGTATTCAGCAAATACTCGTTAATCTGGTGAGTAATGCCTTAAAGTTTACGGATCATGGGAGCATCGATGTTACGGTGGATATTATTCGCGGCAATAGACCGGAAGCGAGTGTACTGGATTTTGCGGTGAAGGATACGGGAATCGGTATTCCAGAAGATAAGCTGGATCAGCTGTTCCAGTCCTTCTCTCAACTGCATCCTGTGATTAACCGCAAATATGGCGGGACAGGCCTTGGATTGGTCATTTCGAAGCGGCTTGTGGAGATTATGGGAGGCAGTATCAGTGTGGAGAGTAAAGATGGAGAGGGATCAACCTTCCGCTTCGCTGTGCCTGCCACAAGTGTAGATGCGACCGCAGAGGCAGAGCAATCTGCACGTCAATTTAGTCATGACCGCACACGCCAGGGAGATAAAGTGGCGATGCGTATTCTGGTTGCCGAGGATCATCCAGTAAATCGAAAGATTTTAACAGAGTATCTGGAGAAGCTCGGTTATCAGGCGGATGTATGCGCAAATGGAGTCGAGGCTATTGAAGCTATTTCGCAAAATGCCTATGATATTGTCCTGATGGATCTTCAGATGCCTGTTATGGATGGACTGAAAGCGACAGACCTTGTACACCGATTAATCCCGCAGGAGCGGATTCCGGCTATTATAGCGGTAACCGGAAATGCCAAACGGGAAGACAAGGAAGCTTGCCTGGAGTTGGGCATGCGTGACTTTATAAGCAAACCGATCATGCTGAGCGAACTAAAGCGGGTATTGCAGCAATGGGGGCCGGCAGATGAACCTCAGCTTGCACCAAGCTGAGCCGTCGTCTGATCCAATGAACGACGAACACAAAATACGCCAATAACCTCCTATCCTATCAAGGAGCGTCATTGGCGTATTTATATTGTATGGTTACCTGGTTATAAACGTCTTCAAATGAAGGGACAGGTCATACCAGGGTAAGGCGATTGATGCTGCCTGACAAAACCTCACAGGACCGCTCGAATTTCTCACGTTCAGTTGCATCCAGATTCAATTCAATAATCTCCTGAATCCCATCCCCACCAATAATGGCCGGGACACCTGCACAGACGTTGCTCTGTCCATACTCTCCCTCAAGGATTGCGGAGACTGCAATGATTTTGTGTTCATCATTGAGGATCGAACGGGTAATATGCGCGAGGGCGTTACCGATTCCGAATTGGGTGGACCCTTTGCGAGTGAAAATTTCCCATCCGGCATCTTTCGTTTTGCGGGCGATATCCTCCAGATCCAGATGTTTAAAGCGTTCCTTGTGCTGTTCCATGATGTGCATAATCGGTTTGCCTCCAATGGTGACATGCGACCATGCCACGAACTGGGATTCCCCATGCTCTCCGAGAGCATATCCGTGCACGCTGCGTGGATCGATGGAGAAGACCTCTGACAGCAGTGTTTTGAGGCGGGATGAATCAATAGATGTACCTGTACCGATCACTCGTTCACGCGGAAGGCCAGACAACTTCCATACCATATAAGTTACTATGTCAACCGGATTGGCCGCGATGACAAAAATCCCCCGGAATCCACTGTCCATAATGGGAACAACGATATCCTTGGCAATGGACTCCGCTTCCTCCAGAATGTCCAGACGAGTCTGTCCTGGCTTCGGATTCGCTCCGGCAGTCAGTACAATGACGTCCATGCTGCCGCAATCTGCATAAGTGCCAGCATATACCTTCGTGCGGTTATGTGTGAAGTCCATGCAATGAGAAAAATCCAGCGCCTGTGCAACAGCACGGTCATACGTCCGGTCAACCATCATAATTTCTCTGCATATCGATTGATTAATCATGGAATACGCACAACTTGAACCGACAAGTCCCGCCCCGATCACCGCTACTTTACCTGATTTGCCTAACACTGCCGTTCAGCCCCCGTTTACATTTGATTTATCCGTTCTTCATGGTACTTATGTTAAGTATAGTCCTTTTTTTTATGGCAACTATTGCTTCTACGTTACATAAGATAACACATGGAAAAGCTGTGCAGCAATGATTTCCTCTGTCGCGGGAGCGTATTGGAGCGACGGAGTTAACAAAATTGACATGAATATTTCCATTTCATAAAAAATGACGGCGTTTGCACCAACGAATTTCGACATGACAGCATTCGTGATCCTTGTCGGATGAAGGGTTATTTTTACGAATGAGCCATCTGACAAAAGTTCTTATGAATCCGCAGAAACAGAAGAAAAGCGTCAAAGGGATCCGCAAGGAGGCCGACGAATACATACGGACAAGCAAATGAAACATGCGTACTTGATCCATGAGACAGGTTGACCCGATCCGATGACAGTTCCAGAAGGGAACGCTGAAGCCACTACCTTGTATTCAAAAAGACTTCATTCCGGGAGGGAATAATAATGATTGAAGAAGCAGGAGCAACGACGGAAACGGCCAAGAGCCTGGGCATTGGTGCCAGTACTCTTCGTAAATATGCGGCAGCACTTGAGGAACAGGGATACCGATTCGAACGTTCAGCCAACAAGTCCAGGTTGTTCAAATCAGACGATATTGAGTGCATCGAACGCCTGATGACAGAACTTAGGGAGCATAACCTGCCACTTGCAGACGCTGTGGTGACCGTACTGACTCCAAACGTGCCTGTGATGGCAATGGAGGATGCTTTGGGGGCGGAGTGTGCGGCAACAGTGATGCCCGCAATATTTCCTGAGGAACCTGAACCAACAGGTACTCTGAGATCCTATGAAGGTTTGGGGCAGCTGGTGAGTGAAGTGACGTTCGGCGCTGTAGAACAGCAGGATGACCAGGTCCAGCTGCTGCAGCACCGGGTTGACGAACTGGAGTTAACGCTGCAGCATCTGGCGGACACCCATCTTGCTCTCCAGGAGCAGATGGAGAAGCAGCGCCTGTGGATGAATGAGAAGCTGGAAGAGGAGCGGGACCGTGAACTGGTCACCAATCTGCGCAGCTTCCAGGGAAGAAAACGCAAACCCAAAGGAACGTCGCTCCGAATGTTGTTCGGGCTGCTGCCGAAAAAGCATAAAGAAGCCTAAGGACAAGGTCCAACCTCGTCGTGATTTTGCGCAGATCGCTTGATATAATGAGCCCATACAACAACAAGAAGAAGACTGGCTGCTGATCTGCTCTGCACAACCGGAGAACAGGGAGAAATCAGATGGCTGGCGTGGGAGGATCTGTGGAGCTGCGACGAAGCTGGCAAAGACTGCTCGGACTATGGACTGATCGTCCCCGGCGGGAAGGTACGGAGATCGCCGGACGATATACGATAAATGGATTGCTCGGCATGGGAAGCTATGGACTGACATATCGGTGTACAGATGAACATACCGGCAAGGATGTGGCTTTAAAAGAATCCAAACCCAGCAAGGGCAGACTCGCTGCACGCCTGCTGGACAGGGAGGCGGATGTGATGAATCGGATGGATCATCCAGCCATCCCTGAGTTGCTGGATGTGTTCACATACCGGGCCCGCAGTTACATCGTCACCGAGTACATCCTTGGGGAGACACTGGAACAGCGCATATTCGATCAAGGTCTCAAATATACGGAACGGCAATGCCTGGAGCTGGCAAGACAACTGCTGGCTCCCATTGTGCATGTTCATGAGCAGGGATTTATTCATGGGGATGTGCGTATTCCGAACGTCATTTTACGTAACGGGCAGGTGCATTTGATTGATTTTGGCCTGGCGCGGCGCATGGGGGAGCCGTTGTTGCCTGAGCTGAAACGCCGGATGCGTGAATTGCCCGAACCAGAGGATGAACTGGCTGCACCTGATCAGGATTTGCAGGATCTCGGTCATTTTCTTTTGTTCATGCTGTATTCATCTTATGAGCCGGACAAGGGTCGAAAACCAGCCAGCTGGCAGGAAGAACTCAAGCTCACGCCGGAAGTTCACGATATGCTGGAACGACTTCTTGGACTCCGTCCAGGATACGAAGGCGGGGCACCGGAATTACAGGCGGATATTGAGCGTGTGCTGATGAAATTGCGATGATCAATCCAAAAATAAGGGGTGATTTGCTAACCGTGAGGACGGTTGCAGATCACCCCTTTCAATACATATACGGATTAAGCGCCAGTCTAGGCTGGTATGAACACTTCTGGTTCAAAAAATGAATACCCGCTTAGCTGGAGCTATATTTTCTGCTTTTATAATAACCGGAGCCGTGGCGGCTATCCCGGTGTTTTGCATCTGAAGATGAATATCGTCTGTAGTTGCGTTTGCCAGAGGAACTGCTATATCGCTTACGGTGCGAAGAAGATTTGGAATCCAAAAGTTTGCCTAACATTTTCCTGAGCATGAGGTTTCCCTCCTTTCGACTTCAGCCGTTTTAAGCATATACGGGGCTCCGTCGAAGCGGGTTTCGAATTTTTTAAAGGGGAATAGTATTCATTGAACAGGGGCTTGGCGTATAATAGGATGTTGAGGATTACACGGAATTTTTTATTTGGGGCATTTCGCGTTACAATAGAAGACAGGATAAGATTTTAACGGACAAGGAGAATCTGTAATGATTACGTTGAAGACTAAAGAACAAATAGAATATATGAAGAAGGCCGGAGAAATCCTTGCCGAATGCCATAGAGAAATCGCAGGAATGATCCGTCCAGGGATCACAACACAGGAAATCGATCAGTTTGCAGAAGCTTTTATGAAGAAAAATGGCGCTACGCCGGAACAAAAAGGATACAACGGGTACCAATATGCGACATGTGCGTCAGTTAATGATGTGATCTGTCACGGGTTCCCGGGAAAATATGTACTGAAGGATGGCGACATCGTTACGATTGATATGGTCGTGAATCTGAACGGCTGGTTGGCCGATTCCGCGTGGTCGTACGCGGTGGGTCAAGTGACTCCGGAAGCACAGCACCTGCTGGATGTCACCAAAACATCCCTTTACAAAGGGATTGAACTGGCAGTGGTTGGCAACCGGATCGGGGATATCTCCAATGCGATTCAGACATATGCGGAAGGTGAAGGTCTATCTGTCGTCCGTGAATTTATCGGTCACGGTATCGGTGAGAAGATGCATGAGGAACCGCAGGTGCCTCACTACGGCCCACCACACCGTGGTCCACGCCTTAAGGAAGGTATGGTTATTACGATTGAGCCCATGCTGAACATTGGTACGTATCGCAGCAAGCTGGACTCGGATGGTTGGACGGCACGTACCCAGGATGGAAGTCTGTCTGCCCAATACGAGCATACCATTGCCATTACTGCGGATGGCCCTGTGATTCTGACTGCTCAATAATCATTCCTGCCATCCATTGTATGGCTACAATGAGATGATATTTGCATATTTCCAGGCGGCCCACGTTTGTGATCCGCCTGTTTCGGTTTAAACTAATAAGAAGCGTTACACATAGAGCCGGTGGTGAAAGAGATCAGCTGACAGAGGGTTAACCCTGGTCCACTGGCAAGAAGGAGGTCATTTTGGTGTCTGAAAATAAACAGATCGTACTTGCATCGCGTCCCGAAGGTGCCCCATCCAAAGAAAACTTCCAATTCATTAATGCACCGCTTCCTGAGCCGGATGCAGGACAAGTCCTGGTACGTACACTATATTTGTCTGTAGACCCGTATATGCGGGGCCGCATGAAAGATACGAAATCTTATGCTCCCCCCTATGCATTGAATGAAGTGATTAAGGGCGGAACAATTGGTCAGGTGGTGGAGTCTTCGGAGCCCAATCTGCGCAAAGGGGATTTGGTATCCGGAATGTGGGGCTGGCAGCAGTATGCAGCCGTAAATACGGGAGACATTTCCCTGATTGATACAGGAGAGGCTCCACTTACAGCTTACCTGGGTGCGCTTGGCATGACCGGGTTGACCGCTTATTTTGGCATGGAAGATATCGGCAAGCCAAAGGACGGCGAAACGGTGGTGGTATCGGGAGCAGCCGGAGCGGTAGGTATGATAGCGGGGCAGATTGCCAAGATTGTAGGTGCAAGAGTCATCGGAATTGCGGGTTCTGACGAAAAATGTGCTTATCTGAAAGAAAAACTGGGATTCGATGTGGTGTTGAATTATAAGCGTGAAGAAGATATGTCTGCTGCCATAGAACGGGCTTGCCCGGCTGGCGTAGACGTGTATTTCGACAATGTTGGCGGTGAAATCTCTGATGCGGTATTGCGCCATATTAATCGGAATGCGCGTATTCCAATTTGTGGACAGATTTCGTCATATAATTTGGAGAAGCCGGACATCGGTATGCGCCCGCAGACGGTGCTGTTAACCAATACAGCACTGATGAAAGGCTTTTTGGTGGGCGACTATGCCAAATCCTTCAAAGAGGGCCGGGCCAAATTAGCGAAATGGGTTAAGGAAGGCCATATTCAATACGAAGAGAACATCGTGGAAGGTTTTGAGCACACGCCGGAAGCCTTTATGGGCCTTTTCTCCGGGGATAACCTGGGCAAACAGCTTGTAAAGGTTGCTGACCCCGAGTAAATCGGGCTGTGTAGTCAATAAGTCTTCCTGTAACACAACGAAGCACCGCGACAGAGTTGTGTGCGGTGCAAACGTTTGCTATCCCAACAACTATAACAAAAAGTTACAAGTGTCGGTTAGTTGAGGCGGATTTAATTTGATAGCGATGTTAAGAGAGTGCAGGCCGTGCTAGCGATAAGACCGAAGGCACGCCTGTCGGATCGACAGTCCGTAGAAGCTGGTATCCTATCCCTGAATAGCCAAGGAAAAATCCCGGCGTGGCTATTGCACGGGGCACGCCAGTTTGCCAATGACCAGTCAATTTTTTCTCGCGGATCACATGCTGAGCAAGTAGTCGGGCTTTTTTCAAGTCTTCTTGACGTCCTAGGATCAGCCCGGATTGGAGTAGAAACTCCTGAATGCCCATATCACCGTGACATAGACAGTGGCTTGCTCCGATGCCTCCATTCAGCGATGAGTGGATGGCAGTTTCGATTTCGTCCAGCATCACAGTGCGGCCGCCAAAGGACTCACTATCTTGAAGCAGGAGTAAACGACTCAGCCCGATTCCCGTGGAACCATGGCACCAGAACTTAGACGAGTGGGCTTCTGGAGCCTCCAATTTTCGCAGATCCGTCCAATTTTTTTTCGCCGAATCGTATAGCGAGCGGTCATACCTCAGTGCAGCTTCGGCTGCTTCCAGATAACGTGGATCGCCAATAATTCTGGCGAGTCGATTAAGCGACCAAGCTATGCCAGCCGAGCCATGTGCGAAGCCTCCCAAGGGTTGTTTACTTTTCAAGGGAGAAGGCCAGCCGAGCCCGTCTCCTACAGGTATCGCATATTCCAGCAGTCGGTCACCATAGAGGATGGCCGTGTCCAGTGCTTCTTCTACTCCTTGCTCATGGTAGAGATCTAATAGCACCGGTATGATACCTGCACCCCCACCCAGCACGTCATAGCAGTTGTCGAATGGCACGCCCATGCGTAGATGATTCAGGATCAGAGCTGTTTTTTCGCTCCAGTCCTCTTCACTCAAACCTAATCTGGACAAGTGCAGCATGCTGTACAGCACGGAAGCTTGTCCATAAAATGCCGAGCCGAAGCTCGTGTTATAGGGCAGCGAAGCAATGGATGTACGCATAGAACGTTGAGCGAGGTCACTATATTTACGTTGGCCTGTGAGACGTCCCAGTTGCGCCAGAAAAAGGGATGGCCCTGCTACTCCGTCATATAGACCACCTTTCATCGCTGCGACGTTCCATTGTCCCCTATAGTTCATACCGACTCCTACCCATGTGGCGTCATGTCCTCCAGCGCTAAAGATTGCTTCCCTTAGCAAGTAGTCACCGATTTCTGAAGCCTGTTCCAGAAAAGCATAATTCTGGTCAGGGGATTCTGCTGGCTGGTCGGTGGATGCTTCCGTTTCTTCAAGCTTTATTAAAGTTTTACTCTTGTTGCAGCATCCCTGTCCTGTTGTACGCCAGTCAGCTGAGCCGAGAATGGAAGAAATGATCCAGTCTACCTGTCGCTCCTCTTCGTCATCTAAGGACAGCAGACGCTTCACCGCTAAATCATAGCTGGAAGAGGCAAAGAATCCAGGAATACGATGGCCTCGGCTATCGAACAGATCAAGTGAAGAAGGGGTCGTAGTGAAGTAGGGAATGTCGCCATATAGCAGATCCTGTCGTTCCGAAGCAATAGCACGTGGATCGAGTACTGTAAACCAGAGACGGTCCATTAGGAGTTCGCGTTTAAAAGCATCGCGTGTATAATTCGGATGTCCCGATTCCATCAAAAAGTTCGCATAGAACTGTGTAGCTCTCAAAATAATTCTCACGGTGTCGTTTGCGAAAGGTGCGAGTGGACCATTATTCTTGTCAAGTAGCAGCGTCCGATTGCGACGAAAAATTGAACATGCTTGTCGGAAACCTTCCACAATATGATCCACATACTTGGCTGCATGTGTTGGAATATTATTCAGCATAGGGATGTTTTCTGATCCCTTGGTAGACTTGGCCTTGCGTACGAAACGCATCTCGTCCGTTTCGTCGTTTTCGACTTGAAGTACCGGGAATGGAAGTACTTGCTCACCACCACCTATACCGCTCATTTCGACTCCGAATCCTTCCTCGTTCTGATACAGTAGTAGTGGGAGTAGCCCCGTGCCGATGACCGAATCGACGATCTTTTTCTTGGCTTCCACATCGGCTGTATCCGGGAAATGAAGTGTAGGTGTATTGTGAAACACCGTTTCCAGGTCGATTGGGGTCGGGTGTTCGCCGGATGCAATCACGTTCTCCATGTGGAAATCAGTGCCGCGCATACTGTATAGTATGGCGAGCAAGCCACCAAGCCGAGTGTAATAGCATTCTACCTCGTCTGAATTCGTACAGCCCCTCTGCACGATAAACTCTTCCCACCCGTAGTTTTCCTGATCTAGCACCCGCATCGGTTTGAATTCGGGATGGAATCCTTGACTGTTCATCCAACCAAGAAAATCACTGAAGTGTTTCGAGGCTCCGAGTGGTTTTGGCTTATAGACCAGTTCGGTACCATCTTCCAATTGCATGCGAATGACGGAACGACCCTCCTGGTGTGCATCGCCCATACCGGCTACAAACGATTGCAAGCGACCACAATCTTGTGGCAGCCCAAGTGTCAGGATCAATTTGGGGCGGTCTGCGGTAAAACGCTCCATCGCTTCCAATGTTGCGTTGACGATAAATATCGTTCGGATCATCAACATACGGGCGAGCATAGGATACTCATTGTATAAAAATTCGATCTGAGCTGTATCCCACAACTTTCTTTCTACGAAACTGCGAAATCGTTCTTCAGGGGTATCCCCGTATAGCTCACCCATCTGCTTGGCTACATGAAGTTCCAGGACGAACGTTCGCGCCCCAAACTGTAATAGACACTCCGCTAGATCTTGAAGAAGCTTCTCTCTTAAACGATCCACATCTGCAATCAAGCGTACTTCTGTGCATTCGTCCGCGAAGGTATCCCATTGTCGAGCTGCCCAGAGCAGGAAAGGACGGAATGCTGAAATCAGCTTGGTCGGAGCTCCACTTTGCAGAGGGATGGAGCGATTCAGAAGCAACGCCTCTTCCCATTCTTTAAGTCCGATTCGCACGTGCTCTTTTGCTACCGAATTATTTGTGCTCAGTGCTTTGGTATTCAACGAAAGCAGAAGCAGATTACCAAACTCTTCTTCACTCAAGCCCGACGCATTCAGGCGAGCCTGATATTGGTTATCATCTAGTAGTAGAGCTTCATTCCTCCAATGGTCTATTGCTGTTTTACGCGCTTCTGCTTGATTCTCAGACTGGTCCAATGTGTCCAAAAAGTCTTTCCGCTCTTCAAAAAAGAGAGCTGAAGCATTCAGAGCACTATATTTGGAATCGTGCGATTGAGTCGTTAGAGTAGACATCATAATTCCCCCCCGATTCATATGATGGGTTCATCATAACAAGAATGAATCAGAGATTGCACTTCGCAAAATAGCAATTTATGATTCATAATCAAGAATTCAGAGCAACGCCAAAAAGTGTACAACCCAGTGGTTGTACACTTCGCAACAACTCAAAATGAATCGATAATCCTGTGAGAATCTTCGTGATGATTTAACAGCTTTTGATTGTTAGAACGATTGTAACACCTACCGCGATCCCGCCGCCTACAGCTGCGCAAGTTGCTGAAGACGCAGCAACGGTTGCAGCAACCGCACATACAGGAGTTGTCTCTGGTTGTACATCACCGCCGCCAAACACACGAGACAGTTCAGCATGACTCAGTTCAACTAATGCTTCTCCTGCCGGATTCGCACTTTCTAGGGCGTTTAGGACGTCTTCTCTTTTCATTTTAAATTCCTCCATATTTTTTATTTTGTTTTTTAGTAACAAAGTAAGGAAGGCATGATCTCATTAACAACTTGTCACCGAGAGAATAACTCCGATTCCAACACCTACGAGGAATCCGCATAATGGCGTAGTTTCCGGTTGTACATCGGCGCCGCCGTGTACTCGCATCAATTCTTCCTGACTCAGCTCTACCAGAGTCTCTCCCACTGGACTTTGCGTTTCAAGAAAACGAAGTGCATGTTCACGATTCATATCCGATCACCTCCTCTCGTGCTTGGTGTGTTGTTCATGGCTTAATCTTACTGGGCATGAGCCTTTCGCGGTACTACGCAAAATGGCAGAAATTAACTTGCTTTGTACAACGCAATAGGAGCCAGACAACCCGCAGTTCATATCGCAAGAAAATGGCGTAATCTGCAGAGGTTGTTTTCGGTGCGAAACCACGCAGGAGCCTCTATGATGAAGCTCAAGCACCTCAATAAACGATAGGAGTGAAATGGCTATGCATCTAAGTGAGAAAGAAAAGGAAGTTGCGATTTTGGTTGCACAGGGTATGAAGGACATAGAAATTGCACAGCGCTTATTTATCAGTCGTAGACGTGTAGGTGAGATTATCTTCTCCATTAAAGTCAAATGGGAGATTATCTCCCGGGTACAGATCGGCATCCTTGCTTGCCATCTTGGATGGGTCTGCCCACCTGTAGATGCTCTCTATGATGAGGTGCGACAACACAAGCGGGGGCTGACTTATGCCTAGATTAAGGGTCCCTTTTATTGAGCAGATGGAGGATTCAGAATGCGGAATTGCCTGTGTCGCAATGATTATGGCAAGTTACGGTTGCCGTGTTTCGTTACACGAGATCAGGGAACGCTTCGGCGTTGTTCGTGGTGGGAGTTCACTTCTGCAACTGATCACGATTTCTTCCGGCTATTCCATGAAGAGTAAAGCATATCGAGCTGACGTTGACGAGCTACGCAAACTGCCACTCCCCGCAATTGCCCATTGGGAAAATAAGCATTTTGTCGTCATCGAAAAAGTAGGCAAACACAAGGTCACGATTGTAGATCCTTCATTTGGACGCAGGACGCTCTCTTTGGTAGAAATGCGTGAAAAGTATAGTGGACATATACTTTGTTTAGCACCAGATAATGGGTTTGAGCAGCGAAAAGGGAGAAATAACTGGGGATTTTTCATCAAGCTTGCAATTAAACAACCGAAATGGTTAATCGGAATTCTGTGTGTGTCTCTTATTCTGCAAAGTTTTGGTCTGATTGCACCTAAGCTGACTGCCTATATTACAGACAGTCTTTTAATGGATATGGCTCGAGATCAGATTTCCTTGATCGGATTTGCTCTTCTTTCGCTGTTTGTTTTCTACGAAGCTTTTTGTATGTTGAGAGGTTGGTCTGTCGCCAGACTTCAAAGTGTAATGGATTTGAGTATGATGCAGACTTTCATTGGACGCTTGTTCCGACTTCCTTATTCTTTTTTTGAATCCCGCACAGGCGGCGAGTTGATGTTTCGAACTAATGCGAACGTATACATACGGCAGATTCTGTCGAATCGCATGGTGACGGTCGTAATCGACTTCATTTTGCTGATATCTTATGCTGTGCTGATGCTGGTGGAATCGAGTTCACTCGCATTATTGGTCATCAGTGTGGGAATTGGAATATTCTTGGTATTAATCTTGACGACACTAGTGACCAGGAAGTTCTCCAGTCGCGAAATCACCGAGCAAAGTCGGACACAAAGTTTTCTCGCTGAATGTATCTACGGGATCACGGATATCAAGCTTGCAGGTGCAGAAGATCGGATTTTCAATTCATGGCGCGGGTTGTTTACGGGGCAATTAGCGGTAACACAAAAGCGCAATGTTTGGGTCTCATTGCTTGAGTCCTTTTCGACTGGAATTCAGTTCATACTGCCGTTGCTGCTGCTGTGGTCTGGAAGCCATGCTGTGTGGAGTGGACAGATGACACTTGGCAGTCTACTGGGATTTAACGCACTTGCGATGGCTTTCATGATCCCCATCGTCTCACTGGGCTCAGCTTATACACAGTTGCTTACGGTCAGTTCTTATTTGCAGCGCATCTACGATGTAATTGAAGCGAAGCCTGAGCAAGAAGAAAATGGCGAAGTCGTAGAACGATTGAGTGGCCAGATCGAATTGGATCATGTCTCTTACCGATACACCCCTTTTTCAGCTGAAGCAGTGCAACAACTGGATTTTCAGATCGAACCTGGTCAGAAAATTGCAATCGTTGGTCCTTCCGGTTCAGGCAAAACAACACTGGCCAAACTATTGCTTGGCTTCTATATGCCGACCGAAGGCGAGGTACGTTATGACGGGCGTTCGTTAAAAAACATGGATTTGCAGTCGCTACGAAAACGTGTGGGTTCGATTTTGCAGGACACACGACTGTTCCAACGAACTGTGGAAGAAAACATACGTATGCTGAACGACTCAATAACATTGGAACAGGTCGTACAGGCCGCCATCAAGGCGAATATCCATGAGGAAATTCTCAAGCTCCCGCTTGGTTATTCGACGATGGTGTCTGAAAGTGGTGCGAACCTATCGGGTGGACAGAGACAGCGGTTACTTCTGGCTAGAGCTATTGTAACTGAGCCTCATATTCTGCTGCTGGATGAAGCGACCAGTGCACTCGATAATTTATCCCAAGCCAGAATTGAAGAAGCTTTGTCGCAGATGAACTGTACACGGATCGTTATTGCCCATCGTTTGAGTACAGTGATTGATGCCGACAAAATCGTTGTAATGGACAGAGGATGCATCGTGGAAAGTGGTAGCCATATGCAGCTAATCAGTCAGAAAGGGTTATATTACCAACTATATATGAATAAGGGGGAAAAAGAGCATGAACTGGCAGTCTAAAGTTAATAATTTGAAGGTTTACGTTTTGTCCTTATCTATGGCCTTGTCAGCTGGATTAGTAGGAATATCAGGCGTAGCAGTGACGGGAGTAGCTGATGCCTCTGCGGCCATGGAGCTTAGTGTAACAGGGGATTCATACAGTAGACTTATCTTATTCAAGGAAGGTATGTTTCCAGAGCAAGCAGCTACTCTTTTAGAGGGATGGAAAGATATCCAAGCTACTATAGTGCCAGAAACAGGGCTATTACGGTTGAGTGGGTCCTCCCCCACACTCGTGAGAGAAGCGGAGTTAGCTGTTCTACAAGCATTCACAGATGTGGTGGAGTACACTGGCAGTGATCCGAAACTGGAACTTAAATTGGACGATTCAGAAGTGATTGCTGCTGCGCTCACTCCACAGGCTGTGCAACAAAATCTAGCAGATATTCAAGACATGGGAGAGAGCCCGAAATTAGATAAGTCAATATTCAAAACAATGGATTTCGAAGGATTAAATGCTAATCGTGGCGAAGAAACAGTTAGGGCAGAGGAGCTATTATATGAGAAATGGGGCTGGGACATCAAAGAAGTAACTGATGATTGGAAAAGTTATGATATTCAACGCGGAAGCCGGGATGTGGTTATCGCTGTGGTGGATAGTGGAATCGATGCTTCTCATCCTGATCTAAAGGATAGCCTTATCGGAACC
The DNA here is from genome assembly GCF_030226665.1 of Paenibacillus sp. UMB7766-LJ446. Lineage (NCBI taxonomy): Bacteria > Bacillati > Bacillota > Bacilli > Caryophanales > Paenibacillaceae > Paenibacillus > Paenibacillus sp. UMB7766-LJ446. The sequence continues at coordinate 181,731 of NZ_JASOYM010000010.1, forward strand.
GGGAAATCATTTGTGCCTGGCATAGAGTCCACTGATGATAACCTTGGACACGGGACGATGATTGCTGGAACGATCTCTGCGGATGGAAAGCTGCTTGGTGTGGGACCCGGGCTTGGATTGGTTCCTTATAAAGTATTCGATACGGGAAAGGCGGATAGTTCTTGGGTCGTTGAGGCCATAGTAGAGGCGGTAAACGATAACGTCGATGTGATTAATCTCAGTTTAGGGACTTATAAGTCTTTATTGAAGCCTGATGACCAAGCAGCGCTACTCGCTTATGAACGAGCGTTGGCATATGCTCAATTAAAAGGGGTGACTGTGGTAGCTTCCTCTGGTACAGATGGGCTTAATATTGGTGATCCATCCAGTCTTGCCCAAGCGCTCAAATGGGATGCATTTGATGCTGCCGTTCATGCACCTGGCGGTTTAGCTGGTGTCATCACTGTCTCTGCCTACAATCGTCAGCATGAAAAATCTTTTTATTCGAATTATGGTTTGCGTGATATGATTGCATCTCCGGGTGGGGATTATGGGAGTACCTGGTTCACCAAAGGTGAGCTGAACTTAACGAGTATGTGCTTGACGACATATCCTACCCATCTTCCGCAGTCAGAACTAAGCAAGCTGGTGGGTCTGCCAGTCGGTTATGAATTTATGATAGGGACCAGTCTGTCTGCTCCCAAGGTGGCTGCTTCAGCGGGGCTACTGATCGCTGAAGCGAAAGAGCAGGGTTACAGACTGAGTCCATCTGCGGTGAAAGATATATTATTTGAGACGGCAACTGATTATGGGGAACCTGGAGCCGATGAAGTATTCGGTGTAGGTGGTGTGAATGTATACGCAGCACTAATGCGGTTGAACCCATGAACGGGCGAATTCAAGCAAGAAAAGCTCTCTATGAAAAGTATATGGAGCAGTTGATTCATGAGAGAATGAATATGCTTGGAAGACTATTTCTGGAGATGAGTGCGTTTGAAATACTAGCAGGAACTCAAGAGATGGACGTTATGTTTGGAGATTCAGGGGAAGACAGCCCCATGGCGTAGGAGGAAGTGTTTTGAAAAAGAACCTGCTGGTTTTTGTTGGAGTGACGATTGTTTTCGCTCTGGCTACTTCGTTTTTGCTGGGGGATACAGAAGGTATACCAACACTAGGAGGGTGGGGGGGAGTGTTGTCGCTTCTTACCCTCTTGCTCAATATTGCAATTGCACTGGTAATAGCTGTTATGTTACATGAATTCGGGCATATCCTCGGTGCACTGTTTATGGGAAACCGAGTTACCCATCTGATATTTGGACCATTTCTGTTTTCATTTTCACCGTTTCACCTCGAATGGAAATGGAAACAAGCCTACTTTTTTGGAGCAATGAAAGCGGAAGTCGCTGCTTATGAGGACGAGCGCACATTTGCCTCATCAATACGAGCTCAACGCGTAATTTCTTCGGCTGGTCCGACGTTTAGTTTGCTTCTCGGTCTGCTTGCTCTGAAGCTCTCATCCGATTTTCTCAGCCTGTGGGGGCTGATTGGTCTTTTGTCAGTCGCCATCGGTATCGGTACGTTATTTACAGATGGAACAAACGCTCTTTTGCTCGGTAGACGCAACTATTCACTTTTCTTTGCTTGGAATGCGTTGATTACTGCCAGCGCTATGGACGTCAGGAAGCTGGATTTTCTGCTTAAGGATTCACGGCGGTATCTGTATGAAGTAGCGGAGAGAAATGATACTAAATGGAGCAAAGATCTGCATAATCTGAATGTTTTATATTTTTACACAGCGATGCAGGGTGAAAGAAATCATGAAGATATTTTAGTCACCAGGCTGATAAAGAATTTAGTCGAATTTTGGCAAGAAATAAGGACAACCCCCTTACACCAGAATACAGTAGCAATGATTCTGTCTGAAGAGGTCATTCGATTGAAAGAAGTGAGTGACCATAGGGGGGCGGACATTCTCTTACATCTTCTGCTCAACAAGCAGGTACTGGATCCATTGTCTTTACTCAAAGTGGAGGCTTTTACCCATTGTTCGGATGAAAGAGCGGATTCATACTTGAGTTATATTCGAAGTATGTATTCCCCGTTGCATCCTTACGGCGCATTACTCAGTTTTGAAGAACAGCGCCTAAAGACTTTAGAACAAGGTAGACTTCTGAATAAATCTTAAGTGGAGCTCTTCTGGCTACTATATAGCCAGAGGAGTTTTTTTGTCTTTAATTATTAGGAAGTTGATCTAAAAAAGATAAATATGATATCTTATTGGAAAATATATTCAAAATGGAAAAAAAGAGAATAAGGAGGATGTGTTATGGTGGAAGACATGAAGATCGAACAGATATTGTGCCAGGCTATAGAGAAAGAATTTACAGATGAGGTACTTTGCAAGCAAGCAGTGGAATGTGTCTTGTACAAGTTGCAAGGTGGAACTAAAATCGGAAATCTGACAAGTTTGCACTATCAAATCTATGGTGGTGAAGGCAAAGCGATTTATAGGGCGGTCGCTGCCGTCGAATTGCTTTTGCTCGCGCTAGACATGATCGATGATCTTCAAGATCGTGATAATACAGTGGCCGTTTGGAGCTTCATTCCACAAGAGTGTGTACTAAATATTGCGCTTGGTTTCGTATTCTTGTCCCAACATCTCTTGCTGGATAGCGACTTTGAGACCACGAGAAAATATAAGGCTGCCGCTCTGCTGAACACCCAGGCTATAAAAGCGGTAAACGGTCAGATGATGGATTTGACAAGCCGGATTCTCAGCGAAAGTGAGTATATACAAACAGTTGTCGACAAATCAGCATCCTTGATTGTGATGGCTTGTCAAATAGGTACGGTTCTCGCATGTGGAGAGAGCCGTGTGGAAGTAGAAGAATACGCCGAGCAGTTGGGTTTAGCTGCTCAGATCAAAAATGATATTTTGGATGTGATGAATCGGGAAGGGAAGAACGACTTTTGGAATCGAAAAAAAACCCTTCCTGTGCTTGCTTTAATCGCGCATCTGAATGGGCAATCCCACTGGGTGATTGATTATTTTGAAGGTCGATTAACGTACAAACAAGTTTGCAACAGAATAAACGAGCTACTAGAGTTATTGGAGAATTCCGGTGCATTAACATATGCTTCTGTTCATATGCGCATCGCTTATTATCGTTATCTCCGGTTGGTTGAGCAGTTGCCCATTCAAGATGGGTTCAAGAAACGTTTATCTGCTGTGATAGAATCCTGATGCCTGTGTAAAGAGGATTGCAGGTAAAGTTGCAGATCACGCAACAGAGCGCAAATTCTTTTGCGGGAATTACAATGTGGGTTGTCGTTTCATGTTCTTTGTTGTACTGATATAGTAAAAACAAGCCGGACAACCGCAGTTCATACATCAGAAGATCATCTCATACTCGTATGCAGCCGGCGTAGAATATATTAGGAATGGGATTTAATGCTCATCAAACTAAACTACGATACAGGAGGCTGACTGGAATGTTGAAGGAAGCTATTGAGATGTTGATGAAGGAAAAAAATGCGTGTAACAGTTTGAAAAGTGGACAATTGTTTTTCGCCGGACTAGGGGAGATCGAACACCGAGCATTACTGGATGTGTTCACTTTTCGATCGGAAGGTCGCTCCATCACCAGTCAGCAGATTTCAAACTGGGGCGATTAAATCATACATAAAATAGGTTGGAGGATTTTGAATTGAGGAAAGGGAATTGGCTAGCCGCAGTTTTGATATACATCGTCATTGTCGTATATGATATCCTCCTCGTTGTTGGGTCACCTTTAATTCATATTGAAGTTGAGACAGATGTAACTGGGTATTATAAAGTGAGCTCTGTTGGCGATGAGGGATGGGGTCGAGCTTATATGGAGCCAGGAGACGTCGTGATTGCCATCGACGGGGCTTCACCAGCGAGAAATTTCACTGTTCAACATTACGGAAGGATTGAACGAGCTGAGTCGATTACCAAAATAGGGGCAGATGGAAAGGAGCAGCTTCTGACGATCCAGAAGCTGCCTTTGCATGTATCACTACTTTCCATTAAAGGTCCACTGAGTGCGTCTGTACTTTTTCTTTTTTTCGTCGCCGTAATGGGGCGCTACCGACGGAAAGATTCATCGGCATTTCTTTTGGCGCTCTTCTTTCTGTTCACAGTTCTAGCCTATCTGGGTGGTTATACTACAGACCGATACGAACCTTTTGGACGTCTTTTTTTCTATTTATCCTTTCTAATGGTACCGATTCTATTTATTCACTTTATGAATAGCTATCTAAGAAAGTTTGAAGAACGGTTTATATCCAAACCCTGGCTTGTTCTGTTTTATATCTGCATCGTGTTCCACATAGTCATGAGGTCGATCCGTGAACTCATTGACGTGGAATTCTACTCTTATGGATCGACATTACTTATTTTATTTTTTGCGATACCCAACATTCTAATTGTCGCGAAGCTAATTCACAAGTATCGCAAACATCGCTTGGATCATTTGCATTCGTTGTTCAAATTGACGTTAATTGCACATACGCTGGCCTTTCTCCCGTTTGTCTGTCTGTACAGCCTGCCATCACTGATCAATTATCCAATTGTATCTAACGATGTGGCTGCAGCCTTCTTGTTAACATTGCCGATTATTTATATATATATGCTGACAACGAGAAGGATGTTTGATGTTGATTTTATACTAAACCGCTTTATTTATCATGCTCTTCTTGCCATAATACCTTCTGCGTTGATGGCCACGCTTGGGATGTGGATAGCCAATAGCGGAGGGCCGAACGGGATTGATGGCATCCGTATGTTTCTCTTGTTTTATTTCCTTCTGGTTATTACGCTGTTTGTCAAGGAAAATATGGATCGTCGAGTGAAGAAAAAATTGGGTAGTCGTCTGGATATAAGGGACAGTTTTGAACGATTCTCTCACAATGTATCGCGTGTCATGAAACGCTCTGACCTTGAGAAAGCATTGGAGCAGGAAATAAATTCTTCGCTTCCTGTGTTAGATATGGCTTTCTTCGATTGGGATATGCATCAAACCGAAGTGCGGATTGATCAATTGAGGAAGACAGAGCGTACTGAACTGGCAAGTGAGTTACGGAAAAAAATGAATCGAATCGCTCCAGGATATCTGTTGACCATGTCTCGTGGCATTTGTCTTGTTATTGGAAAGCGTCAGGATTCTTTGTATATACTCTGGATTGACGACAAAGCAAATCATACACGATTTAACCCGGACGAACGGAACTGGCTCAGTACGTTAGCCAATTATAGCGCTATTGTTTATGAAAATCTTTACTTAATTGAAGGGCTAATCGTGGATATGGAGACGGAAATACAAAAGAACAGTCATGCTCCATCCTGGGTGCTTCGGCTAATCTTCAACTTGTCTGAAAATGAGCGACGACGCTTGGCTTCAGATCTGCATGACTCTGCCCTGCAGGATCAGATCATCTGGCTTCGGCGGTTAGAGACAGCTATTATTGATGAAGAGATGTCTGAAGGTTTACGTAATGAACTGGAACAGATTAAGGAAGGGCTACTTGATGTCATTCATCAGATCCGCGAGACCTGTAATGAATTGCGCCCTCCACTTTTAATGGAAATGGGACTTACTCAAGCTTTGGAACAGTTGTTTATTGAAACTCAGACACGCATGGATTATGTGATAGATTTCTCGACAGAATCCGTTGATGGACTGCTTGATGACGAACAGACGCTAGCCATTTATAGAATCACTCAGGAGCTACTTCGAAACGCAGCCAAGCATTCGCGGGCTGCGAGAGTTGAGATTGGCATTAGATTGGAGGAGGGGGTGCTACATTATACATATCGTGACAATGGAATAGGGATGCAAGAGTCGGTGACAGAGGACTCATTTAGTCATATGGGGATATCGGGAATAAAAGAGCGCGTCCGTAGCTTTGAGGGAAGCCTGGATTGGTACTCACAGCCTGGAAAAGGACTATTCGCCGTAATCCGGTTGCCGATCCGTAGTCATGCTGTAACCAGAGCAGATGAAGGATAAAGTAAATGTGGAAAGAAAGGAGAGAATCCAATGATTCGTATATTGCTGGTAGATGATCACCCATCAGTAGGAGAAGGAACGAAGCTTCTGCTGGAGCAAGACCCGGAGATTCAGGTGACGGCGCTTACACTTCCCATGGAGGCGTTGGAACGATTGCAAATCGAGAACTTTGACCTATTGCTTTTTGATCTGAATATGCCTGGGATCAGTGGATTGGAGCTGACTAAACGGGTAATCTCGCTCGATCCGGAAAATCGAATATTGATCTACACCGGTTATGACATAAGTCCCAACTTCAACATCCTTATTGACTCAGGGGTGACAGGTTTTGTGAGTAAGACAGCAACCCGTGAGCAGCTTCTGACTGCAATTCGCTGTGCGATGCGTGATGAAGCAGTTATTCCGGTTCATTTGCTCCGTCAATTGCGTCGGAGTGAGATTCATTTGAGTAAACGTAAAGATCAGACCTTGAATAAGGTATCCATCACAGAGCGTGAACAAGAGATTTTGCAGGAAGTTGCAAGTGGCCGTAGTAACAAAGAAATCGCTGCAAAGCTACTCATGAGTCAACGTACGGTTGAGTACAGTCTGACCCGCGTCTTCGAGAAACTCGGCGTACGCTCCCGCTCCGAAGCGATAACAGAAGCGATGCGTATTGGGCTATTGCGTGACAATTCCATTTTATGACGAAAGGAAGATGTAGGCTCTGCTGATGTTGGTGAAAGATGGAGCGGACCATATGGATATTCGAATTCGCATGGATTTCAAATATGGGTAACTTCTGCCTTCTTCCATTTGAAAAAATACGCCTAACCCACAAAAAAGACACGTTCTGCACGGTGAAGTGAAGTGCCAGAACGTGTCTTTTTCTGTTATTAGGGTGTTGCTAGGATTCGGCAGCAACAACTTCCTTGTAATGTTTGTACATATATACCCGCCAGCGCACGATCATGCCGAAGGCCAGAAGGAAGAACAATCCACCTGTTTGAGGGATGCTCACATAACGCTGAATGACTTCATGCAGGATTAGACGTATAGCCAGCAATCCAAGCAGAATGAAAGCAAAGCTCCGTGAACGTGTGGCAAAAATTTCTTCATTAACTCGTTCAAACCGAGTACTGCGAATGAGGGGATACGAGAAGATAAACCAGCCCACCAACAGCGCAATAAGTGCCCATAGCAGCGGAACATGAGTCTCCGGTACAACAAACATGAGGAAACCTGTGCTCATCCCCAGAGGAGGAATAAGTATTTTGCGAATGGTTACCGGACGATGACTGGCTTTCATTCGAATGAAAATGGCAAGCAGGGCCATGATAAGCATACCCACGGTTGCACCGATCTGAAGGTAAAACGGACTGATTTGAGCCACGTAAAACGCCCTCTCTCTGGAATAAGATGTTATCCGGACATCCGGAACATGCTACGAATTACCGGAATTTTCTGTTCCTATTATATCACAAACGAAGAAAGCCGATAGAATGCTTAGTGTATCATTTGCCGGGATTGTATATACAGGATTCTTTTGAAAAATTTGTATTATTGTGCCCCGTGTGAAGCGGTTTATTCGAGTAAGGGCAAATCAGGAAATGAACTTACGAATGCAGCAGGATCAAGGAAATCGGCGGTTCCAAGATGGATATGCAGGTATCAGATTGAATCGGGCCTGTTATGCGGCTATACAAACGCATGAAACAGATGAAAGAGCGTGGACGTATTATATACAATCCCGATCCGATCTATTGTACAAAGTACCAGAGACTTGGAGTCAGCTGCGAAGCGGTGTGCTTGTTGAATGAATAGGATCGGTTCTGGCGTTTGGTGAAGTATGGGATGAAGAAGGACCATAAGAGCGGAAAGGGGTAATATGCCGATCATAGAAATACCTTGGAACAGAGCAAGGAGGAATACGCTTCATGAATAGAAATCACAGGCCGCTCACGGTATGGGCATTGGCTTCCCTCACCGTAGTATCAGTGGTCCTGGTTATCCCCTGGATTTTGTGGCAGTCCCAGGCTCCAATACCGCTTAATATCATGATTGTCGACAAAGGTAAACCGGACTTCGCCTATGCGGGGCATAAGGGGCTGGTATGGATTCTGAATCAGCAGAAGATTGTCCAACAGACAGGGGAACATTATCGGTACGAAGAAGACTACTACGGATATCATATACTGGATGGGGTCTCTCGTAGTGAGCGGACATTACCGGATGAGGTAACCGACACGGACTTAATTTACCTGACGGCGAATCAAAATATTTCATCGACAGATCCGAATGAACGTATACAAGGCAAAGCATATGAGGGCCTCACAATATACGATGCGCACAAAATTAACGAAGCTGCAACCAAAGGTGTAACGGTTGTGGTCGAGTATAGCGCCTTGTCGAACGCTGCTTCAAACATGACAAGAGAGAAATTGTATCCGATTCTGGGGATGAGAAGCAGCGGATGGCAGGGGAAATCCGTATTGGACCTGCAAAGCGCGGATGAAGTGCCCTGGAAGGTACGGATGAACTATGAGCTTCGGGAGAAGAAGAATTGGTTGTTTCAAGGCGCGGGCATTGTACTGATTCATGAGGACGGACGAGTGATTGTACTGAAGCAAGGCCGGGATGTAAAGACCGGTAATATAAAACTTGCCTTCACACAGGAAGGGAAGAAATGGAGTGGCATTACCAGGGACATCCATTACAGCGAATGGTTTGACATCGTCGTGCCTGAACAACAGGCTTCTGTACTGGCATGGTATAAGACGGATCTGACGGAGAATGGTCAGCAGAAACTAATGGACGCAGGTATCCCGGCGGAATTCGCTGCTCTTATTCGGCATGAGGGCTACAACCGGACTTATTATATGGCAGGGTCATTCGGAGAGCTGGAACATTACTCATTCTGGCGCCGTATCAAGGGATGGGATGTCGTGAAAACGAAGCTTACACCCGATCAAGAGGGTGTTCCGGATCGTTTTTACTGGAAAGTATACGTTCCCGTAATGAAGAAGATTTTGCAGGAAATCCAAACAGGGCGAGTACCCTGGCGATAGAGTAACCGTTCCTTCGGTAGCGGGACGGTAGGATACATAAGGAGGGCTGCAGATGATCTGCAGCCCTCTTCCCATTTGGAATCAAGATATATATATCAGGTTGTATGAAGATGTTGCAATCCATTCAGGAAAGCAGTCACGGTCAGCTGTAGGCTCTCATCCGGGTCAAAGCTCATGCCGAAGCCACCCTTCTCACCCATGGAGGCGAAGCCATGGCAAAGACTGCGTAAACCGCGAACGGCATGCAGCGCTTCCGCTTCACTTAGCGGATAGGGCTGCAACAGACGCAACAGCAGATCCAGGGCAGCCGTGCTGGCGACAACGAGCTGCGGTTCATTACGGTCCGGCGCATGGAAGAAGGCTTCGTACAGCCCTGGATGCTTGCGGACGAAGCCGATATACGCGGCAGCGACCTCCTGAATGGCTTCATCGCCTGAACGGCCAGCGGAAGCCTCGGTTAACGCACGGCTGAGCTGCTGGGCGGACATCAACGCCAATTCCTGGCGAAGCCCGGGAAGACCGTTGATGTGGTTGTAGAGCGACGGGGAGCGCACATCCAGCCGCTGGGCCAGAGCGGCCAGTGTCAGCGAGTGGAATCCGTCGCTGTCGGCAAGCTGGGCGGCGGCGCTTAACAAAGCGCCGCGATCCAGCCCTTGGCGGGGGCTCACAGGCGCCCCCCGGCAGGGCGCAGCCGCTGCTCCGCGTCTGCCGTAGCTGCGCGCATGGCCGCGGCGGGCTGACGCAGCATTCGTCCGTGCCCTACAGCGAGCACGGACGGTTCCAGCTCAGCCAGACGCTTGGCGCTGGCAAGAGCAAGTTCTCGGTTCCACGTCGCCAGCGCGGGGAACGGAAAGAGCGGGCGCAGGCGGCCGGATACGGCGAGGCCGCCGTGCAGCTGGTATGCGTCGCCAGCGATGATCACGCGGCTGCGCGTATCCATGAAGGCCATGTGGCCCGGCGTATGGCCTGGGGTAGCAATGGCGACCAGGGAGCCGATCCGGTCGCCGTCATCGAGCAAGCGGTCCGGCCGGGTGCTGATCGCTTTTGGCACACTGCCACGTACTGGTGTCTGTGGTTCGCCGGGAAGCAGGGAAGCATCTCCGGCGAGCAGCGGGGCATCTCTTCTGGAGATGCAGACCTCGGCTTTAGGCAGCGCATCCTTTAGACCATCCAGTGCACCAACATGGTCACCATGGGCGTGAGTCAGAATGATTCTGGTAATCGGTTTGCCTAGGGATTGTGCGGTAGCCAGAATCCCCTTGAGACTGAATGGCATTCCGGCATCGATAAGGGTAAACCCGTCTTCTTCTTCAACGAGATATACGTTCACAGGGAAAAGACGCGGAAGGAATGAAACTTGGACAACATCATGCTCACGTGTAATTCGCATCATTGAATCCTCCTTAAAACTAATGTTGTTAGTAATATAACTAATGTCATTAGTTTTTGCAATACCCATGTTGATTTGCTTAAAAAATAGGATATTTTCAGAACCGAAGCCACTTTACAAAAAAAGCGTTTTCAAAATAGGAATAACCGATTATAATAATCTCGTAAGCCCTTTCATATGTCTATCTTATTGGAGCCTTTCGCGAAGCGATCGGCTCACTTTTTTTGTTTTGTTGCCCTAAAACACGTATAGAACTCAACCATTTCATTTAACCTATGAAAGGCCTGTAATACTGGAATGACAGGCTTTCCAACCCCTTGGCTGAGAGTATTGACAAACATAACTGTTATTCCTATAATGACAGTTATACTTACCTTGGATTGAATTTTCATCGGTGAACGATATGCCGGGAAGGGAGTAAGTAATGAACAGTGAATTTACCATTGCTGTGCACTGTCTGGTCTTTTTGTCCATGAAGGATGAGTGTATGGCCAATAGTGAGGATTTGTCCCAAAGTGTTGGTACGCACCCAGCCAGGGTACGCAAGGTACTTAGTGTTCTGCGGAAGCACGGATACCTGACAACCAAGGAAGGTGCCCATGGTGGATATCTGCTCAGCCGTCCGAGTGAAGAAATCAAGCTTGGAGACTTGTACAGGCTGGTAGCAGGTGGATCACTTGGACCCAGCTGGTGTTCGGGAGAATCCGGCTCCACATGCGTCGTTTCTTCCAATATGCAGGATGTGATGGGAAGCATCTACGATGGAGGAGAAGTAGCGCTAAGCGCTTATTTTGACCGCATATCTATTGAGGATGTGAAGCATCGTATCGGTAATGGGAAAGAATGTTCCTTGTCCATGGAGCCCTTGTCAAGGAAGGATAGATCATGACAGATCTGATCGTTACCAGCTCTTCATGATCTAGACCTGCATGGATGTTGCCAAACATGTTGGAGAGGCTATATAAGGGCGTTTGCTCCGGTTGTATGATCCGAAGATGTTTCAGGCGATTCCGGGCATAACGTGAACACAGATGGAAGCGATCGTCTGCGCTGATGTTATTTTCGGAAGGTGAGTACTCGGTAGAGTTTGGCCTTGCGAACGTAAAAAAATAAAAAAAGAACTTGGGGAGTGGAACGCATGTCCAGCATTGAAAACAATGAAACACTTCGCGTGATTAATGAACGTCACGCTGTCAAAAAGTACGAAAGTGGTTTTGTTATGCCTGAAGCAGATCTGAATGCTATCCTGACTGCCGCTTCCGAAGCACCATCATCATGGAACCTGCAACACTGGAAATTCCTCGTGATCGAATCCGAAGCGGACAAAGCCAAGCTGCTGCCAATCGCTTACGGCCAAAGTCAAATCACAGACTCTTCCGTTACGATCGCTGTACTCGGAGATCTGGAAGCGAACCGCAACGCCGTGATTTATGATCAGGCTGTTGAAGCAGGTGCGATCCCGGCTGAAGTTCGTGACGCATTGGTTGGACAGATCAACGGTGCTTACCAAAATCCGCAAATCGCCCGTGACGAAGCGATTCGCAATGCATCTTTTGCTTCACAGAACATTATGCTTGCTGCACGTTCCCTGGGATATGATACTTGCCCAATGGGTGGTTACAACCCGCAACAATTGATCGAGACATTCAACATCCCTGCGCGTTATTTGCCAACATTGTTGATCACTGTAGGTAAAGCCGCAGTTCCAGCTCGTCCGGCAGGTCGTTTCCCGCTGTCCGAAGTTGTTGTTAAAGGTTCTTTCTAAGACTGATCTTGGATCAGTTGTCGTTATAGATATAACGGAACAGCCGCATGTCCCCTTTTAGAGGGAACGTGCGGCTGTTTGGTATTTTAAAAAATAAAAATAACAATGGGGCATTATTTCTCTGGTGTTTCCGGGATTTTTGGTGCATTGAAATCTTCCATATACTCAATCGCGTTATACATCATAACCGCAGCTTCGGCGCGGGTAATCGTTTCTTTTGGATTAAAGTTGCCGTCTGCATCAAGTGTGTTAATCTTCAAGACAAGGGAGCGTTGGACAGCGCCTTGATATTCTGGAGTAAGCTCTTTTTCGTCCGTGATCTCTACAGGTTTAATGTTAATCATCGGTAGGCCGCCTTTGGCTTCAATGCCCTGCATCAAGAAAAGGGTATATTGTTCACGGGTCAACGCTTTGGAAGGATCGATATCGTTTGACATCTTAATGCCATTGAACTGGGCGCGGATAAAAGCATCACTGTACCATACGCCATCTTTTACGTTGGAGAAATAGTCACTGGGCAGTGGCTGCTTGATAAAACGAATCGTGTCCAAATTCAGATGCAGACCATCTGCAATGAGCTGTATGCCCTGAGCCGTGTTTAGTTCCTGTTCCGGTTTGAACAAGCTGTCACTCACTCCTTTGATTAAGCCATCCTGATGCAGGGATTCAATCTTGTCCGCGCCTGCAATACCTTGAATATCAGTGAATTCTGCTTGAGCTGCATGAATCGGACCAGCGCTCAGAGAAAGAGTGAGTAAAGCTCCGGCGGTTAACGTAGCCAACATATTTTTTTTAATATCAGGTTCGCCTCACTTTTCCGGGATTATCCCTTTGTATAAAAGCTATTTGCCCCTATAGACGACCCTATTCGTCAAAAGGTTGCTGCAATTTTCCATTGAATCTTCAATATGAAATGGATCGTTACTACTCCGTTCAACCGTTTCAGCGGTAATGAATCAGGCGATACATTGAGTTTTTGCATACTTGATTTCGTTGGGTCATTCGCCATCCGATTGAACTCTTGTAAGGTTTCATACTTTGTATTATGGTGAGGGAGGATACCCACTGAAGCAAGGCGACATGAATTGGGTAAGTACATAATAGTGGAATCAAACATACGGTTTACAGTTTCGTGTAACAGCATGTGATTATAGAGCAAGATCAACCATTTGAATGAATAGGGAGAGATTGAAATGATGGAAACGACAGCAACCAATGAAGTTTTATTCTATACAGGTACTTATGCATCAGCGGATCAACCCGGCATTTTTCTATGTGCGTTGAATAAGGATACAGGTGAGATGCGGATTGTAAATCATATGGACGGGGTGGACAATCCATCCTATCTTGCTTTATGCCCGGATGGGACTTGTCTATATGTTGCAAGCGAAACGGACGAGGGAGAGGTGCTCGTCTATCGGCGGGATGCCGCAACGAGCGAGTTGCACTTGATGGATCGCAAGTTGACGAAGGGCGCTTCACCTTGTTACGTGTCTGTGACGCAGGACGGCAAATGGGTGCTGACTTCGAACTACAGCAGCGGCAGTGTGAATGTATTCCCGGTGGGGGATCAAGGTACGCTTAGGGAGATGAGCGCGCTGGTGGAGCATACGGGTAGAGGACAGAATGATGACCGTCAGGAAGCGCCGCACGCCCACTCCATTCAACCAGACCCTTCGGGTCAGTATGCTGTTGTATGTGATCTTGGTCTGGATCAGATCATTGTGTACCGTAACGAAGAGGGCCGTCTGGTTACACACCGGGAGATGACTCAGCCTCCAGGCTCCGGACCGAGACATCTGGTCTTCCACCCAAACTCAAAATGGGCATATGTGGTCAATGAATTGAGCAATACCGTTACAGCGTTCATGTATGATGAGCGAAGAGGAGAGTTCACTACGCTGCAGCATATCTCCACACTGCCTGAAGGTCATAGTGGAGAAGGTACGTCGGCGGACATCCGCGTGTCCCCTTGCGGGCGTTTCCTGTATGCTTCCAACCGTGGGGACGACAGTATTGTGCTGTATCATATTGACCAGGAATCCGGTGAGCTGGAGGCTGTTGAATGGACCTCCACCATTGGACAGACTCCGCGTAACTTCAACCTGCTGCCTGGCGGTATTCTGCTGGTGGCCAATCAGGACAGCAACAACCTTGTTGCTTTTCAGATCAATGGCGAAGATGGACGTCTGACACATAATGGTTTCAAGCTGGAGATGTCCCGCCCAGTATGTATCGTACCTGTAGTCTAAGATGAGATGAAGCCTAGTTCTTTGATACTTCAGGTTGTTTCTTCAGGTTGAAATTAAGCGTGAGCTAAAGAGGCATTTAAGTCGAAAGAGTTATCTTTCGGCTTTTTTCCTTTTTTTTATACATGAAATTACTAAGTTAGACCTATAGATGGAATTATATGTTTAATTTAAAATAATTGTATTAAAGCGCTTACATATAAGATGGCGCTACCAAGGGCATCGGGCTTACCAATTCGATTGGGGAGGCAATGGCTTTATGGGAAAACGATCGTTATGGAAGTGCACTTTGCGGACTGCGGGGGTATCCCTGCTGAGTTCTGCGCTGCTGATTACTTCGCTCGGTCTTGGGAACACGTCGGTCACGCATGCTGCAGGTGCGCGTCAGATGGAGTTTCTGGACCGTGGTGTGGTTGCGGTAAAGACAGGCACGGGTGTATTTGTCAGTTGGCGGCTGCTGGGTACGGAAGGGTCGAATGTATCGTTTAACGTCTATCGGGATGGAACCAAAGTAAACGCATCGCCCATAACGAACAGTACCAACCTCCAGGATGCAAGCGGGACAAGCAGTTCCAAATATACGGTTCGGGCCGTAGTGGGCGGAACAGAACAGGCGGCGTCAGCCGCAGCGAGCGTTTGGGGAAATAATTACTTGTCCGTACCTCTCAGTGTGCCGGCAGGCGGTACAACACCGGATGGAGTAGCCTATACGTACAGTGCCAATGATGCGAGTGCAGGGGATCTGGATGGGGACGGGGAGTATGAATTAATCGTGAAATGGGACCCGTCCAACTCCAAGGATAATTCCCAGAGCGGCTACACGGGCGAGGTGTTTATCGATGCCTACAAATTGAACGGAACGCGCCTATGGCGCATCAGTCTGGGCAAAAACATTCGTGCAGGGGCCCACTATACCCAGTTCATGGTGTACGATCTGGACGGTGACGGCAAGGCTGAGGTGGCGATGAAAACAGCGGATGGTTCCAAGGATGGCACCGGAGTAGTCATCGGTGATGCCAGCAAGGATTATCGTAATTCAAGCGGGTATGTTCTGTCAGGACCGGAGTTTCTTACAATCTTCAACGGACAGACCGGCAAAGCACTTTCTACGGTGAACTACGAACCGGCGCGCGGCAATGTGTCCGATTGGGGAGACAACTACGGCAACCGGGTCGATCGATTCCTTGCAGCGATTGCATATTTGGATGGGGAGCGGCCAAGTCTGGTCATGGCACGCGGTTATTACACCCGGACTGTGCTGGTGGCGTACAATTGGAGGGATGGACAACTAACCAAGCAGTGGACGTTTGACTCCAACACGTCGGGTAATTCAGGTTACGCCGGACAGGGCAACCATAATCTGAGTGTGGCGGATGTGGATGGCGATGGCAAAGACGAAATCGTTTACGGAGCGATGGCGGTGGATGATAACGGGAAGGGGCTCTACACGACAGGGCTTCATCATGGGGATGCCATGCATCTAAGCGATCTGGACCCCGACCGTGCGGGTCTAGAAGTATTTCAGGTTCATGAGACACCATCCAATGCAGGCGTGGAATTCCGCGATGCACGTACAGGTCAATTGATCTGGGGCATACCTACAACGAAGGATATTGGACGCGGTATGGCAGCCGATATCGATCCGCGTTATAAGGGTGCAGAAGTTTGGGCAGACGGCGGGTTGTACACAGCCAAAGGACAGAAAATTGGGACAACCCTGCCTTCCTCCACGAATTTTGGAATTTGGTGGGACGGTGATTTGCTTCGCGAGCTGCTGGACAGCAACCGAATTGATAAATGGGATTACGCCAATAGCAAAACGGTGAATCTATTGACCGCTTCCGGTGTTTCTTCCAATAATGGAACGAAATCTACACCGAATTTGCAGGCCGACCTGTTTGGAGACTGGAGAGAAGAAGTGGTATGGCGGACCAATGACAGTTCTGCGCTGCGTATCTACACGACAACAGCCGTTACGGACAAACGCATCTATACCCTGATGCATGATCCGGTATACCGTCTTGGCGTAGCTTGGCAAAATGTAGCCTATAACCAACCGCCACACACTGGCTTTTATTTGGGAGATGGCATGAGTACGCCTCCCGTGCCGAATATTCGATATGCGGGCAAATAAAGATTGGGAAATGGCATGGTCTCATGCCAAGTCCTAGGATAATTTTACAGCATATAAAACACAACGCTGACAAGGGAACAACGGACTTGGGTTCGTTGTTCTTTTTTTTCTGCCATTTACACAGATATTCGGTAGAAAAACGGAAAAAAACGTTTGACAGCCATATGCACTGCCCTTATGATACGTATATAACTCACTAAACAGGTAGGAATAATAAAAATGACTTCGCTTGAATTGCGGAAGCAGTCATTTACAGTCACATGAGAGATCGTAACGTGAACAGAATAACGTTCTCACCGTATAGACGGAGGAACACCGTAGCGTATGAATTCTGGATGAAGCATACACGGCCTTTGGGCCGGCATGACTTTATGAGGGAGAAGTTCGCGGGGGTTCCTCCGTTTTTTGTTTTTTCGGTGCGTTCCATGCTGTTCAGCCTGTGGAGGTAATCTTGCAGATCCATTCGGGGGGAGTGTTATCTATGAAAAAGAGAATTCATAAGGGTATTCTGGTTGGTCTGGCATTGGTATTAACAGGAGTACTGGCGGCATGCGGATCGGATAGTGGTGGCACGAATGCGGCGGGAACATCTGAGGGAGCGGAAGGCAGCAAAGAAGGAGCAAAAGCGATCGAGCTGCTGAATGTATCCTATGATCCGACACGTGAACTCTACGAGCAATATAACAAGGCGTTTGCGGCGTATTGGCTGAAAGAGAAAGGTCAGGAAGTAACGGTTAAGCAATCTCATGGCGGTTCAGGTAAACAAAGTCGTTCAGTCATTGATGGACTGGATGCAGATGTGGTTACGCTGGCATTGGGTTACGATATTGATGCCATCGAAGATAAAGGTTTGATCGATGCGGGCTGGCAGGATAAATACGAGCATAACAGCTCCCCGTATACATCAACGATCGTGTTTTTGGTACGCAAAGGCAACCCGAAAGGCATCAAGGACTGGGATGATCTCATCAAGGGAGATACGCAGGTCATAACTCCGAATCCCAAAACGTCAGGCGGGGCCCGTTGGAACTATCTGGCGGCATGGGGCTATGCGCTCAAGCATAACAACAATGACGAAGAGAAGGCCAAGGCATTCGTTGCAGAATTGTTCAAACATGCACCTGTTCTTGACTCTGGAGCGCGTGGAGCGACAACTACGTTTGTAGAGCGTGGTATTGGTGATGTGCTGCTTGCCTGGGAGAACGAGGCTTTCTTATCGGTAAAAGAGCTGGGTCCGGACAAATTTGATATTGTTGTGCCTTCGGTCAGCATTCTGGCTGAACCACCTGTAGCGGTCGTGGATAAAAATGCAGACAAAAAGGGCAGCCGCGAAGTAGCGGACGCCTATCTGAAATATTTGTACAGCGAAGAGGGGCAAACCATTGCTGCCGAGAACTATTACCGTCCAACACTGGACAGCGTGAAGGAAAAGTTCAAGGGTCAGTTCCCGCAGCTTGAGCTGTTCACGTTGAGTGATGTATTTGGCACATGGCGGGATACACAGGCCAAACATTTCAATGACGGCGGTATCTTTGACCAGATTTATGTTCCGGGAAGCTAATGTTATCTATGTCGACGTTGTTGCATGATCATGTAGGCGGCCAACCAGTCCTACCGACTGAAGGCAGAGAGGATGAACGTCCATGAGCAAGGGGATGGTGGCCCGGAGTCGCACACTGCCGGGATTCGGATTGACGATGGGTTACAGTGTGCTTTACCTGAGCCTGGTTGTACTTATTCCACTGGCAGCGCTCTTGTTTAACTCCACGGGGTTGACCTGGTCCACATTGATGGAGGTGGCAACGAATCCCCGGGTACTGGCTTCTTTCCAGGTGAGTTTTCTGACTGCTGGTGCAGCGGCCTTGATCGATCTGGTCCTCGGGCTGCTTCTGGCATGGGTACTGGTCCGTTATGAATTTCCGGGGAAGCGGCTGTTTGATGCCGTCATTGATCTGCCTTTTGCTTTGCCGACGGCAGTTGCGGGGGTTGCCTTAACGGCGTTATATGCCGGAAATGGCTGGATTGGGCAGTTCGTGGAGCCTCTGGGTATCAAGCTGGCTTATTCTCAGGCGGGCATTACTCTGGCGCTGATGTTTATCGGGATTCCGTTTGTGGTACGCACGGTGCAGCCGGTTTTGCAGGAGCTGGAGGCTGAGGTGGAGGAAGCTGCGGCCACGCTGGGAGCGGGAAGATGGCGGATATTCCGGAAGATCCTGCTTCCGGACCTAATTCCGCCGCTGCTGACCGGCTTTGCGTTGGCTTTTGCCCGAGGTATTGGCGAGTATGGCTCAGTGGTGTTTATCTCAGGTAATATGCCGATGAAAACGGAGATCGCCCCCCTGCTGATCATGGCGAAGCTGGAGCAGTTCG
Organism: Paenibacillus sp. UMB7766-LJ446; assembly: GCF_030226665.1. Lineage (NCBI taxonomy): Bacteria > Bacillati > Bacillota > Bacilli > Caryophanales > Paenibacillaceae > Paenibacillus > Paenibacillus sp. UMB7766-LJ446. The sequence goes on from NZ_JASOYM010000010.1 coordinate 200,697, forward strand.
ATTATGCAGGAGCTACGGCGGTAGCCTTGCTGCTGCTGCTGGTCTCTTTTGTCCTGCTATTGATCATTAATTCACTTCAACGCTGGAGCCGAAAGGCAGGCAGAGCTTAATGTATATAAGCCAACCTATATAAGTTGAACTTAACATTTACACGATAAACGGAGAGGACAGAAAAATCTGGAGAAGCGGAGCGTTTGCCTTTATCCCCGGATTTCCCCTTTTTAGGATCGGTTCATAAAAAATCCGGGGATAACAGCAATCGGAAGATTGCAGTGGTTTAGTGTAAAATCATTTGTTCAACTTATATAAACCAAAAGGAGGAACAGAATATGGCGGGTTCCGTTCCATTAACGCCTGCTGCCCGTGTGCGAACCGGACCGGGTCCCAACCGTGCAACGACAGAAGCCACATGGGTCAAATGGTTGTTGATCGGCTTGGCAAGTCTGGTGCTGATCTGGCTGCTCATCTTGCCGCTGGTGATTGTGCTGATGGAGGCGTTGAAGCAGGGCTGGGGTGTCTACATCGCCGCGCTAACCGAACCGGATGCCATGTCGGCACTGAAACTTACGCTGCTGGTTGCTGCGATTACCGTGCCGCTTAATACGATATTCGGCGTGGCAGCCGCTTGGGTTATTACCAAGTTCCAATTCAGGGGAAAAGGGCTCATGATCACCCTGATTGATCTCCCTTTTTCGATCTCGCCGGTGGTAGGCGGGTTGATCTTTGTGCTCGTCTTTGGCTCGAATGGATGGTTTGGACCGTGGCTGGCCGAGCATGATATCAAAATTATTTTTGCCCTGCCGGGTATTGTTATCGCAACGTTGTTCATTACGTTTCCATTCGTCGCCAGAGAACTGATTCCACTGATGGAGGATCAGGGCACGAGAGAAGAAGAAGCAGCGGTAACGCTGGGAGCCTCTGGGTGGAGGATTTTCTGGAGCGTGACTCTGCCCAACATCAAGTGGGGCCTGCTGTATGGCATCATTCTTTGTAATGCGCGGGCCATGGGCGAGTTCGGAGCAGTGTCTGTCGTGTCCGGTCATATACGCGGGGAGACCAACACGCTGCCGCTGCATGTCGAAATTTTATATAACGAGTATCAATTCTCTGCTTCGTTTGCCGTCGCCTCCTTGCTGCTCATTTTGGCTCTGGCAACGTTGCTGCTCAAGAGCTGGCTGGGTCATAAAACGATTCCCGAAAGGTGACTAACGCTCCGAAATCCATGCCGAACATTTTGGTTTTTAAGAGGGTTCCGAATGAAATTGGATATTGTCTCCGATTCAAGAAAATTCGGATTGACAGCTACTGGAAGCCCTGCTAATGTATAAACCAAGTATATGGGTTGGATAAGAATGAATTATAAATCGGGTTGGATGACAGCACACTTGAGGAATATAGCGGGCAGTAGCCCGAGAAGAGGAGGCGGCTCTATGGCTAAGCCGTTAAAAGTGGATGAGGTATGGATGGATCGAATCGCCGGACAACTGAATGACATGGAGTTTGGCTCGCTGCACATCGTTGTACATGAAGGCCAGATCGTGCAGATGGAGCGGACCGAACGCAAGCGTTTTGAAAATACGCCCTCCAGCAGCGCCTCCAAATCCGGCAGCACTGCACGAAGCAGCTCACCTCGTTCATTGCGCGGATCGAATACGAGCGCGAAGGGGTAGGCGTCGTCATCCTTCATGTAAATTCGGGATTGAATTTGTAATTGTGCACGGACCTTTTATAAAATCGGAAATTGAATTAGGCAAATGCTGAAATAAGTGGAACCCAAAAAAGAGAAGCCGACGATTTTGTGGGCTTCTCTTTTTTGGGCTTTGAATGAATGGAGATTGCTGATACCAGGTAAACCAAATTCAGAGAGAGGTTCACTTTTCGGGAATTGCTCCGGATGTACGTGGTTTATAGAGGTTTAGCTCCATGTCCACACTCTCATCCTCCTGTGCTTCTGTACGGCTATTCCATTCCTTATCCGAATCGCTGTGTCCCACGAAGGGGCGATCACTGCGGGAAGGCGTTCCTGTCAGGCTGAAGCCAGAGATGAACAGGATGAGTTGTAATCCCAATGCGTAGGGAGCAGCAGCAAGTCCGATCAGATGAAGGAGGGAGCACAGGGCAATTAAGGTGAATAGGGCTTTGGTTACTGTGCCCGATGAACGCTGTTTTGGGCTGGACCAGAGCAGATAACCATAGAACACCGTGATGATCAAGGAGACGAAGCGCATCCATGGCAAAGCATTGAACCAGGAGTGCCAGAAAGGATACATCAAACCTTGTTGACGGAATACAAAATCAACGATCAGGTACACTACAGCAGCCACGGCGGCGGGTTCGGCAGCTGGACGAATGACATTCCAGACCGCTCTTCCCCAATGGTCTGGATGGGCGTACCGATTCAATTCATCCGATAATGCTGCACTCTCTCGTTCCAGAGCCCTGTTCATCAATGCGAGCCGAGCAGGATCAACATCAATGATACAGCTGCGGATTTGATCCTGAAGCTGAGGAGATAGATGGACTGCGGTTCTGCAGGACAGCATGGCGGTTAACAATTCATGATGCTCATGTTCCGTAAGAGCGTCATTCCGATGTTCTTTTACGGTGAGTTGTCCCAACAGGGTTGTACTTATGTATAATGTATCTCGTATCGCTTGTATTCGCCTGTCACGACTTCGTCTGACTTCAGTCGCAGACCATATATATAGTCCAAGCAGCACAGCGATCATTCCGAGTAGTAACGCCCCGAAGCCCGGATATGAGAACAGAGCAGGTATCCAGCGTTGAAACACAAATAGTTCCTCCTTTGCAAAAACTGTAGTGTAGCATGAAACACGGTTCACTTAAGCTTTCTCTCACTATTACACAGGAATTGCGTGAATTCAAGCAGGAACAGTAGGAATTTACGGTCTTAAGAAGGTCCAAGGTGCCTAATCAAAGAAGATGTAATCACCATGAAATTTTTATTTTGCAATTAATCACAGATTTAATAGGAAGGGAGAATGATCCATGGACCACATCAACATTGAACATACACCGCCCTCTGCAGCCGAGTATCTTGCGCTACGAAAGAGCGCGGGTCTCAGTGCGATGAGCCAGAAGGGGGCCGAAATCGGGCTGCCGAATAGTCTTTTTGCCGTTTGTCTGCGTGAAGAAAATGAAATTGTAGGCATGGGTCGGGTCATCGGAGATGGCGGTTGTTTCTTTCAGGTGGTGGATATCGCCGTGCGCCCGGACCAGCAGGGAAGAGGATATGGCAAACTGATCATGAGCGAGATCATGAACTATTTGCGTGAACATGTGCCTGCTCGTGGATTGGTCAGCCTGCTGGCAGATGTCCCTGCTGACCGTCTGTACGCTCAATTTGGCTTCAGCTACACCAGTCCGAAATCGGAAGGCATGTGGTGGAGACAAGGGGAATAGTTGACAGAAACAAGCTGAACTAAGCCTAGCCTTGTGTATATGAGTTAGTCCAGCCAAACTCCATTCGTGCAATCAATTATTCAAACCTTTGGTTATCCAAAGGTTTTTTTGCTTTACATCCATTTATTTGCAGGTATAATGTAAATAATATACAATTTACGATTTACAAATTACGATAATCACAATAATTGCAGAATGGAGGATAAGAATTTGGACAAAGACCAGCGGACTCAATTTAATCGAATGGTAGAACGATCCATGGATCAGGCGAGCAAAAATCTTTCGGGAACCAAGGGGGTTGTCTCCGTAAGATTAAGTCAGGAAGAGATTAATATTATTGATCAGCTTGTATTTCTTGAACTGGCCAAGAACCGATCTGATGCAACGGCGATGTTAATCAGGGAAGGGATTCGGACTCATCAATCGTTATTGAACGAGATTCAGGAGTATACGGCAGAGCTTGAGCGGGTAAAGGCCAAAATACAACAGTCCATTCGCAATTCAGGTTTGTTGACACGTCTGCAAAGTGAAACTGGAAGTGAGATCGAAGGGAAAGGAGAGAGAGTGAATGAAACAGACGAAAAATGAAATCCATAACGACAGTTATGGATCTGTTCTGCGTCTTCCATCTTTTTGTGTACTTCTTGCAGGCAGGCTGATATCCGGTGCAGGTCAAATTTTATTTTCCATGGCTACGATGTGGTATATTCTTCAACTAACCGAGTCAGCACTCGCAGCAGCACTGATTCCTATGTTGCCATACTTTATCTATGCTTTTTTGGGTATACCACTGGCTACAATCAGTGATCGGCTGCCCAAAAAGCAGCTCTTGATCTGGACAGATGTACTTAGAGCATGCGTGGCCTGTATATTGGCGCTTTTATTCATGAGTGGTCAGATGGTACCGTGGCATATCTATGCTGCCAATTTGCTCATTGCGATTCTTGGATTTTTGTTCAATCCGGCAACCCAGACCGTCATCCCCGCAATTCTGCCCGACCCGTCGAAACAGTTAGCACCAGCCAACGCACTTCTAAATTCATCTTCCAAAACAATTGAATTGCTTGGATATGCTGTAGGTGGCATATTGGTGGCGTTCATCTCAGTCCAGTCCATCCTTTTCATCTATGCACTTACCTTTCTGCTATCTGCTTTCTCCATTGTCTTTATTCATATTCCGGTGACCAAAGTGGTCAAACAAAAAGGGATTTCTGGCTTCATAAAGGACAGTTTGCAAGGGATTACCTTTTTGTTCTCACGTAAAATTCTGGCCAGCTGCATCATTTTTGGTGCCATTATCAACTTTGCTGGGGCGCCTCTGCACATCTTCACTCCTATTTTTGCTGACATGGTTCTTCATGCCGGACCACAAGGCTATGGCTTTCTCCAATCTGCTTTTGCCGCTGGTAGTATTGCAGGCTCTTTGCTCAGCGGGAAATATGCCAAACGGCTTTCGCTTGCTCGATGGTTCCTAATCAGTTATCTCATCTCAGGTGTAAGTTTGCTACTCATGCCTATGTTTCCTAATCTGTATATCGCCATCGTCTGTTCATTCTTTTTAATGTTGGGGCTTGCCCTCGTAAATGTACCTTTGGTTACCTCGATTCTTCTATCCACACCGGAAGAAAAGAGGGGACGTGTCATGAACAGTATGGGGGTCTTAATGAGTGGCATCAGCAATCCGCTGGGTTTATTGCTCGGAGGCTTGCTCATTGAAACGTATAATCCATCCTGGTTGTACATGGGGATTGGTATATTTGTAGTGATTATGGGCTTGACCAGCCTGTTCGTACGTCCTTTTCGAGAGGAGCAGGGTACACATAGCAGAACACAGAAAGCTTCCATCTCGTCAGAAGTTTAATTTCATTTTTTTCCTTTTTAAATAGAAATGATATCACAGGGTTGCGAAGAGTAAATGGATAATCTAAAATATTTATGTAAAATAATTGAATTTAAAAGGAGGAATATGAAATTTTATGTAGAATTTAGTTTTTAAGAGAGGGAGACACATGGGAGGTAATTTATCATGGAAAACAAGGAAATTTTATCTGTACAGGATTTGATGGCATTAGAGGTTGAAGAGGATAATTACATGTTCGAGGAAACAAGCCTGTGTACTATATGTAGCTGGACAAGTGGCCCTACTACGTTAATGCAAGAATAAAGTTTTTATAATCTAACAACATAGCCTTTGTAATCTAATCTAATTAAATCAAAAGTCTCCCTCTCTTAGTTTATCCTCAGGAGTGATCCTTATTGAGTTCCAGAATATCATTTGAAGTATCTATATATCGTTTAATTGAAAATATTCCGGATGATATCCAATGGTCTAATGACGGCCATTGGATTTGTTTTAGACCGCAGCATTTAGAACTTCCTTTACAGGGATGGAAGATACATTTATCAGTGGTCCCTGCTAAAGGTGCTGAACTGCTGGAGCGAATTGGACCTATCTTAATGAGTAAAAGGGTACAGTGGAAAGTTGTTAGTAATGGGCAGAAATTGATTGAGGCCTCTAACGGTTCCATTCCACTTCCACAAACCGGCAAATGTGTCACAATCTATGCGGCCAACGAGAAACAGTTTCTGGATCTGCTTGAGGATATGTATGCATGTACCATGGGATTCGAAGGCCCGGCTATTCCTACAGATCAGTCATACCGCGGAAGTGGATGCGTATTTTATCGTTATGGTGCCTTCACAGAAAGATTCTATTATGACCGGTACTCGGGAGCGAAAGTGTATGCGATCCAGAATACCGACGGTAATCTGGAGGAAGATCGCCGTACACCTGGCAGGTACAAGCCCGAATGGGTCAACGAGCCTGAGGAGCTGCTTCACATCCAAGCCATCCAGATGGACCCATCTCCCTCAGAAGTGTCCAGTTCCAATAACAATGAGTTCGGAATACGGAATATACGCGTGAAGCGTGTACTTAAGAAGTCAGGCAAGGGAGGGGTATTTCTCATTTCCAGTGCTCGGCATGCACAAGCCGTTATGAAAGAAGCGGTACATCGAATGCGTGTCGATGGTGCCGGACGCTCTGCTCATGACTATTTAGAAAATGAATATCATGTACTCGAATTGTTGAAGGAGACGGGATATACCCCCCAGCCACTTGATCTGTTCGGTTATGAGAAGAATCGATATTTGATTCTGGAGTATTTTGATAGCATCAGCCTGCGGGAATATATTCATCGAAGACATGTCGTCGCGGATTATACCTGGAAGGAAATGGTTCGAATTAGCCAGGATGTTCTGGATATTGTAGAGACCTGTCATCGTAAAGGGGTCATTATTAATGATCTGACGCCTAACAATATTGTTGTGTTGCCAGATGGAAATGTACGTCTGATTGACCTCGAATTGGCTTACGTACGAAGTAGCGTTAGGGAAGCTAAGCCATTGATCGGACATACGCCTGGATATGTGCCTCGTGGCCGGGAACACAGTCAGAGATCAAGCGTTCAGGATGATATCTATTCGATCGGGGCTGTTTTCTATTATATGGCATCATCGGTAGACCCCTATTTCAAATACCAGAGCGACTACCTGAAATGTGGTCAGGCTTTGCTGGATAATCTGGTGATTAATCATAAGTTGCATCTTATGGGTTATATTTCCATAAAAATTATGAATGGCGCGTATGAGCAGGTGGAAGATATTCGCAAGGATTTGACTACGATTTCGAAAGATCCGATGACCAAATTGCAAGGAGCTTCCCTGTCATTAAACAGTCAGAAGCTGGGGTTAACCAGGGACGAGGTATTGCATCAGGCGCAAAGGATTGCTGATTGGCTCTATAGATCGCTTGATTTTGAAAATAGGCATGAATTATATCCGGAAAACAGCATAAGCCGGATGTTTCACCCAGCAAATTTTAACTTTGGATGGACAGGTATGGTCTACAGTTTTAACCAGCTTGGTCAGATTACGCAACGTATTGAGTATCATCAACATGCCCGTGAAGTTATGGAATGGATTATGGCTCACCATCCATACATTCCGGACGAGACACCGACCGGACTATACTTTGGATATGGGGCTGTTCCATGGAGATTGGCTGAGACCGCAGAGACGCTGAATGATTCTTTGTTGCTTAATGTCGCGGAGAATCTGGCATTGGAGTTAACTCAGAATGAACCGACCCAAACTAATATCAGTCATGGTGCTGCAGGTCTGGGATTAATGTTGTTGGAGCTTCATCGCATCGGAGGCCGCACGGAACTGCTTGAACGAGCCGAGGCATTGGCTGCTTATATTTTGACTCAAGAAGAGCGGCACGAAGATGGACTGAGTATGTGGAAAGTGAAAGAGCAGCCGAGCAAGAAAGATGGCGGCCATTATTCGTTGGGATTCTCACATGGCATCGCGGGGATTGGTTATTTTCTGCTCGCGATGGCAGATCGAACCCATAAGGAAGCCTATGTATCGGCAGTGAAACGAATTGTCTATACACTGGATTATACCAGCCATACCGGGAAGAATGGCCTGAAGACTTGGCCTGCATCGCCTGCAAAACCGGATGCGCTCTGGGTACACTGGTGTAATGGATCTGCTGGAATAGGGCGTTTTCTACTGGCGGCTGCAGATGTACTGGAAGATCCGGTATCTGCAAAGCTCGGCAAAGAAGCGGCGGATGCGGTGGCACAGACGACGATCTTCGCTTCCTTTGGGCAATGTCACGGCTTAGCTGGCAATGGGGATTTCCTTCTCTTGGCGGAACGCTGCCATCCTGGCAGGTATGAGGCCAGACTGGAACATTATGCACAAATGCTGCTGGCGATGAGAAGTGATAAACACGACATGTGGATGTGGCCGCTGGAAGATATGGAATCGTTCTCCCCGGATTACATGACCGGATATATGGGCATTTACTCGTTTCTGCTTCGTCTTTTCTATCCTTCAATGAGTGCAGAACCGTTGGTTTATTCAGGTTTCAACCCTAGCAAGGAGGCGATGGACCATGATATTAACATCCATATCTGATGTTCTTCCGCAATTACGGCATGAACAAGGCGAATGCGGGGATCGATACTATGCAGCAGCGCCAGAGTACCTTGAATCCGGGTCATCATTCATGATCATTGATCATGGGCAGCGGCAGTATACACTCGATTTATGGAGCGGGGCAGGTGCGATGACGTATTGGGAAAATCGGGTCCAGCCGCTGCTTGGATCACTTGAATGGGATACTCTATATGCGACAGTTCCTGCTTCATTTCCGTGGGAGAAGCTTGGATTCGGGGTGGATATTGTTGCACGTAGACATCGATTTAACGGCAGATTAAGAGATATCCCTCCTGTGGCTATCCCAGGTGATACAGCAACCTGGATTTCTGCCAAGGGGCAGGAGGAGGAGATAGCGCGGATCCTTTTACAAAGCGATCCCACCTGTCCTGGTTTGGAGGCCGCACGTCAGGCTGTCAAAGACATCTATGGCGGAGCGTATGGACCTGTGCTGAAGGGTTCCGGATTGGTTGAATCGGAGGGTAAAAGGTTGGGAGGCTGCCTGTTAAGTGATGAGTTCGGTTCGGTACTGATTGCTCACATTTGCACCATACCCACTGCAAAACGTAAGGGCTGGGCCCGCTGGCTTGCTGCTTATGGCCTTCAACAATGTGTAGCAGAACAATATGAAATGGTAAAAGCTTCGCTCGACATGAACAATATCAGCAGCTATCGATTAATGGCTTCACTGAATTTGCAGCTGGTTCCCGAAATTGCAAATGTATGCCGGGTTACGAAAGAGCGTGATCGCTCATGAACCCCGTTTTACTGGAAAGTACGCAATATGGAGATCTGCGAAGCAATTGGCTTCGTTCCAGTCATGAGCCTGGGTTGTTTGTTGTCCAGGGGGAGCCAGACGCAGTGAAGCACGAGGTCCGAAAGCTGCACACACACTGGCAGGATCAGGCTGTGGGGGTATCCGTCGATCATCCGTATTACTCTCTGCCCATAATCTATCAGCTAAACCCGGTGCTGCCCTCCAGCGATCTGGTGGCCTGCAAAAACGCCTTGTTGAGATTTAGAACAGCAGGCTGGCCTCCAGGGCACAAGAAATGGGTACTGGTGGAGGTTGCTTCACATTTACATTCATCTGATCTTGGGGCCATCCACCATATCCTGTATCGTCAGAAACTACGAGGCGTCAGTGTACTTCTCTTTTTTCACCGATATTCTAACAGAATGCCCACTCCTAGTGTAGTGCATCGGCTTCCAATCTCCCTCGTCAGAGAAACACCTGAACATACTCGGAGTTCATTGGAGCAGCATTTTGCCGACGCAAGAAAAAAGGGGGGACAAGAGAAAACATTGGCGCTCTACAATAGGCTGGCCTGGATTTTGCTGTCCAAGTCGGATGATCCGGTACGGTATAGGGCTTGTTTGTATTTTTTTAAACATAATACGTTATTTCAACGTTTGACAGCGGCCCAGCAAGCGGTTCTATGGTTCGAACTTGCGCAGTTGCTTACTAAGAAAAGCATGGATTATACAGCAGCACGATACTGTTACTCAGAGGCCCGAAAGATGCTCTTCCATAAGGAATTAACGGAGGTGTACCGTATTGGAAAATACTGTGCGCTGGATAATGGCGAAGCTTTGATTGAAATGCTGGAGGGTAACTCTGGGCGTGCTATTGAACTGGAGCGGCAGGCGAGTCGACGTATTCAGCAGCTTCCTGACGGACCTGATCGGCGTACTTTTCAGATTCAGACTGGGCTCAATATGGCGGGACTGCAGCTCAAATCGTGCCAATGGGCAGAGGCTGATACAGCTCTGCTGGCTGCGGAGAAACTATGCACCGACCAGTATATTGATTGGCTCGTTCCCATACTCGAATTAAGGATGGAAATTCATCGGCAGCGTGGTGAAGAAGAGAAGGAATATCAACTGCTGATTCGTTTGCTTCGATTGAGAACAGTATTCATTCATGCCAAACGGCTCAGTCGTGCGGTGGAGATCGCTGGAGAACAAGTGCGACGAGGGTCAAACGACCGGGCCGCCGAAGTATATCGTCTATTAATCATGTCCCTTCCTGCTGTTAATCTGCCGCAGATTGAGAAGATTCGACAGGCTATAAGCAATGTTGAAACAGATATTTCATCCGATACTGCCGTGCTGGATCAATACATCGCCACATTGCGGAACCAGTTGGATGATTGGGAGCAGCTGAAGCGTTGGAATGAGGGGAGGGAGGCCAGTTGCATCGTACATTCCTAACACGAATGAGTGTTAATCGGGAGCGCACTGGAATGCTGTTGTCCTATGATAATGGTCATACCGAATGGTGCATGATTGATGAGACAGGTAAGATCACAGACAGGCATTGGTTGCATGAACATACGGCAGATCCGGTTGGTCAAACGCAGCATACTCAGTTTATTGCACCAGATCAGGTTCTGATCATCACCCGGGGCACTACTGGAAAACGGCTGCATCTGTATGAACTGCAAGCTCAGGTTAGGCTTTTTCATACCCAAGCGTTGCTATTGCCATTTGCTGTTATGCAGGCGGCATGGCAAGGAGATAGGTTGCAGTTGCTTTTTGCCATCCGAAATAAAAAGGGCCCCGTCCGATTGGGGCTGTACGACCCGAAGCAGGATGAGGCTAGATGGATTACACCTGAACTGAATCATCCGCAATTGGCTTTCTGGTCTGCATCGGAACAGGAAATCGGATTGAATATGGATGGGCAGGGGAGAGTGTATGCATATAAGGACCAAGGGGTTCAAAGTGCGGAGTGGATACAAACGTCATATCCCTATCCAGTCATGGACAAGCAGGGGGATATCATTGCGGTATCCATCCCTTCAGAGCAGGGATTCAAACCGGGATGGCTGAAACAGGGTGAGGATGTTGTGCACGAATTGTCCCCACAGTGTGAAGGGTTCTCTGAACTGGTAAGGGTACAGATTGATCTAGATACACAGAAAATCCTGTGTGAAGGTATAACTTGTGGCAGATGGCATTATGTGCAATATGCATTACAGGAGAAGAAGGAAGTATTTCAGCTGCGAGATTATCCAGGGACGCTGACACAGGCTGTTCTCAGCAGGGACAAGCAGGGGCTGGTGGGCAAATACGAGACTATCGCGACAGCTCCGAGACCAGGTCTATTTCGTTTTCAAGATCAAACCAACGCCATTACTTGGGTTCAAGGGCAGCAGGAAGTTATAACTAGCTGTCGCAACGGTGGAGAACTGAAGGTGGAATACGGGGAAGCCACCTATCGGTCCGAGATCATTCCCTATCTGGATATCCATCCGAAAGGTGCTGTACAGGCCGTCATTTACCTGCACGGAGGCCCACATAACTGTCTGTTCGACAGTTATAGTCCAGTAATGAAGAGGTTATCCGAGTCTGGTGTACGGGTGATAGGGCTCAACTATCCGGGTAGCTCAGGCTTTACTGGTGGATACAGGAGTCGTAATGAGAACGATTGGGGCGGTGTGGACGCAGATGTGGTCCGGTTTATTCGGGAACAGGTCTTATCCTCTTTTTCAGACGTAGCTCTGTATGGCGTCAGTTATGGCGCTTATCTTGCATTGCTGGCTGCGGGCAGAGACCCGGTACTGTGGAGTGCTGTGGTAGCGTGTGCCCCCTTTACGGATTTGGGCAAGCTGTATACAGGAGGAGGGGCGAAGCTCAGATTTTTTTTGCAAAAAGAGATCGGTGAACTTCTTGAGGATGAATCCGCGCTGAGGACCCGAAGCCCGGTAGCCTACGCTTCTGCGCTAAGCGGAAGTGATATCTTGTTTATTCATGGGAAAGCAGATCAACTTTGTCCGGTGGAGCTGACGGAACAAATCTATCAGGAAATATTGAAATACAAGCTGGCTTTGGACGAACCCTCAGGCAGACTGGAACTTCATATCATTAAAGACTTAGAGCATGAAATTTATTCGGAACGGTTCTGGGCCCAGAAAGCAGTCGATTTTTTAACCTTTACAAAGGTGGGACAGGCAAAATAGAGGTAAGCTGCCAAAGCCGCTTTGCGGCTTTTTTGGCATGGGTTGGGGTGTCTTTTTGAACGGAAAAGGGAGTTGTGATTCCTTGTTTTAATAACGAGTGTACCCGAAAATGGGAAGATGAGCTAGACTCATGGTTTACAAGAGAGTGAAGACGGTTTAAGATGGCGTGAGCCGTTTAAGGTATATAACAATGGGATTAAGTATTAAAATAACGGTAAGTTGACAAGAGGATATCTACTGAAAAGAGGGATTTAATATGAAAGTTGCCATTTTTGGAGCAACCGGAGTGATTGGAAAGACGATATTGTGGGAATTGATGGACCGAGGACATGAAGTAACGGCGATTGTTCGTGAGCCTTCGAAGGTTGAGATGGAGCATGAGCGTTTGCGTGTGGTACAGGGTGATTTGCTTAACCCGGATCAGGTTGCCGATTTTACAGCAGGACAGGAAGCCGTTGTGAGTGCCTACGGACCGAAGTTCGGTGCGGAGGAAGAGATGCTGGAAGTTACACGTTCACTAATCGAGGGTGTTCGTCGTTCGAAAGCAGGACGGCTGGTTGTGGTTGGCGGAGCGGGAAGCTTGATTACGGATTCAGGAGAAATGCTGATGGACACGCCAGGGTTCCCGGAGGAAGTCAAGCCACTGGCGAAGGCCCATGTAGATGCGTATAACCTGATTGAGGCGTCGGATATTCACTGGACCTACATGAGTCCGGCAGCTACGATCACAACGGGAAGACGGACAGGCCTATTCCGGGTTGGTATGAATCGTGTAATCACAGATGATCTTGGTGAGAGCTCCATTTCGGTTGGCGATTTTGCAGCGGCTTTGGTGGATGAACTGGATGATCCACAATTTATTCAATCTCGGTTTACAGTAGGTTATTAAGAGCTGCAGGTTACAAGGCTGGGAAAACAGACGAGAACATTCAATGAAGCGAAGCAGCTTGGAAAACTAAAGAGTCATCGTGAGAGTATAAGCTATTCACAGATGCAATTTTCGGAGAATTTCACCGGGGAGGGATGAACATTGTTTATCGTAACCGCTGAACAGATGAGAGCTGTGGATGAGCATACGATTCACAAGCTTGGCATTCCGGCTGCCAGTCTGATGGAGAACGCAGGCAGAGCCATCGCCGAGGAAGTTATCCGGCTGTGCCGGGAAGGCTGTAAAGAGGTTGTTAGCCGCAGTCCGGGGCAGCAGGGTGGCCGGAACGATGGTAAAGTGAAGCGGGCGCACACCGGGCCCGGGGATCGGCAAGGTCTTGGTGGCGACATCATCGCCGATCCGGCGCTCGTGATGGAGCAACCCGGTGATCAGCAGTGGTACATGCTGATCGGCAAGGGTAATAATGGCGGCGACGGGCTGGTTGCGGCGCGCCATTTGGTTGAGGCGGGGCTCGGCGTGACTTTGGTCTACGCCGATGCGCCTGATGCGTTGCGGGGCGAAGCCGCAGTGCAGCGGGATGCCGCAGCACAGCTCGGCATCCCTGCCCTTGTCCACGGGCGCGAAGTCGTGGACTTCAGCCGGTGCACAGGCATCGTGGATGCGCTTCTGGGCACCGGCTCGAGTGGGGCGCCGCGCGGAGCATACGCGGCGCTGATTGCGGGGGCGAACGACAGCGGCAAGCCGATCGTGTCCGCCGATGTGCCAAGCGGGCTGAATGCCGACACCGGGGAGGTATATGAGCCCTGCATTCAGGCCCGGGTGACCGTATGTCTCGCGCTGCTTAAGTGCGGGCTGGTTCAGTACCCGGGCGCATCTGCTGCGGGGCGCATCGTGGTGCGCTCCATCGGCATTCCAGCGCGGCTTGCGCCGGAGCATGGCCCCTCGGTCCGTCTGCTGACGGATGAGGTGCTGCGTGGTGCGCTGCGCGTGGACACGGGCCGTCTCCGGGCACCGGACGGCCACAAGGGCACTTACGGCCACGTGCTGCTGGCCGCAGGCAGTCTGCCCATGAGCGGCGCAGGCCTGCTCTCGGCCAAGGCCGCGCTGCGCGCTGGCTGCGGGCTCGCCACATGGGCGCTGCCCGCGGCACTGCTGCCGCATGTCATCGGCACCGTGCCCGAGCTCATGCTCGCTGCCGCCGCCGATGGCGACAGCGGCGAGTGGAACGCGGCTTCCGCCGACGCCGTGCTGCGTCTCGCGGAAAGCCGCGACGTGCTTGCGACCGGCCCGGGCCTCGGCCGCTTCAAGGACGACACAGACTGGCTGCGCTGTCTGTGGCAACAGACGGATCGCCCGCTCGTCATCGACGCGGACGCCCTCAACATGCTTGCAGACGCTGGCCCAACCGGGCCTCGCGACTGGGGCAAACGAAGTGCGGCGACCATCCTGACGCCGCACCCCGGAGAGATGGGCCGACTGCTGGGCATGTCGACCCCCGAAGTGCAGCGTGACCGAATTGGACACGCTGCACGGTACGCCCGCGAGCAGGGCGTGACCCTGGTGCTCAAGGGAGCACGCACGGTCATCGCAACGCCATCCGGCGAGGCGTACATCAACACCACCGGGCACGCTGGCATGGCAACCGGCGGTGCGGGAGACGTATTGACCGGCATCATTGCCGGTCTGCTCGCCCAAGGGCTGAGCGCGGAGCAAGCTGCTGCCTTTGGCGTATTCCTACACGGCCAGGCAGCGGAGAGGGCCGCGTTGCTGCGAGGTGAACCGGCATCCCTGCTCGCCGGGGATATCATGGAAGCCCTGTAAACCAGGGGCACGCTTATTGCTGCACTCTGGGTACATTCGGTATTTCATAAGCTGAATTTACGTTGCTTTGAGTTCGTGTGATAGGTGCAGTTAGAGAGTACATGTCCTTCATGTGCTGCATGCCTCTGGACACAACAATGATATAAATGATTCATAACATAAAGGAAGGGATGTCCCATAGTCATCAACATGACGTGGACATCCCTTTTTCGTGTGAATACCGTTTAACGAACCGAGCACACGCTATGAGCTTCATTTTCCATTAATCTGCGCTTTAAAGAATCACAGCGGCGTTATTTTCGCTGCTCTGCAGGTTCTGGCCCAAGTTTGTATCCGTATAATGAGAATAGCGTGCCTGGAATTCGTTAAACTGTGCATTCGACCCCAATCCTCCAATTAAGGTGTGGTCGATTCGTTAGAATGGAATAGCGCCTCGACCAGAGAAGGGAAGTGTCCCTTCCAGCCTTCGGACAGCCGCTTCTCTTCTCTCTATTATCACGCCTCCACTACAACCGGAACCGTAATAGCTCCTGATGCATCTCCGCACTGATATCCCGCAAAGACTTCACCTTGGTGCTTGCTTCATTGAACGAACGCTGCTGCTCAGCTGTTGAAGCGGTAATTTCTTCGCTGCTTGCAGCTGATTGCTCCGTAATAGCGCTGATGTTTTCAATCGCCTGCTGAACCTGTGCGCTAAGTTCACTGGACTGCTTCATGTCTTCCGCAAGCTGGTTAATGCTTGTACTGATCCGCTCCACACTGTGACGGATTCCGGAGAAGGATTCGCCGGTTTTTCCAGTAGCCTTCTCCTGTTCCGCAAAGAGCTGAATGCTCTGCGTCACCGAGCTTTTTACTTTGCCCATAGCCGTTGTAATTTCGCTGACTGCTGCAAAGATATGCTGTACCGATTGCTCCGATTGCTCGGCCAGTTTCTTCACTTCCCCTGCGACGACAGCAAAGCCGCGTCCGGCTTCACCTGCACGTGCCGCTTCGATGGAGGCGTTCAGAGACAGCAGGGTGGTCTGTGTAGCGATGCCCGACACATAGGCAGTCATGGTAGCAATCCGGGAGGCGCTCTCCTCCAATTCCTGGACCGTCTGCTCTACCTCAGACATGGCAATCCGGTTGACTTCAGCCAGACGAAGCTGTTCCTGTACAGCAATGTGTCCTTCCTTCACGGAACTCAGAACCTCGTTGCCATATATGGCCGATTGTGAAGTCGCCTGAAGATTACTTTCAAACGTATGCTGCATCTTATCTACGACCATAACCGTGTCACTTAGATCCTCAGCAATTTTCTGACTGCCAATCGACAGTTCTTCGGTCGTTCGGGACACTTGCTGCACTATGGCCTGTACGGTATCATTACCGCGGTCAATGTCCTGTGCCATTCCATCAACACGGTTTCCTGCCTCACCGATGGATTGGATGATACTGCGAATATTACCCGTCATAAGGCGGAAGGAGCGGTTTAAGTCATCCAGCTCATCTTTGCCTCGGGCCTCCGGAAGCTGCTGGGTAAGGTCACCGTTCGCAATTTGTCCTGCCGCTTCCTTCAAGGTGCGAATGCGTCTTGCCAATTGTCGTGAAGCGTTCATATTGAACAGCAGGACAGCAATCTGCAGGACGATGGCTCCGACGAGAGCAATTTGCCAGGTTCGCTGGATGTCTTGTTCCAGATCCACCGTATATTGCTCATATCGATCCCGGGTCACCTCATCCAGCATATAGATATCATTTTGTATACCTTTGACCCGTGAGCTGAAACGTTTGGCGTCCGAACTGTTCATGGCTGTGATGGCCTCCGTGGCACCATTGTCCAGAGCTGTCAATTTCGTTTGGATTGATTGGATTAGACGAAGCTGTTCGTCCGTTTCCAGCAAGCCTTCCGTGAGCTCTTTCACCATCGTTTTACCTTCGTCCAGCAATCGGGCTACGTTATCCTGATTACCAGCTGTCATGGAGAACGAATATACATCGAGCGCCTGCTCGGTCTGTATCTGATTTGCGTTCAGCTCAGTAACCTTTAACATGGCAGGCACCAGATTTTGGTTTTTGGCATTCATGCTCAATAATTGAATAATGATATAAGCGACCAGCGCGAGGCATAACAGTAACGAAACTATGGCATTCAATATCAGCTTTCCCTGCAATTTCATAAGCGTGCCTCCATTTTAGCAATTGGTTTATTGATCTAGGGTAATCTTGGTTTTGCCGGAAGCAATCTGTGCTTTCAAATCATCAAAAGTTTGCTCTTGTTCCTTCGTAAGGGTGATGTTATGTAGAGCGGTTAGACCTACTCCATTTTCTGCCAGACCGAAGAGCATTTCTTTTTGCGGGAATGAATGCTGGTTCTGAATGAATGTATTGATGGCGTTATGAAGAGAGATATCTACATTTTTGAGCATGGACGTGAGTACGGCTTTTTCTGCTAAAAAGAACTGATCCTGGTCCACGCCAATGGCGTATTTCCCTAATTTTTGAATCTCTGAAAGTGAGCCTATGCCCGTAAGTCCGGCAGCGACGTAAATGACATCAACACGCTGTTCCTGAATCATCTGTGCTGCGAGCTGTCCTCCAAGATCAGGATTGCCGAAATCTCCGGCGTACACGACATGGACTGTGGCATTCGGATTAGCAGCCTGGACACCTTGCTCAAAGCCTTGCTGAAAATTGTGGAGTACGGGGATATCCATTCCACCCAAAAAGCCTACATGGTCTTCGGTTGTTGCAAAGCCGGCAATAATGCCCGCAAGATAGCTGCCTTCTTCTGCTTTGAAGGACATGGAGGTCACATTGGGGAGATCGGAATGCCCGTCAATGATGAGGAAATGTTGATCTGGATATTTCTGAGCAACCTTCTCCAGATCGGCTTTTACCGTGTCGCTCAGACCAATGATCAAATCGACTTTATCCTTCGCAAATTGCTCAAAGGCTGCCTCGGATGTCAAATCCTTTCCCGGTTCCTTGTAATCAAAAACAATACTGTTCTCGTTTCTGGCCTGTACCAAACCCTCAAATGCTGCATCACTGAAAGAATGATCACCTAGGCCGACATCGGTAAGAACGATGCCGACTTTGGTTCGCTGATCTGCGGGGGAGGCCTTATCGGTTGTCGAACACGCTCCTAGCACCAGGACAACCAGAATCATCATCATGGTGAACCCGAGTTTGTATTTCCACTGTGTTTTCATGTGCTTATGACCTCTTTTCTATAAGATGGAGATGATGTATGAGATGAGCAATTCCCCTATATTTATATCGGACGGGAGCAGAGTCTCCGTAATGGGGAATGATGAAAATTTACGAAAATACAATGAAATTTCAATGAAAACCATGAATTATACATTAGATTTTCATTGGAAGAGGCATGCATTATCGACGGAACCTGTGCATCTTGCGGGTCAACGAGAAAAAAGATAGACAAAAAAGGCAAAGAAGAGACCAATTTGATCTCTTCTCTGCCTGTGATCCAAACATAATTTCATATGAACTACACTTTCGCATGAATCAATACATTCATATATATTAATGGTTTTCCCGTTCACCCAGCATATGCAGTGCTCCAGGCTTTTCCGCTCTTAATTAGCTGCACATGCAATGGATTACCACGCTGCTACGGAGCCATCAGCCCGGCTTTCCGTGCCACCGCATAATACACCGCTGTCCGGATCTCGCCATATAATCTGACCGCGTCCGAACATCGACGGGTCGAGGGCGATCTGTATATCATGCCCCTTGCGGGCGAGTGCCTGTGCAATATGCTGAGGGAATCCGGGCTCAACCAGGATCGTTTTGCCTTTGGTCCACTGCCAGCGCGGAGAGTCGAGCGCAGCCTGCGGATTGAGGTGGAAGTCCACCGTATTCATGACGACCTGCACATGACCCTGGGGCTGCATGAAACCGCCCATCACCCCGAATGGACCGACCGCTTCATCGCCGCATGTGAGGAAGCCCGGAATGATCGTATGATACGTCCGTTTGCCCGGCTCCAGCGCGTTGGCATGATCCGGATCAAGCGAGAAATTATGTCCCCGGTTTTGCAGGGCAATGCCTGTTCCCGGCACAACCAGCCCTGAGCCGAAGCCCATATAGTTGCTCTGAATGAAAGAAACCATATTGCCTTCACCGTCCGCTGTAGCCAGATAGACCGTTCCGCTTGCCCGCGGATCGCCTGCTTCGGGCGGAAGTGCCATATCGCCAATGAGCTTGCGCCGTTCGTCTGCATACGCTTCGGACAATAGCTCCTGTACGGTTACGCCCATCTTGCGTTCCTCGGTAATGTATTGCTCACCATCGGCAAATGCCAGCTTCATGGCTTCCAGTTGTTGATGGTACCCCAGTACGGACTCTTCCTCGTCAAAATCGAAGCCTTTCAACAGATTGAGCGCTGCCAGAGCAATCAGCCCCTGACCGTTTGGTGGGATCTCCCACACGTCATATCCGCGATAAGAGACCGAGATCGGATCAACCCATTCAGGCTGGAATGCGGCCAGATCTTCTTTCGTCAAGTAACCGCCGTGCTCTGCCATAAAAGAATGAATACGCTGCGCGAGTTCACCTTCGTAGAAGTCTCGCGCTCCGCTCTCGCCAATCCGGCGCAGTGTAGCCGCATGATCCGGCGAACGCCACATTTCGCCCACGGCCGGAACACGTCCGCCTGGGGCGAATGTATCAAACCATGCTCGCCCGGCTTCCGCATCACCCTGGCGTGCATAGATATCGGCTGCCCGTGCCCAATGGCGGGCCAGCCCCGGCGCAAGCGGGTAACCTTCTTCCGCGTAGCGGACAGCCGGTTCCAGCGCTTCCGCCAGCGTGAGCCGTCCAAATCGGCGGCTCAGCTCGGCCCAACCCGCCGGTGCGCCAGGCACCGTCACCGGAATGACCCCCAGCTTCGGAATCTCCGTATGGCCTGCCGACTTGAGCGCCTCAATTGAAATACTCTGAGGCGCAGGCCCACTGGCATTCAGGCCATGCAGCTTGCCCTCGGTCCAGACGAGGGCAAAAGCATCGCCCCCAATGCCATTGGACGTTGGCTCCAGCACGGTTAGTGCAGCAGCAGTTGCGATAGCGGCATCAATGGCATTGCCGCCCTTTTTTAACACATCCAGACCGGCTTGCGCAGCCAAAGGTTGTGAAGTGGCGACCATGCCCTGTTTGGCGTAGACGGGCACACGGTATGACGGATACGGTTGGTAGAGTGGATCGTAGTTCATCAGGTTGTTCAGCTCCTTGTCGCAAGATGTCAGGTTCCGGCTTGCCGGATCAATTACTCCTAACCCTCTTCGCAGCGAAGCTGCTGTTCTCCTGCTGACCGTACGAAATCCAACCTGACATGGCCCATGGACAGAGATAATACAGTTTCATTCATATCAGAACATTTTATCTTCCCAATATAAAGTGTTCTCCAGATGACTAGGTGGTTACCATATCCCCGCCATTGACATGAATGCACTCACCGGTGACATAGGAAGAGTCGCGGGAAGCGAGATAGACGTAGGCTGGAGCAAGTTCATAAGGCTGGCCTGCGCGGCCCATCGGTGTCTCAGTTCCAAATACCTGCACATCTTCAGCGGAGAAGCTGGAAGGAATAAGCGGTGTCCAGATCGGTCCGGGTGCGACGCAATTGACCCGAATACCCTGAGCAGCGAGCGATTTGGCGAGTACACGAGTCAGAGAGACTACAGCCCCTTTGCTGGAAGAGTAATCGATCAACTGCACTTCACCTTTATAGGCCGTAATGGAAGCCGTATTGATGATGGATGCTCCTTTGCAAAGATGAGGGAGAGCCGCTTGAATCAGAAAAAAGTAGGCAAACACATTCGTCTGGAACGTATGGTACAGCTGCTCTTCCGTAATATCGACAATGCTCGGCTGTACATATTGCACGCCATGATTGTTGACCAGAACGTCGATCTTTCCGAACGTCTCCATGGTTGTACGGATGACCGCCTCGCAGTTTTTCTTCAAGCGGAGATCAATCTCGATCAACAGACACCGTTGACCCAGCTCTTCAATGCGATCACGTGTCCTTTCGGCATCGGTCCGTTCATATAGATAAGCGATGGTGATATCTGCACCTTCCTTGGCAAAAGCTATGGCTGCCGCTCTGCCGATTCCACTGTCACCACCGGTAATAATCGCCACCTTGCCTTCCAGCTTGCAGCTGCCAATATAGGCAGGATCTTCGCTGATGGGTTCAGGCACCATCAGGGTTTCCAGACCAGGCTGCTGATCCTGATGCTGGGGTGGGAAAGCCAGCTTTTGTTCCTTGCACACCGTCTTCTCACCGTAAAAAGGATAGACAGGATTCATTTGTTTTACATCCTCCTCGCACGTTCGTTCATACGCCTAAACTATGCATTCGCCCAGAAGAAGGTGCGACAGGAGGAAGAAGGGCATTTGTTTTTAGCGCAAAATATACCATAATAAGGATGTAGCTATTGCAGCAGGTCATTAAAATGTGGAGGTGTCAGAAGCCGAATGAATATTCAGGGAATTAATCATCTGTGCTTTTCCGTATCCAATCTGGATCGGTCCATTACCTTTTATGAGCAGGCTCTCGGTGCCCGTATTCAAGTGAAAGGCCGGAAGCTGGCGTATTTCGAACTTGCCGGTCTGTGGATCGCTTTAAATCAGGAAGACGACGTCATTCGCAACTATACGGAACGAACGTATACACATATTGCATTTACCGTAAAAGAAGAGGAATTTGATGAGTCCGTGCAACAGCTGCGAGCAGCCGGGGCTGACATTCTTCCCGGAAGACCACGTGATCCCAAGGATGCATTATCCGTTTATTTTACCGATCCGGATGGTCATCTGTTCGAGCTGCATACCGGAACTATGAAACAAAGGCTGGATTATTACCGGGAGGACAAACCTCATATGACCTTTTATTCATAAAACGATTGCGCAAATGGAGGTAAATGGTATTTAACGTATTTAATGTCATTGTAATTACCCGTAGAATAGGTCTCAGGTTCGCGAGGATATAGGATATATCTATCTAATGCCAAACGATACAGAAGGAGAGATGGGCGTGGAGAGCAAAGGATCCAAATTACGGGTAATTGCAAGTGGAATCTGCATGGCCACAGTCGTACTGGTTTCAGTTACGGGGGAGATTTCCATATCGGGGGAACGCCCGGGGCTTTCTGGATTTTCGGTTCAACAGAATGACGGACTTCTACCTGTAACTCTGCTTGATCTGAATGATCCGGTCCCGCGTAGATGAGCATGTTTATTTAATCCTGTGACGTTTTGAAGCTAAGGTCGAAAATGAGGGCCTCTATCCCAGAGACCCTGAATTTCATAAAACCTTTTCGTTTTGTTTTGCAGTTGTTAGGTGAAGATTGGGTGTGTGTCTACTTGATAAAAGATTTGTAGTCATTGTAGTCCATCTTACGATCCTGTTTGCTTAAGAGGAGTAATTGGTGGCTTATGTTCGCTTCACGCTCTGCATAGATCCGTTTTAGCAGGTCGTGGCTCATGCGTAGAAAGTAATAACCTTCGTCCGAATTGTCTTTCTCATGGAACACCAGACCGAGAAGACGATATAGTTTTGCCCGCAGTATCCCTTCATCTCGCTGATCCAGGAGTTGAAGGGCTTCTTTGATGGCAGCCTCTGCCTGTAGCAGTTCGCGTTCCTCCAGATAAATTTTACTGATCTCCTCCAATATGGAAGCCTTCTTGTCGGGCAGTTTGCGTTTGTCGTATATATCGGCGCATTCAGCCAGCAAAGGAAGAGCTTCTTTTTTTTGCCCCATATGAAGCTGAATTACAGCAAGGTTGTGGAGGGCCAGAACATACGATTCACTCTTTGCTTGTTTGTATGCATCTGCCGAGGTTTTGGTCCAATCCTGGCTTAATGACAGGTGCCCTTCCTGTTCAGACATGTAGTAGGCTTTGCCCAGTCCAAGCGTAATCTCACCATAAAGTTCCTGCTGTCCTGTCATCCGGGCTTCTTTTTCTGCTTTATGATAAAAATCCAGGCCTTGATCGACATTCCCCAAACGCAAATGAGTGGTTCCAAGATACGTCAGTGCACGAATATGATCATCCTGCAGGTGTTTAAGCCTGCTGCTGTAGGTATACGCCTGTTCATAATATTTCCGAGCGGCATGGAACAGCTCTGCATGAAAAGCGGAACGCCCCATTTCCAGATAATATTGAACGATACGGCCCCGATCTCCGGTGCGGGTTACTGTAAAGGCGGCGGCTTCTCCCTTGTCCATGGCTTCCCGATGTTCTCCCATTCGGTTATGGCTGCGCATAATCAGGAGGTAGGCTTCTGTCTGGTCTATCGTATCCTTGGTCAATGTGAGCACATTATGTGCCATGCGAATGCAAGCATGGTCGTTGTTTTCCTCAAAATATAATTTGGCCTTATCCAGCACGGCTTCACCAATATCCGTATCAGTCCCTACATTTCCTTCCAAAAAATACTCCATGGGTGTATTCAATCTTTTCGCAATGATCTTCAACATACGCTGGGAGGGAACGGCTCTGCCCTTTTCAATAAGACTGATATATGAGCGCGTCATGTCCTCTCCCGCCAGTTGCTTTTGCGAAAGTCCAAGCTGCTCCCGAATTTCCCGGATTTTGGGTCCGACCATGTTCATTCACCGTCCCTTAAATATAATTTGAACTTAACTAGATTGTGAATTGTGTGTTGAGTCCATGGAGTAGGCAAAAACAAGGGACAAGGAGTGTGAGGAGCATTTACCTCCATTTACCGTTTAATTCCAATTTGGGAGATTATAGAATGATAGTATCCAAGATGAAAGGAGGAGAAATGAATGGTCCTTAAGGCGACTCCCATTACACTGGAACAACTGAAACGCAAAGAAATCGAAGCAGCACAAATGGAAGCTAACGTACTGGGTGAGACTCGTGAAGTCAGTGCCCGTGCAGTAGAGGCTCGTGCAGTAGAGGCTCGTGCAGTAGAAGCTCGTGCAGTAGAGGCTCGTGCGGTAGAAGCCCGTGCAGTAGCGGCTCGTGCAGTAGAAGCTCGCGCAGCAGCGGCTCGTGCAGTAGAATCTCGCGCAGCAGTAGCCCGTGCAGCAGAAGCTCGTGCTGCGGCAGCCCGTGCCTGATTTTACTTACTTATCGCATTACGTAGATTCATAGATGGGAGCTTCCACGGAAGCTCTCTCCCTATATTCAGAGAGATTCGCACATTGGTGATAACGAGGTGTCTTGAGCCGATGCATATTAAGCAAATATGGTCTTATATTCCAGAACATGTCGTACCCATTCGGAAACTGAACGATGCCCTGGGACTCAACACTGCCCAGACGAAAGTGCTGGAAAAAATTCATGGTTTGAAACAGGTTCGGCAAGACAGAGACGGAGATCTGGCCGCCCTGCTCGGGCGCGTGCTTACCCAGGTGGTTAATCATCAGAAGGTAGCTCCTGCTTCGATTAAGTATATCATTTATTGCCACACAATTCAGGAAAATTTCCCTTTCCTATGAAAGTTTTGCAGGGCCTGAAACGGGCGCATGGATTGCAGCATGCCATCGCGTTTTCACTTACGCAGCAGAACTGTGCATCGGGTCTGGTTGCCCTGAATGTTGCCGAGACTTTGCTGCCTTCATTGGAAGCGGATGATCATATTTTAATTTTGACCGGGGAGAAAACGTTTAGCCCCGTTGTGCAACTGATTCCCAACACAACCGTGATGGGGGAGGCAGCCGCGGCTGTCCTTGTCGGCAATGGCAGAGATGGAAGCCGGATGGTTGGCCTTACGAATATTACGCTCGGTCAGTACTGCAATGTGCTTACGGGAAATCCTCAACTACAAAGGGAATTCCAGGAGATATACACGCCCCGGCTATGTGCTGCCATTCTTGAAGCTGTGGAGCAGGCGGGTCTTACACTGCAGGACATTCGATATATCGTACCGCACAATGTGAATCTATCCTCCTGGAAAAAAGTAGCCGCCCGACTATCGTATCCCCTTGAGCGTATGTATACATCAAATGTGCAGGAGATTGGTCACTGCTTCTGTTCAGATCCGTATATCAACCTTCAAGCTGTTCTGGAGCAGGAGCTTCTGCAACCGGATGATTATTATCTGCTTGTTACAGTTGGTCTTGGGGTTACCTTCAGCGTAGCGGTAATGCAATATGCAGGAATTGGAGGCGATGGTCGTGACGACAGTGTTGACCGATTTTTCGAGCAAGTTGAAGTGGGCGCTAACGGGTCGGCATAATGTTACTTTTATATATCTGAACAATTTTGAGGTTGAGGAATACTGGAGTGAGCAGGGGGTTCTTAAGCTGCCTTCATTGAGCATCGGTTCTGCTGCAGACGTCGTGAATCGGATGGAAGAATTGGGGCTGTTTCTGGCTGGAGAGAACGATATCATTTTGCTTAAGAGTCTACCGGATCAAGCGTTCATGGCAGAGGCGCAGTCGCTCGGTTTTGGCCGGTCGCGGTGCATTGCTGCGAAATCCAATGAACCCGCACTGAATATTACTGAAAACCTCCTCAGTTGTCCAGATACGCTGGACAAGCTGCGGCAATTGTCCGAGGATTCCGAAACACAGGCTTATTTGGTCCCCTTCGGGACATCCGATCAGGAAGAGGAGCTCTCCCGCCTTACCGGAATTCCTCTTGCAGTTCCTTCTGCAGACGTGTTTCGCAAGGTGAATGACAAGGGGTATTCCCGCCGCCTAAACGCCGAGTTGGGCATTCGCCAGATTCCAGGCGTAGAGTGTACGTCTCTGGAGGAGCTTGCGTCCGGTTTCGAGCGTCTGAAGCCGGTGCTTGAGCAGGGTGGACGCCTTGTGCTGAAGGATTCCATGGGGGTATCAGGTAAAGGCATTACAGTAATCTCTGATGAAGCCCGGTTTCACAAATGTATGAGCATGCTGGAGAAGCAGGCGAGTAAAAAGGACATTCGCAGAATTAATTACGTACTTGAACAATGGATTGACAAAATCTGTGACCTGAATTACCAGATCCTTATCGACCGGTCCGGTGAAGTCGAATTCCTTGGTATAAAGGAATCGCTGGTAGAACTGGGCGTCCATCAGGGACATCTCATGCCCTCTCGCCTGGATGATAATCAGCTTGGCATTATTCGGGAGGCAGCCCTGCAAATCGGTGCAGCTTTGTATCGGGACGGATATTACGGCATTGCAGGCATGGATGCCATTCTGGATGAGGATGGTACGGTTTGGCCCAACCTTGAAATCAACGCAAGGTTTAACATGTCTACATACCAGACGAATATTCAAAATCGTTGGCTTCCGGACGGCATGTTCGGTCTCGCCAAAAAATACACACTTCGGCTCAAGCGCTTGCTGGAATATGGCGAGCTGCGTTCAAGACTGGGCGAGCTGATGTTCACACCAGAGAATGGCGAAGGGCTGTTCATCAATAACTTTGCCACGGTCAATGCCGCATTCAAAAGTGAGGGGAACCTTTTTTCCGGACGCCTGTATGGCGTAATTATTGCGCCCTCTCCTGAACGGCTGCAATCCATTGACGCATCGGTAGAAGGCGTCTTAACTTCCATAAATGAGGTGATGTGATGTCTGCGGAATATCAGGTTCAGCAGTTGCCCATCTCGGAAATAGCCGAGAAATTCGGGACGCCCCTGTATGTTTATGACGGGGAAGTACTGCAACAGGTGTATCAGGAGCTTCGGGGTTCGCTTACGCCCCACGTGGAGCTGTTTTATTCATTAAAGGCTAATCCGAATGTTTCGATAGTTCACATGCTCCGAGAAATGGGCGCGCAGGCCGAGGTGTGTTCCCTGACCGAATTGCACACGGCTTTAAAGGCGGGAGTAGCTCCGGAAAGTATTATTTTTCTTGGACCCGGAAAGAGCGATGAAGAGATTTTAGCCTGTATTCGTTATGGCATTTACGCTATCGTGTGCGAATCATTTCAGGAGCTTGAGCGTATTGAGATGATTGCCGCCAGCGAAGGGCGAATCGTAGCGGTGGCGCTGAGGGTCAATCCCTCCTTTTCCGTAAAAGGATCAAGGCTGACTATGGGCGGCAAACCGCGCCAGTTCGGCATGGATGAAGAGAGTGTGTTTCAGGGGAAGAAGCTGTTCGAGAATTACTCCCATGTGGAGATCATGGGACTTCACGTGTACATGGGAACCCGCATGCTGGAGGTAGAACCGATTGTCGAGAATACACGCCATATTCTGGACTTGGCGGAGCGTCTTGAACATGAGCTTGATATTACGCTGCGCATGGTTGATGTCGGTGGGGGATTGGGTGTTCCATATCATGAAGGTGAGCAGCCGTTATCCATAGCATCTCTGACGGAACGATTGAATCCCCAGTTTGAAGCTTTTCGCCTTGGGCATCCAAACACCCGGTTGTTCATGGAGCTTGGGCGCTATCTGGTAGGCACCTCCGGCATGTTAGTCAGCCGTGCTTTGTACGTCAAGCAATCGTATGGAGAGAACTTTGTCGTGACGGATGGAGGAACGAACTGTCATATGGCAGCGGTAGGCACGGGATCATACGTGAAGCGCAACTTTCCAATTGCATCCTTGACACGTTATGGAGAAACCCCTGTAGCCGAGTTTAACATCACGGGCCCCTTGTGTACCCCTAATGATGTTGTTGGCAAACGTGTTCCGCTTCCGCCTATTGCACAGGGCGATCTGATTGGTGTATTTCACTCCGGAGCTTATGGACCAACAGCTTCTCCAACGCACTTTTTGAGTCACGGAAGTCCAGCGGAAGTTCTGATCATTGGCGGAGAGGCACATCTGATTCGGGATAGGGATACTCCAGAGGATCTGCTGGGCAAACAGCGTTTGATACAAGTGTCCCATTCTGCAATAACCAATTGATAAGGAGAGATGATGACCATGACAACTGCACTATTGCTGGAAGAGATTAAGGGTGCGATTGCTGAAGTATTGAACACGGAAGCCAGGCAGGATATCCAATTAAGCACTTCTTTATTTGACGAGCTTTATCTGGATTCAACTTCGGTTCTGGAACTGTTGATGACGCTGGAGGACCGAATTGAGGGATTGGAAATCGATCCGGACGAGCTGGAGCCGGATGTATTCGATACGGTGGGCTCCCTGGCTGCTTATATCGAGAAGCAGCTGATTGCGGCTTGATGGCTTCGCCTGTTGCTATTCGGGAGATGGGGGTCAGGCTCTTTTCGGACCGTAATCCTCCATTTGAGCATCCCGACTTGCTGCGCTTACACCGGGATATGTTTGCTGAAACTTCGGTAAAGTACGATGTTCATCTTTTGCAGGAACGTAATAACAATGCCTATCATGACATGAGCGTGGAACTGTTGGAAGCAACGGGACTTGATCAGATCATGCAGGATGTGGATGTGCTGCTGCTGGCGTACAATTTTCCGAATATTCGCCCGGATATTTCCATTGTGAACTATTTGATGGATCGCTATCAGGCGCGCTTTATCAGCTTTGCTGTAAACGATCTTGGTTTTGGTGCCCCCTTTGCAGCACTCCACATGCTTCAGCATTATTTGAACCGGGAGGGATTCAATAAGGGCATGCTGCTGATCATGGATCAGACGGCTCTTCCCTATGAAACCATGGAATTGAATGGACCGCCTGGGCCGGATACGGCTGCAGTCATTTTGCTTGACCGTGTAGCAGGCAGGGGACCCTGCTTGCTGGGCGTAGAGATGAGATATGCCGACCAGTCCATATCCGATACAGCTGCTCTGGTACTGGATCAATTATGCAGGGAGACATCCGTTAATCAGAGTCAGATCACCTTGCTCATCCACCCTGATTTGGAGCAGGAATGTTCGGGCACTTCATGGTATGAGGAGTGTGAATGGAAGGGGTGTTATGATCCATCACGTTGGAGTGCGGCTCCGTTCTTCGCGTTGCAGGAGCTTCTAGAGGAGAAGGACAGGAGTGAGTACATATGCCTTATGCATTTGGAGCAAACCGATTCATTCATTCACGCCCTGTTAATCCAGACCGATGATGCAAGGGTGAATTGCCAGTAACAAGGAGGAGGAAGCACTGTGGCATTCGGTATTGTGGATATTGGCGTCTATCTGCCGGAACAGATCCAGCAGCCGGAAGAAGTACTGGCTGCCCTGGAACTGGGAAAGGGTGAACTTCAGTTTTTGCGTAAATGCCATCACCTGGAAGGTGTGCCCGTGACGGACCCGAGTCAGATGCTGGATGATACGATCGCGTTGGCTGTGGAACGCCTACAGACCAGGCAGCCCCTCAACGGAATTGACCTTGTTCTCTATGTGCACTCCTTTCAGGTGCAGACACCCGGCGATTACAGGCTTATACAGCGTGTGCTGCAACGTTTCGGAATGGATCAGGTACCTTTTTATGGTATATCGCAAATGAACTGCGCATCGTCGATAGCAGCTCTTCAATGGCTTGAACGTCTTTCACAAACACAGCCTCACATTCAGAATGTGCTGCTGGTTTGCGCAGATCAATTCAATTTTCTTCCCTCTGAATGGCGCTATTTACGCAAGTCAGCAATCCTGGGCGATTCTGCTGTAGCTGTTCTGTTAAGCCGGGATAGTCACCGGCACGTCGTTCAGGCGACGCATATCTTTCGGGATACCCGGTTCCATACAGGTTATCACGCCACCGCAGATGAGATCACAGCATTTAATCGATTGTATGTGGATCATATCATTCAAGGCATGGAAGAGCTGCTGTCCAAGGAAGGCTTGACTCTTCAGGATGTGGATCATATCTTTCCCCATAACGTCAACTGGACGACCTGGAGGGAATTCTCACGAAGAACGGGATTTGAGCAGGAGCGAATCTATCTGGATAACATTCAGCGCATCGGTCATACCTTCTCCACGGATCCGTTTATTAATTTGAGCTCGGGACTGGAACAGGACTGGGTTTGCACGAAGGGACGCTCCGTCATGGTCAGCATCGGGCTGGGCAGCTTTTTTGGTTTTGCTTTGTTGGGGCATGGAGAATAAGAAGAACGAGTGAACAGGAGGAGTGACGATGCACGTCATTGAATTCCAGGGTGCGGGACCGAGATCCTTTGGCCTGCAAGCGGCAGGTGATCCTGTTGCTCCAATTTCGAAATTGTT
This sequence comes from Paenibacillus sp. UMB7766-LJ446, assembly GCF_030226665.1. Lineage (NCBI taxonomy): Bacteria > Bacillati > Bacillota > Bacilli > Caryophanales > Paenibacillaceae > Paenibacillus > Paenibacillus sp. UMB7766-LJ446. Next base: position 230,874 of record NZ_JASOYM010000010.1, read on the forward strand.
GGAAGACGCAACCGTACGGTGGAACAACCGTCCCGTGCTGCTGGCTGCGGGGGAATACATGCTGGCGACAGTCGGTCTGATTGAACAGGAGCCTGTGGTTTGGCATGAAACTGCTGGAAGGATGTATGCTTGGAACCAGTTACGTGCCGTGCTTGTGCAGGATAGGATGCTTGAGCCTTCCGGGATTGAGCTATACCGTGTACAGTTCAATGCGGCTGAGGAACCCCCGAAGTTTGGCAATGATGAGGGACTGAACGGGGGCGATGCCCTAAGAACGAGCTTGCTCCAATTCCGGGCGGAATTGTGCAGGGCTGGTCTGGAACAGATACGCAGGCATTTGTCGGGTCGCATTTCAGGAGGACAGTCCACCTTTCAGCATCAACTGGTAAAAGGCATGGTCGCTGATGTTTTGACAACGCTTTACATGACGGAAACGTTGCCTCAGGACGAATTCCTGTCAGTGAAGCCAGACCTTCCACCCCGCCGGGTTCACACGTGGATACACCGGGAACTGGATGAGGCTTTCAGACAGATTCAGCGTTTGGGTGGAGGCTTCGGATTTTTGAGACAGGGTGTATCTTCATATATATATGCAGGCCAGCTGGTGAAAAACATGCTGTTAACAGGCGAGGAGGATTATGAATGATCACACCGTCAACTATTGCGGTCTTTGAGCATGTCATGAAAGAATACGCTGCCGAGCTGCGCGAGGTCGGCCTTGTAATCGACCGTGAGCCTGAACGGATCCATGATTTTTTGCATTTGCCTTCCATGCAGGCCATCAATCATATGATGATTCCACCGGAGTATGGCGGTCAACCGATCGTAACGATAGGTAATGAACGATATTATGGACTCTCCTCTCTGGAACGGGTAATCACGATTGAGAAGCTGGCGACAGGAGATGCCGGAGCTTTTCTGGGCGGCCCGGGTCCATCGATGTCCAGCATCGTCATGACTGATCTCGCCGATGAGGAGCAGAAAGAACGTTTTTATAGCCATTTTCTGAAGGGCGCTTCATGGGCCTTTTTTGGTATGTCAGAGCCGGAAAAGGGCTCCGATGCCACGGATATCAGTACACGTATCACACGTCATCCCGGCGGGGAAATGGAGCTGAACGGTCATAAAATCTACATCGGTAATGGGAGCCGTGCGCGTGTGGGCCTGGTGTTTGCCCAGACCAACCGGACACCTCTTGGTATTCAGATTGCACTTGTCGATCCCTCAATGAAGGGCTTTACGGCGACCCCGCTGGATACGATGGGACTCTGCGCGCTGCAGATCAGTCATTTGAAGTTTGAAGGCTTCCCGCTGGATGAAAAGGATATCATCGGCCGTCATCTTAGTCCCACCAAGCGGGGATTATGGGGGGCGTTGCGGACATTCCATCGCATGCGCCCAAGCGTAGCGGCATTGGCACTTGGGGTTGCCCAGGCGGCGTACGATTACGTACTGGAGCAAAGATCGATTTTCAACGAACGGGAGAAGATGGAGCTGGAGAGAATGGAGATGCGTCTGCATTCCCTTCGAAGCATGATACGCAATGCTGCGGCAGAGATTGATCATGATGCCCAGAAAGGGTATCTCGCTTCCCTTAGTAAAATTCGTGCGGCTGCTCTGGCCGAGGAAGCGACGGAATGGGCACTGGGCATGATGGGACCCGGCTCCATGATGGAGCATCCCTTGTTGAACAAATGGTACCGCGATGCCAGAGCTTTTGAGTTTATGGAAGGAACAACGTCCATTCAGAAAATCAATGTGTTCCAGGCGTATGCCAACGGGAAGATGCAGCATGCCTAATCCATTTCACAATGCTGCCTTTGACCCCATTTATGTGGATCATATCTGCTGGTTAACCGCGGAGGATCATCTGTATACGCTGGACTGGCCAACACCCGATGATTATTTTTATGTTTCCCCACACATATATATGGAAGATCACTACTATGGCCGCGTGGGAACGCTAACCCGTTCGCTCATGGCAGATGGGAAACGCCTGACTGCTGGTGATCTTGCGTTCCTGGTAATGGAACGGTTATCTACGAAGGCGCACTGGGACTGGTTAATTTTGGCTCAGACTTACCCCGAGCGTCATGCTCTGAGTGCCCCGCTTGCCCGTATGCTTGAAACGGCTGCATGGCAAGTCAATTATCCGCTCGGGTTGTCACATATGGGCGCTTTGGCTGGTACAGAGGCCATCCAGGCGGCCCAGTGGAGCATACGTCGGAAGGAGCGTGCGGCCATTGTTCTGGCGGAACAGCGGGTATTTCATGATGATGGTCAGGCCGGATATGGATTTCAAACCGAGAGTCACGGCGATACGGCTGATATGGCGGTTGCCCTTCAGGCTTCTACTGATCAAGGCGCATTGCAAGTACACTATGTCGGCAAAAAGATCATCCAGTCGGGCGAAGCCGATTCTTTTGCCTCCCAGGTACGGAATATTATCCGTGAACTAATGCATGGCTGCACAGCTGAGCATATGATTCTTCAGTCAAGGCTGGGGATGCACATAAGTGGTAACTCCATTTTGCATATTGGTCCTGACAAGACCGTTTGCGTACCGTATGCCGATTATCAGAGCGGAGATGTGTGGATACAGTTAGCAGAAAAACTGCAGCGAGGGGTTATCAAGCCGGAAGAACGGGTAGTGCTGGTTTCGTGGGATGGGGACCTCATGCTATCCGCTTGCTGTGTACATGTGATTCATCTGCCATTGCTCAGCGGCCTTGCGATAAATCAGGAAATCAAGACAACATGAATTGTGGAGGTGAATCACCATGCAAGGGATCGATTATACAACAGGTTCGATCCAACGTTTGCTGTACCGAACAGCTGTCCCGATGCTGCTCGCATCTCTGGTCAATGTAATTACGCAACTGGCTAACGTATTTTTCATGGGACATACGAGCCAGAGCGTCCTGTATGTGCTGTCGCTGTATATTCCGGTCTCATTCGTTATGATTGCTATCATTGAAGCGATGCAGCTGTCGGTTCAGGTGGCGGTCGCACGCAGTCGTACCGGGGGGTCACGGGCGTTTACACCATTATTTGTCCATATGATGGGAAGTGCATTGCTGCTTGCTGTCCTTACAGGCGGCATTGTAATGCTGCTGACACCCGCACTGTCATGGTTTTATGCCGTGCCAGCCGACATTGCTCCCATGTTTACGCTGTACGTGGGGGGCATGATGATTGCGGGTGTTCCGGCTGTCCTGGCAGCAGTAAGTGGTGCGGCGCTTCGGGGTCTGGGCCGGGCACAAGCCGCTTCGTGGAATTCGGTAGGCATGGCTATGCTGAATATTTCTCTGGTGTACGTGTTTGTATCCATGCTTGGGCTGGATCTAAAGGGAATCGTATATGCCAACTTGATTTCATCGACGTTGTCATTGGTCATTTCCCTGTTGGTGCTGTTCATGCGCAAAGAAGTACTTATGGAACGTCTGGTTTTTGCCAAAAAGCATTTTGTTGCCCTCAGACATGTAGGCATTCCCGTTTTCATCTCATACTGCATGATCTTTCTAAGTACCTTTTTCTTTAATAAAATCGTCAGCCATTTTGGTGAAGGTGCCGTTGCCGGCTTTGGCGTCGGGTATCGAATACAGACAATGGCGATTTTGCCGGGCATTGTGATTGGTTCCGCAATTGGCATCATGATCAATCACAACTTGCAATCGCCTTATCGACCAAGGGCGTACGCAAGTTATCGTCAAGGTCTGCTGCAATCCTTCGCTCTCTACGCAATCATTGCTGTTTCAATCTGGGTCTGGAGAGAACCGCTAACTGCATTCCTGATTGAGGACGCGGCATCTCGTGCGGAAGCTGCACGTTATCTCTCTGTGGTTGCTCTTTCCTATATAGGCATGGGCCCCATGATGACCACGTTGCTTACCATGGAACAGAGCGGGCGCGGGTATCAGGCCATGTTCCTGAATGCAATCTATTTCCTGCTAATTATCTTACTGGGCTGGGGACTGACTCGCCTGTTTAATCAGGTTATCTATTTTTATGGTGTTATTGCTGGCATGAACGTCCTAGGCATGTCCTTCTTCCTGCCTTTTATGCGAAGGTTAAAGCGGGATTATGTAGAGCCGTCTGCATACGATGCAGAAATTACAGAGGAAGAAGCAGCTCTATCTAATCAGGGATATTCCACACAGACTTGACTCTAACTAGGTACAGGAGGATCTTGCATGAAACATTCCGAACCCGCTTATCTCGTGCGTCGTATTGGAGATACATGGATCGCTGCGGATGATACGTTCGGCCAGTTCTATGAACTTGAGCCTGAGCACACGCTGGAGTCACGATTCCCTCCTGATTTGCCGGGGGTTGAGCCCCCGGAAGTTCCTTTTTTTTTGTATGAGCCACTTATCACACAGGAAGCACCCAAACTTTGTATCGTGGGCATTCCTTATTCCGGTGGAACAAGCTTGGAGAATTCCTCTGTATCCGGGTTCGTGCAGGCGTTACGTGTTGAATCGTATAAAAAAGTACTGTATCCGTCATTAATAGAATCAGGGAATTCGGGGTTATATGATATCGGAAATGGAACATGGCTGCTTAGAGACGTGGTCATGCAGGATTGGGGCTCTTGTCTCATGGAAGAAGAGGATAATCATGCAGAACTGCCCTATTCAAGAGGGATTGTCTCTTCTCTGGAGCATGCCCGAGTACATCAAGCGTTGCTGTGTTGCTTGGGTGGTGATCATTCGATCACATATGGTGTGCTTCAACAAATGCCTAAGGCCTCAGGCAGCCGCAGGGTTCTGGTCCAGTTTGATGCGCATCATGATTGCGGCATAGATGCCATTCATCAAGAGCAACTCAGTCACTCCAATTTCGTGAGGCATCTGTTGGAAAAGGGGACTGTTGACGCTGTTGTACAGATCGGTCTGCGCGGACTTCGCTCGGCGGATCAGATGTACAGGCATCCGGGCCTGATACAGATATCAGCGGAGCAAATGACACCGGAGAAGGTACGCTGCGTTCTGAACGAAGTTCAGCAGAAATACGATATCGACTCGGCTTATCTAACCTTTGATCTGGATTGTCTTGATCCGGGGAGCTTCCCTTATGTTGATTTTCCTATTGGTGGTGGGCCGATCTGGCAAAACATTCGAAACTGCGTTGTTGCAGCCCTGGAAGCCCCGCTTCCTTATCTCGGTATGGACATGGTTGAAGGACAAGGTGTGCAGTCAGACAGGAACATTCCAGGGCAATACGAGTTGGCGCTTCGCCTGCTGGCTTATATGCTGGACGGCATGGACCGGAATCGTCGCCGGTTTGCTCCGCCTGTTGAAGGGGATGCGCTTAGGGAAGGCATACTGTCGGGAACTGGAGCATCAATGAATAAGGGAACAAAGGAGACGCGATGATGAAGGATTTCCGATCATTATATACGTTTCACCGGGAAGAGGTCCGGGATCAGCTATACAAGGAAAGGACAGATGGCATTCATCTGGGCTACTTCTATGCGTTGATGAATATTGTGAAGGAGCTTGCACCCCTTCAGCCGGCAATGTCTCCTGAGTCCATCTGGATGGATTATCTGGCATTTTTGCGTACGATTGATGAACACAAAAAAAGCCCGTTTTCCTTTATGGAGTGGGATGAGGTTGAGGGACGCGAGCATCTGAGGGCCACGCTGAAGGAAGGCGGAGCTTTGCTGACCTGGCACTACGGTTTTGTCAGACACAATATGATTACAATCGGACAGGAGATTCGCGCAGGACATATGAATGCCAAACTCCCCTTTTATCTGGTGGCTGAGCAAGGAACTGTGGAACAGGAGCAGAAGCTGGAGGCATGGAATTCCATCCGGCAATATGCAGGAGCAGAACTGCTTAATGCAGAGGATGAAATGATTGGCATCCGACTATATTCCCATTTGCGGAAGGGAGGTTCATTCAATCTTTTTGTGGATGGACAGACCGGGTTCAATACGGATAACCGCGCAGTGGAACTTCCTTTTCTTAGCTCACGGATTCGGACAAGGAGCGGCATATTTCGTATTTTGGCGAGGGCTCGCAAGCCTGTATGTCCCTATTTTATGATGTTGACTGAGGATTTCCGTTCGAAAATTGTTTTTCTGCCTCCTTTCATATTGGAAGAGGACATTCAGGTATCGGCAGAACGTGTATATGAGCCGTTTCGTGCTCAGCTGTGGAAGCAGCCTGCACTCTGGAGATTTTGGGACCGACACCACCAGCAGGTTATTCACTGGAAAGAGGACGAGATTCCAATTCGCTTTGATGAAAGCGAGAGTCGGTTGGACTGGTTCTCCAGACCGCTGGATGGATTCGGTCAGCTTGGACTGAACACTGAGAGTGGTATGATTTACAATTTGGGTTAACCGCCTAATAAGGGGGAGCAGGATGCAGTCATTCATTACGGAACAGCGCAATCAGCTGTCGGTTCATGTCATGCCGACACGCCAATTTGCAAGCCGCTATATCCATCTCAGTATCGTTAACGAACAGGGGAGAATTCCGGCAGCGGTATTTATGGTCATTGTTCGTCTGCTGCTTAACCCATATCCGGGTTTGCTGGACAAAAGACAGCTGCGCCAGCATTTGTGGAGCCTATATGCGGACGAGCCTGAGTGCAATTTTGAGTACAAGGGGGATGCCCAGCTTGCATCCATCCGTTTGCGTACGCCAGGAGGAGTACTGCCCCTGCCAGAGGTGCGGACGGAGGAAGTGCTGGAGCTGCTTGCGGAGCTAATGCTGTGGCCGGTATCCAATGGTGAATTTGATGAGATGCAGGTGCAGGAAGAGATCAGGTGGGCAGAGTATCACGCCGGTTACGATATCTCTGAATGGGACAAGGTTGTACGGGGGCGTTGTCTGGAATGGCTGGGATATGCAGAACGAGGCAGAGCTACCGAACTTGAGAAGCTTCGGCATTGTGTGCGAGAGGGTGAACTGCTGCAATGGTATAGAGAGGTTCTTCGTTGTCCAATCCATGTTCATGTTATTGGTGATTTTGAGCCTGATCCCATGATTAGGCTTGTCTTGTCTGCATTTCAGGCATTGGATGAAGCGGAGGTGGGCAGGGATGACAAGCGGGCTCCAATCCCAACAAGGGAACATCAAACTGCTGAGCCGCGGGAAGAAGGCGAACTGATGATGGAGCTCATGGATATTCAGCAATGTAAAATTAATGTGGCCTTTGACACCGGAGTGCATTATGGGGCCTCCAACTACCCTGCCTTGTTTCTTTTTCACTCGCTATTTGGCGCCTCACCTGCCTCAAGACTCCAGTGTGGACTGCGTGAACAAAAGCAATGGGTATATCAAATCTACAGCACGCTGGATGATTATCGCGGAACGCTTCATGTGACAACGGGAACAAGCAGCGGCTATGCAACAGAGGTTCTTGAAGCGATCGATGCGGAATGGCTGAAATTATGCAGCGGAGACATCCATCAGCGTGAGCTGAACAGAGCTATTCAAAATGTGATGCATTATGTTCAAGTGGGCTACGATTTGCCTGAGCAGGTTGTCACCCTCCATTTGGATCGGCTGCTCCATCAGGTCCACATGACCACCCCGCAGTTTTTGGATGCCATAGCGGGTGTGACTTCCGAGCAAGTCGCAGAGGTGGCTTCCGGATTAAAAAAAGCAGTAACTTGGATTTTGTACCCCGAGAGTGAATATTCGGCATAGTTGTAGGAGGGAAATCATGAATATTGCTGTGAATGTCGCGCCCATCCAGCGGCGCTTGTCTAATGGCCTCTACGTCAGCATCTTCCCGGAATCCCATTTCCATCATACCTTTGTTTCGTGGTCCGTTTCTTATGGATCGATTCATGATGCTGTACTTCCAGGGAGAGCACACTTTCTGGAGCACATGATGTTCTACAATCCGGATAAGCGGCCTTTAAAATCACGATTTCATGCTCTGGGGGCTTCCACGTCCGCATTGACACGTTATGATTTAACGACATATCAGATGGCCTGCACAGGCCAGTTTAAGCAAAGTATGGAACTGTTTATCCGGATGCTGGCAACGCCTTACTTTACACCAATACATATGGAGAAGGAACGAGCGGCCATCCATCAGGAACTGTCCATGTATGAAGATCAGCCATCCTGGCGAGCCTTACAGCGGCTGACTCAGATGATGTATGGCAATAACCACCCAATAACATCAGATGTTGCTGGCACACCGGACAGTCTGTATCAATTGACACCGGATGAGATGAATACTGCCTACAATGAGTATTATGCGACAGGAAACATGGCGGTAGCTGTGGCAGGTCCGGTTAATCCGGAGGCCGTTATCGAAATATTGGAGCAATTTCCGGTGCGTGAGGGCAAGACAGCTTCTCTACATGGTGTGCTTCCGTGGGATCGGAGACATGAGGAGTTCGGTGAACGTTACCTGGAACTTGAATGCGGGTTGCCCCTATCTCTTGTGAGATTTGGATTTCGGGTCGAGAGTGGAATGGAGTTAAAGGATCAGGTCGCCTGCATAATTGGGATCGAAGCTCTTCTGGGTGAAACGTCCGACTTCTATGCGGAGTGCATCAAATCGGGTCTGCTTGGCAAAGGAGCAGCCTGGGACCATTATTATCGCCAGGAATTTGCGTTTTCGAACGCTTGCGGTTATTCAACAGACCCGGCTTCATTGCGCACCCTTATTGAGGAACGGTGTAATCGTATTCAGGAGAGGGGCGTATCCCTGAATAATCTGGGGGTTGCACGATTAACATGGCTAAGCCGGTATTATACAGATATGGACTCACTAAAACAGCGATGCATGCATGTATCGGAGCACACTGTGATTGGACTGGACTACCTGCAGATCGGTACGTATGTATCGGAATTAACAGAAGAAGAAATTATAAGCAGTTTGAGAAAAGTGGCAGCGCCTGATCAATTGCGAATGGTTGTTTTACACTAGCGTAAAGCGGCTGATGAATCGAAGATTTCTTGATGTCGCAGAGGACAACGTTTCGTAACAACGGAGGAGTAGTGAAGTTATAGGAGGGACAGGTTCATGCTGAATACCGGAAAAACGGAGATTCATCTCTGGAAGCAAGCTCTTCCTATAAGCGAGGATCAGGTGCAGTTAGCCGTGATGATGGATCAAACCATGCTTACTTCAGAGGAACAGCAGCGGGTGTCCAGAATCGGGAAATCCTCCTTGCTTAAGGCTCAAGGCTGGATGTCTTCAAGGCTTTTCTTGCGAAGTGTACTGGCACAATACATGCAGCTGCAAGCACGGGATATTCAATTCAATTATGGCATCTCCGGAAAGCCATATGTTCAGGGCGGGCCGCGGTTCAGTCTATCACATACGAAGGGGTTGTGTGTCCTGGCAGTTATGTCCAGTGTCGCTGAGCTTGGCGTAGATGTGGAATGGGTGCGTCCACTGCTGCGTCAGCAAGCCATCATTAACCGATTTCTCACCGCGGAAGAGCAGGGTTATATTCTGAATGGCGTGCGAAAAGGGCAAGAGCGTTCCCGTATGTTGTGGGAGATGCTTACACGCAAGGAGGCCTGGATTAAAGCCTCTGGTCAAGCCCTATGCGGGCAATGGAGAACGTTAAATACGATGGGTAAACATTTTGCTGAGAAGAGTCTGGTCGAGCGCGAGGGGCGATCCTTTATGCTTCGGGAGCTGGAGGTGGGCAGGGGGTATATTGCGGCGCTATGTTTGGAAGGTGAAATAGATCCTTCCATCCGATGGATGTCTTGAATTTGAATTTTAAATAGGAAATAGCTTACATATCTATTGTACAAACAATGGATGTACATATAATATGGACAAATATACCCTTAATTTACCACTGCTTGATACTTCATTCATACTTAAGGAGGTTTGTCATGATTCAGTTTCCCAAACCGGATGTAGAACAGTATTTCCAGACGTATCGCATTTCCCATTTTGCCGTATCGGCCGACGAGAAGCGTTTGTTTTTTGACAGCAATCTGAATGGTCAGCCCAATATCTGGGCTATGGATCTGCCGGGTGGCTACCCGTATCCTTTGACGTATTTGAATCAGAGCAGCCAGTTTATCAAACCAGACCCGGAAGGACGTCATATTCTCACCGCGTTTGATCGGGATGGTGATGAGAATTATCATCTGTATGCACTTCAACCGGAAGGTGGAGTTCCATTTCCTGTTGTTCCGGCAGAGCCCAATGATCGTTGTTATTTCTCTCATCTGTCCGAGGATGGACAGCGTCTTTATTATATGACAAGCAGGGATAACCCGAACTATCTCAATTCACGCCGGATTAACCTGGAAACGGGAGAAGATGAGCTTCTGCATCAGGGGGAAGCGGTTACCAGCAATCTGGTTGCTGTGAGTTCGGATGAACAAGCTTACGTAATCCTGAATGTATACTCCAATACCTACCAGACAGCATACGTGTATCGGAACGGTGAGTCAGAATCCATTATTCCGGTCTCCGAGCGGCAGAGTCAGGTCCCATATGTCCTGTTTGCAGACAATAAACGGCTTCTGATGATTACGAATGATAACGAACCTTACTCCTATGTGGCTGAATACAGACTGGACACTCATGAATTTCGTCCTTTGTGCAAAATGGAAGGCGAGGACGTGGAGATCATCCGCTGGCACAAGGATTCAGAGACGTTATACTTCTGGACGTTTACAGGTCCCGAGAATCGGATGTACGCGCTGGACAAAGATTCGGAGCAGCCTCGGCGTGTGGACATGCCACTGGATACCGTAGAACATGTAACGGTTACCAAGGCCGGCAATGTGTATATTTCGGGGCGTGGAGCCGTCCAGCCGCATAATATCTATCGGTTAATGTCAGGCAGTGAGTCATGGGAGCCGTTGACTGCCAATCGGGTAACAGGGCTTGATCCAAGCGATCTCGTCTACCCGGATGTTATTCGATATAACTCCTACGACGGACTGGAGATCGAAGCACTCTTCTTCAAGGCGAAGCCGGAGCAGGCGAATGGCTACACGGTATTTTGGCCGCATGGCGGGCCGCAGGCATCGGAAGCGAAATTCTTCCGCCCAATGTTCCAATTGATGCTGGCGCAGGGCTATCATATTTTTGCACCCAATTTCCGGGGAAGCACGGGATATGGCGCCGAATTTGTCAAAATGGTTGAGAGAGATTGGGGCGAGGGCCCAAGGCTGGACTGTGTTGCCGGTATAAACTGGCTGTTTGACGAGGGTATCTCGTCACCGGATCGTCTGTTCGTGGTGGGAGGCAGTTACGGCGGGTATATGACCTTGCTTCTGGCAGGACGACACCCCGAATTATTCCGGGCTGCGGTCGATATTTTTGGACCAAGCAACCTGTTTACCTTCCTGGAATCCGTGCCGGAGGACTGGAAGCCAATGATGGACAACTGGCTGGGTGATCCGGTCCGTGACCGCGAACGTTTAACGAAGGATTCGCCGATTACGTATCTGGACCAAATGGTGAACCCGATGCTGGTCATTCAGGGGGCCAATGATCCAAGGGTCGTGAAGGCGGAATCGGATCAGATCGTAGCAGCGTTGCAGGGGAAAGGGGTAGACGTGGAATACATCGTTCTAGATGATGAAGGCCATGGCTTCTCCAGAAAAACGAATGAGATTCTCGTTTATCGGCGGATGCTGGAGTTTTTGCAGAAACATCAGGAAGCACCGGTGGCACAACCGTAATGCATATGAGCGTATTATCTATTTAAATATAGATTCATATTTTAGAAAACCGCCAGAAGGATAGATATCTTCATCTTTCTGGCGGTTTTTTGGTGTACTAATCCAGCAAAGCAATAACCGCATCCATGTACTGCTCCGCCCAATGTGCAAAAGGCATATCCGCTGCCCAGGTCACTCGGCCTGTTGCTTTGCATTCACCCCACAACAAAATGCGCTGATAGAGCAGATGCACCCTAAGCCGTGCAGCGAAGCGTTGGTATCGCTCTGAATCCGCTGTACAGACAAGTTCCCGGTACCCTTGAAGGAATCGTTTGGCAAGCTCGGGTTGGCCTTCACGGATATACATGGCTGTCATTTTGGTTAGGTCAGCTGTGCCGTCTCCAAAATAGGCGGTCGTAAAATCAAACAGACCACTAATCTGCCATTCTGATCCAAGATCATCTCGTTTGTGAATCAGGAAGTTCTCCACTTTAAAATCTCCCATCACAAATCCGGGAACAGGCATCGATTGGAATGCAGATTCAGCAGTGTTTAATTGCTCGTCCAACCACTGTATATCTTCATCTGTAATCACAGAGTATTTTGCGGCATCCTGCAGCCAGTGGTGGATAGTTCCATACAACCAGTCCAGATATTTGCCCGCAAAGGGAACGATTTGCTTCGCTACAGGATCATACTCTCCGGCGTCCGGGACTTTCCAACGGTGCAGTTCTGCTAAGGAATGGGCAAGCATCGTAGCGATATTCGCCTGATCCTCCTGTGACAGGGAGGCCTGTAATAGCGGGTCATGCAGGTGTAGTCCGGGTAAACGGGGCATGATAGCATAACTCCAGCCCAGCATGTCGGTATCTTCATGCAGCAAATATGGATTAGGTACAGGAATATTGGTGTGCTTGATGAGCTGTTCTACGAAAAATTGCTCTTCCTGGAGTTGTCCTGCATATAATGGGTTACCTTTCAGAATATATTCTCCCTCTGAAGAGCGAATAAGAAGTGTCTGACCCATCACCCCTTCATCAGTTCGCTTATAATCTATAAGCGTTCCCAGATTGAAATCAAGAAGCGCCTTTTGCAACGATGCTTCCTCAATCTCACCAAGTTTATTGGAGCCAAAATAGATACGGGTTGTCATAAGCCCCTCCTGCAATTTCAGTCTTCGTCCTCTTCACCTGACAGGTCAAATGTATCTGCATCAACCAGTCCGCGAATAAAAGTTTCAAAATTAGGCGCCAGATATGTAATCTCATAATCGTCTTCCTGATCCACATGAACCACAGCAGGTTCGCCTTCCGGGCCACAGAATCGATAATCCAGCATCACCACATCGTGTCCGGCAGAAGGGCAATCACAGATGACGATACCGAGATCAGGATATCCCCAATCTTCAATCATGAATCGACTTCCAAGTTCTCCGGCTAGTGAATTCGATTTGTCCCGCCCAATACCCATAATCCCCGTAATGGCGATATGGTCCTCAGCCCATGAAGTGGCTTCATTGGTTGGGAAAACGGTGTGTGCAGGGATTCCGCCATTCTGTATGTTCATTAACTGGATATAGGAGGCAGGTAATTGGTAGCCTAGCTCCTGTTCAATGGATTGAATTAATTCCTCGTCAAAAGGTGGAGATACATAACTTTCTAACGCATATTCACTCTGTTCCCAGAAGGAAGCCGGATCGTAGGACCCGGAAGCGGCTCTAAGATGATTTAGCCTGCCGCTGTGCTCCAATTCCAACAATACCTCTTGGTGACGCAGTCGGTCCTGCTGCATTTTTTCAGCTTTGGGCCTTGTCCATTCGAGAAATTCGTTGGTTGATTCGTCATGGGGCAAGAGCTCATTAGCCATCTCAAACGCATGGAGCGCCTGTTCATACTTGGCGATATGATAATAAGCGTAACCCAAACGGTACTGCCAGAGAGGGTCGCTTGTTCCTTGCTCATTCACGGCTAGTAACTGTTGGGCAGCCTCACGGTAACGTCCTTTATTGTTATACGCTCTGGCTAGTTGACCAATGAGCTCATAATCCCGGTCCACTTCAGGAATATCCTGAATACGTTCAATAATAAGACCGAACTCGTCCTGTTCATGCCAGTTGTTCAGTTGTTCCAGCAGTTCATTTGCCATCACTATGCCTCATTTCGACAGGGGAATGTGAACCTTTTTCCATTATAACTTACAAGCTAGCGGGATGGATGGTTTTAATATCCAGGCGTATAGAAAAAACACTCCCACAAGCAGAAAGCCATTAAGCATTCCAAGAAGGGGAGTGTTGAGTATTTATTTTAGGTTGTGTTCACTGATCCATCAGCTTACAGATCCGTCCAGCTTACAGATCGTCAAATCCGTTATCGTCGCCGACTTTGCCGTAGTTACGGGACTTGGCTTCGAAGAAGTCTGTTTTCGTAGCATTCAGCGCTTCATCGGAGAAAGGTTTGATCCAAGGCATGCAGTTCACATCCACGCCTTCGTACGCTTTTTCCATACCCATCAGGCGCAAACGTTTGTTAGCAATATACTTGATGTAGTCTTCCAACTCGTTCAAGTCAATGCCGCGTACGTTGCTGAGGGTGTAATGTGCCCAGTTGGTTTCGAGTTCAACGGCACGGTTGATCGTTTTGTATACATAGTCCATATTTTCTGGAGTGTTCAGTTCAGGGAAATCGACCAGCAGCTGTTTGTACACTTCAGCGAAGAAGTAGCAGTGTTGGTTCTCATCGCGCTGAATATAAGAGATCATTTGGCTGGTTGCCATCATTTTCTGGTCACGGGCCAGATTGTAGAAGAAGGCAAATGTACTATAGAAGAAGATCCCTTCAAGTACCAAATCAGCTACCATGGCCTGGAAGAACGTCTGTGGAGACGGATTATCCCGGAAGGTTTGGTAGATGTCGGCGATAAACCGGTTACGGTCAAGCAGCACCGGATCATGTTTCCAGTATTCAAAAATTTCCTTTTGCTCCCGATCAGATACGATGGAGGACAGGACGTAGGAGTAGGATTGGTTGTGTACAACTTCCTGTTGTCCGATAATTGCCGAGATCGCTTCGAGCGATGAATCAGTGAAATAACGTTTCACGTCACCTACAAACATCGTTTGCATGGAGTCCAGTACAGCGAGCAGGGAGATATTTACTTTAAATGTACGCTGTTCTTCCGGGTCCAATTGGGCAAATTGGGAAGCGTCCTTGGACATCGGAATTTCATCCGCGATCCAGTGATTGAGCAGCAGTACTTTGTACAGCTTGTACATATGAGGCATACGAATATCGTTCCAGTTCAGAATGCCTGAGCATTCCCCTTCAATAATACGGGTAGACTGGTTAGGCGCTTCGGTATTGAAAATTTTCTGCAATTGCATAATCCGTTCACTCCTTGAATGAATTTACACTGTAATAATATTTCAACTTATATATTAGGCAGTAATGTGGCATCTATATCAACATCTCATGATGTTGTGATCGTGTTTTGGGCAAAAAAGTACCAGGGCAACGCCATTTTGCATTCAAAACAGGATGCCCTGGTAGTCATCGTAGATCTAGTGAGCTTTCAGCATCACGATAAACATTAGCTTGCGCAAGAATCGCATTCTTCAATAGTCAATGCCCGACTGCGGACATAATAAGTTGATTTGATGCCGGCTCTCCAGGCGTGCAGGTGCAGTTCCAGGAATTCCGTTGCTTTGATATCCGGACGAACATACAGATTGAAACTTTGACCCTGATCGACGTGGCGTTGACGGGCAGCCGCCATATTGATGGAAGCATGTTGATCCACCATGAACGCTGTTTTGTAGTACCAGATCGTTTTTTCGGACAGGTCAGGTGCCGGGTTGGCAATCTTGTATGTCGTTTTCTCTTCATAGGACAACAGTTCGTAAAGCGGATCAATGCTGGCTGTTGAACCGGCAATGATGGACGTTGAACCATTTGGTGCAATGGCGAACAACCAGGCGTTACGTACACCATTTTGCTGTACTTGGGATTGCAGTTCTTTCCATTGTTCAGTTGTAACGAATTCGCCTACGCGCTCACCTGACGTGTAATCCCGTTGGTCGAAGTATTTGCCTGTTTGCCAATCGGAACCTTGGAATTTCGGATAATGTCCTTTTTCCTTGGACAGCTCCATGCTGGCTTTCACGAGCAGATAGTTAATTTTTTCATACAGATTATCGTTATATGTGACTGCTTCTTCCGATTCCCAACGAATGCCTTCGAGAGCAAGCAGGTGATGGAGTCCGAATGTTCCCAGACCAACCGCACGGTATTGACTGTTGGTGTATTGGGCTTGCAGCACTTCAATGTTGTTGATGTCGATTACGTTGTCCAGCATACGAACCTGAATCGGTACCAGACGCTCCAATACATTATGAGGCACGGCACGTGCCAAGTGAATGGAGTTCAGGTTGCAGACTACGAAATCGCCCGGCACTTTGGAAATCACGATGCGGGTTTGTCCATCTTTGGTTACGAGCTCTTCCTTTTCAACTACCGTTGCAGATTGGTTCTGCATGATTTCGGTACAAAGGTTGGAGGAATACACCATGCCGTGTGCACTGTTCGGGTTCGAACGGTTGACGGTATCCCGGTAGAACATGTAAGGCGTACCCGTTTCCAGTTGGGATTTCATGACACGTTTCATGATGTCAATCGCCTGAACCGTGATCCGGGACAGCAGCGGGTGGTTCACCGCTTCCTCATATTTCTGACGGAACGCGCCTTCGCCTACGGACTCATCATAGAAATCTTCCAGTCCGAGCGGACGACCGTTCTCGTCTTTCCAGCCCATCACTTTTTTCGTTTCATGCGGGCAGAACAGGCTCCATTCGCCGCGGCTGGCTACTCGCTCCATGAACAGGTCAGGCAGGCAAATGCCGTGGAATACGTCATGCGCACGCATCCGCTCGTCACCATTGTTCAGCTTCAGATCGAGGAAGGCCAAGATGTCTTTGTGGAAAACGTCCAGATAAACGGCGATCGCACCTTTACGTGTTCCAAGCTGGTCTACGCTGACCGCAGTATTATTTAGTTGGCGAATCCAAGGGATTACGCCAGAGCTTGTATTTTTGTGACCCCGGATGTCCGAACCGCGAGCTCTGACTTTACCGAGGTAAACGCCGATGCCGCCGCCCATTTTGCTGAGACGCGCTACATCAGTGTTGGAATCGAAGATGCCCTCAAGGGAATCATCCACGGTATCAATGAAGCAGCTGGAGAGTTGTCCGGCCACTTTTTTGCCCGCATTGGACATCGTAGGTGTAGCTGCTGTCATGTACATGTTGCTCATTGCCCAGTAAGCTTCCTTAACGAGATCCATACGTCTCTCCGCAGGCTCCTGGTGCATCAGGTACATCGCGATAACCATGTAACGCTCTTGAGGCAATTCCATGACTTTTCCGTCAAAATCGTGAGCAAGGTAACGTTCTGCCAGTGTGAGCAAGCCGATGTAGTCGAACAATAGATCGTTGCGGTAGTCGATGCATTCAGCAAGTTCGTCGATCTGCTCTTTGGTGTAACATTCCAGCAGTTCTTCGCGGTAGATACCTTTCTTCACAAGATCTACAAGAAGCGGGTGGAAAGCGCCGTAAGGCTCTTCCGGGTAAGATTTGTATCTGCGGTTGGTGGCCGCTTTCTTGTAAAGGGAAGTCAGAAGGGAGCGTGCCGCTGCAAATTTCCAGTTAGGCTCTTCCTTCGTTACCAGTTCCAGTGCGCTCATCATAAAAGCGTTGCTGATCTCGTCTCCGGTAACTTCGTCACGACGGAGCTTGCTGTTTACCCCGCGTACCAGACGTTCCTTGTCCAGCATGTCCAGTCCTTCCAGAATACGATCTGCATATACCGAGATGCGCATATCATCAAAGGCAAGCTGGCGGTTGTTCGGCTTGGTCACAACTTGTGGCATGAATATTCCTCGCTTTCGCATGTTTAAGAGATAAATTGGAGAAATTCTTTATATAAAGAATTGAGTGTCTTCTTACGGTGAGATAAAGATATAAGCTGCATATTGCGGACTGAGCGGCGGTAATAGGACGTCTTGCCATCTTGCGACATCGGAGCAGCACGCAGAACATGGTCACATAAAAAGCATTCCCTCTGCCTAGTGGCTGAAAATGCCCTTAGATGCCCTGAGTTCCTTGCTGTCTTTAATGATCTGAAAAAGACAGAAAAGGGTGCTTATGTAATCTTTTGTCTATCGCTGACGCACCTTTAATTTGAGGATACCGGTGCAGTCCAAATAGCCCCGTTAACCTCCGAGTCAAGTCTGTTTCGAGAAAGCGATTTACACCTACAGGGACGTGCCTTTGGAGGTGGTTTCATCCTGTTTTTCGCGAGATTTCAGAAGATGACTAATAGAAGTGGGGTAATTCAATTTCACTACATTTTGTTGCTGTTATCATACTGTAACCCAACATATAGTGTTTGTAAACAGGGTTAACACAGTGAAACGTAATTCCGAGTATACCATTTAAGCCGGGATTCCGCAAAGGAAAAGGACTGGAAGATTTGAAGATTTATCAAAAAAAATTTTTGGCCAAATCGGATGACGTTTTCACGTCAGTTTGAATTGTGGCTCCTTCAACTGGTAGAATAAAAACAGGCAGAAATCGACTAAAAATGAGTGGCACCGGTAACTTACGGGGTCCAGAGGAGGCGGAGTAAAATGGCAATAGCAGAGGTGACCGTAATTCCAATTGGCACCGGGACGACCAGCTTGAGCAGTTATGTGGCGGACATGCAGAAAGTATTGGAAAATCAGCGGGGCATTACATATCATTTGACCTCCATGAGTACCATTATCGAAGGTCCGCTCGATGAGGTCTTTACAGCGATTGCGGCTTTGCACGAAGCTCCATTCCTATCGGGAGCTCAGCGAGTCTCCACCTCCGTCAAGATTGACGATCGTCGGGACAAACCGGATGCCTCCAGTGTGCAGAAGCTGCAATCTGTTCAAGACAAACTGGCCTCCCGTCAGGCACGGCCAAACTGAGGGAAGGAAGTCTTTATCAGTAATAGAAGTGCAATCGTTTTATCTAACATACTGTAAGTCTCCGTTGGGGGCTTGCAGTTTTTTGGCATTCCATCTGTATAAAGAGAAAGACAGTGTTCCGTCTTCAGGGTGAACCTGCCCAATTTTAATCATAGCCCGATCTACTGCATGATTTTTGCATATAGTGAACTGTACCTCAAATAAAAGGAGGGTTTTCAATGAGTGGAGCTGTTGGAGGAGTAGGAGTAGGCTACGGTGTTGGTGGCGCATGGACATCGACTGGTGCCATTTTGGTTCTCTTCATTTTGTTGGTTATCATTTCTAAAGCATTCCTGATCTAATAGACTTTTTGGACCCTAATACTTTAGTAAAGGAGGGTTTCCTATGAGCGAAGTCGGAGGCGTAGGATGTGGATACGGCGGCTGGACATCAACTGGTGCAATCTTGGTTCTGTTCATTCTTCTCGTTATCATCACTAAATCTTTCTGGGTATAATAGGTTTGAACTCCGCCAGGTAACTGGCGGGGTTTTTTTTAACTTGAGGACAAGCCTACATGAATAGTAGAACGCCCATTTTGTCAAAGTAGGGCCATAGCCCGGTCCAGAGGTAGGGCGAATACATAGCTTAGGGGTGTAGGCAAATGTTAAGGAGGAATGAACAATGAGCGAAGTAAAACCGAATTCACCGAACGGACAGGGACACGTATACGGGTACATGGGAGGCTATGAGCACATGCAAGGCTACATGGGGCATGAAATGCATGGATACGGGTATGGTTACGGAACAATGCCAATGGGGTATGGCTACGGATACGCTCATAATGCTAATCATGCTCCAATGCTGCATGGGTGTCATCAGGGTTGTGGAACCTCTTATGGGCATGCCGGGGGAAGCTGGGGATCCATGGGTACCATTCTCGTACTGTTCATCCTGCTGGTCATTATCTCCAAAACGATGTTTATCTAAATCGTGCAGCAGCAACATAATCAGGGAGTTGATCCATACAACTCCGAGGAAAGGCGCCGAGATTGTATCGGCGCCTTTTGCCTGTTCAGGTCATTTTTATCAAAAATGGACATGGAAAAACACCCGGAACCCAATTCCGGGTGCTTTGTGTATGTTTTCAATCTTCTCAAGAATAAGTGACATCCAAAACAACAAAAGCCCTACCTCTCTTTTGTCCTTGCGGCTCCGATGACCGCGCCAGTGTGAATGGGAACATCTTGTGAAACTCTGTAATACCGGGTTATTGTGATTCAGGTTCTTCAATCTTCATAGGTTAATGTGCATGTTCGCTGCGGTCGCAGCATGAAGAAAATATTCCGGGGTTTAAAGAAGACAGAAAATCATATGAGGTTGTTTAATTACCAACTCTAATAGTATACCACAGGCTGTAATTTTTTGCAATAAAAAGGAAGGTTGAAGCTTTTTTTGAAAACAATTGCGAAAACATTTCAGATTTTTTCTTCAATAAGGTAATCCTCTTCAAATGATTCTGCGTAAGTTATAATAGGAGGGATGACACGGAAAGGGGCCCTCGCATGACTGAATCTATAGAGGACAGCAGGTTAATGCGGCAGATAGCGGAACGAGATGCTTCCGCACTGGAGCTTTTATATGTCCGCTATGAGCGGGCGGTGTATTCTTTTGCTTATCGGATCGTTGGTGATCCAATGACCGCAGAAGAGACCGTTCAGGAATTATTCCTGCGCGTTTGGAACAATGCTGAACGATATGAGGCCTCACAGGGGAAGCTGACCACATGGATGTTTGCCATTACGCGCAACATTGCAGTGGACATGCTGAGGCGAAAATCCAAAAGCGCAGCTACGAGCTCAGTGGAGAACGAAACACTGGCGGCATTTGCCGATGAACATACAAATACTGAAGAAGAAATAGAGCGGAAATGGGAAGGTGTCCGAATCAAAGAGGCCTTGTCCCAGTTGAATGGTGACCAGCAACAGGTCATTGAATCGATCTATTATGCGGGCTTAACACAACAGGAAGTGTCCAGCAGATTCGGGATTCCGCTGGGTACAGTAAAGAGCCGTGTCAGGCTTGCGATGCGACAGCTTCAGAAGCTGCTCGCCGATGCTGAAATGCATTCGGACGCGGGAAGGGAGGGCATACATCCATGATAGAACGACATGAGGAATGGTCTGATCTGGCACCGGTGTATGTGCTGGGAGGACTCGAAGCGGAGGAAGTGGCAGCATTTGAAGCGCATTTGGCCCAATGCGAGTCTTGTCGCCAGGAGGTGAGGGAATTGCAGGAAGTAACTGGCTTCCTGCCACTCGCGGCGGAACCTGTTGCCCCGCCGCCTGGCATGCGAGCACGTGTGCTGGGCAACGTGCTCGGACACGCGCAGGAGAGCGCCGGAACGAAGCCGGCGGCTGCTCCTGCGGAGCCTGAAGCACCGGTGGTGCTTCAGGCGGATCTTGCGCCGCAGCAAGAAGCGGCGCAGCCCGGGCAAGGCTTGCCGCCGGAGACGGCGGTGCCTGCAGCCCGGGCAGAAGAGGCTGCACAGGCACAGCCGTGGCAGCCTCAAGGGCGCGCGCGAGCGCGCAGCAGCCGCGCCTGGCGCATAGCGAGCGCAGCCCTCGCGGCAGCGGCGCTCGTGCTCGGCATCTACGCCGGGCAGCTGCAAAGCCAGATCGATTCGCTGAAGCAGCAAGCTTCAGGCTCATCGGCTGTGCAAGAGCAGCTTGCTCAGGCACAGGCACAGAATGCGCAGCTACAAGAGCAGCTTGCTTCATCTCTGCAGCCCGCGCAAGGAATGCAGACAGGCGAAGCCGTCAAGCTTAGCCCGGCGACACAGGATATTGTGGCCCAAGGATTGGCTACCATCGTCATTGACAGCAAAGGCACCCACCTGGTCGTCCAGGCAGAGAACTTGCCTACTCTGGAAGGGAACGAGGCGTTTCAGGTTTGGCTGATCAAGGGCGACACTCCTCAGAATGCAGGGACTTTCCTGAGCCATAATGGAACGGGAGCGGTATATTATACTCTAGACTCAGCCAACGACTACGACACGGTCGCGATTACGCTTGAACCGGATGCGATGGGTGATGAGCCGCGGGGTACAATGATTCTGGCTGCCAAGATTAAAGGATAAAAAATGTTTTCTATTTCAGGCTGTTCCCTACGGGAGCAGTCTTTTTTATGTGGTTGCATGAGTATATATAAATTACCTAAACGTTTTATAGTTCATTCAATACGGAGGTTTTCCATTCGCGAAATGAATTAATTTTTTCAGTCCGAGTAACCGATAACAAATAGGAGACTGTACCCTTAAATCTCCCTCTGTCATTATCAATGGGGAGAACTGGTTACACCTAGAGAGTGAGGGGTTGGGGTGGAAGTATACCGTTCATTTATCTTTCGTCTGATACGAAATTATCTTTTCGGTTCAATGGCGGCTGTTTTTGTGGTAGGTACAGTGGTTATGGTGTCTACCTTACAAATACCGAACATTCAATTTGTACGCCTCATTATCATTGTGGTGATTTCACTGTTGTTCATGCTTGTTGCTGAATTGATTACACTATGGGCACAACTTGGCCCCATTCGGCAATTCTTTGCCGCCGAGCATCATGAAAAGGCTGAATTGACAAAAATGTATGAGACCATTCACCGTTTTCCGGGACAAACCATCTATCGTATTTTGGGTCCGCATATGCTAGGATTTTCACTCCCGGCAGCCGGATTGACGTTATGGATGATCTCCACAGGATGGTTGGATTTTCCGTACGGATATGTCGCAGTTGCAGCTGCGTGTGCCTTATTAATCGCTGTGATGCATGCCCTGATTGAATATTTTCTGACCGTTCGGACGGTGAGACCGCTGCTGCTGGAAGTTCGCCGCCAAGGCAAAGAGCAGCATGGCATGGAGCCATCTCTCGGAGGACGTGTTCTGGTGTCCATTCAGCGTAAATTTCAGCTGAGTACAGCGCTGATCGGTCTATTCCCATTATTTCTGTTCTTCCTGGCTACATCAATCCGTCTTCAGTATATGGATAGCGAGTTTGCGAAAGAGTATATTCTGTGGGCAGTTCTTATCGTTGTGCTGGGCGGGGGCTTTGCCCTTGTAGGTAGCTGGCTGCTGATACGGGATGTTCGTGGTCCGGTTGCGGAGCTAACGGAGGAGATGAATCGGATTCAGGAGGGAGACCTCGGCAGAAGAACCCCCGATCTGTACGCGGATGAATTTTCAACGCTCATCTCCGGATTCAATATGATGATTAATCGGCTTGAGATGAGACAGGAACGCAATCGGCAGTTGCTGCAAAGTTATTTTTCCACCTTGGCGGCTGCGTTGGACGCAAGGGATAAATATACCGCCGGTCATTCCATGCGGGTGGCAGAGTACTCCATTATGATCGGCAAGCTGAGCGGCATGAATGAAGAACAAGCAGATCTGTTATACAAATCAGCGCTGCTGCATGATATTGGGAAAATCGGCATACCCGATGAAGTGTTATTGAAAGATGGGAAACTCACCGATGAGGAATTCGCCATCATTCGCACACATCCCGTTCTTGGAGAGAGTATTTTGTTACAGATTGAACCGATTGATGCCATGGCAGACTTCCTGCCGGGTGTAAGGTCCCATCATGAAAGATATGATGGCAAAGGGTATCCTGATGGCATCGCAGGTAAAAAAATTCCGCTGTTTGGCCGTATCATTGCCGTGGCTGATGCTTTTGATGCGATGACGTCTGATCGTCCATACCGGAATGGGATGAGCCATGAGAAAGCGCTATCTATTTTGGAAGAAGGAAAAGGGACCCAGTGGGATCCCTATTTTGCAACTTTGTTTATTGATGAGTGGAGGCGGCAGCAGCATCTCCAGAAATCATCGGAGCGAGGGGTCAGCTGATCCCCTCGGTCCACTTCGATTCTTTTCTGCGGCGACGGTGCAGTGAAAGCCCGGTGATAATTGTGAAAATGCATTCACCCAGAATGACCGCACCCAGGGCGTCATAGATTACATGTTGTTTGATCATTAAGGTGGATAGTATAATCAGAGCTGCCCCGGCAGCAACAAACACCTTAACGTGTTTGCGGATGCTCTGAACGGAAAGAACAGCACGCATAACCAGATAAGAATGAAGGGCATGAATACTTGGAAAACAATTATATGGACGATCCTGACCGTAGAGCCATCCCAGAACAGATGCACCAAGACCTGTACCTGTTAAATCGGGACGGGGCACCATGGTCTGGAAATTAAAATAGATCAGGTAACAGATCCAGACACAGATATTCATGGATAGCAGGACGCGATAATAAGTGAGCCGATCCTTGGCGCATAAATAAGCCAACACCCCGAAGACAAACGGATACCAGCCCAGATAAGGAATGGACATTGAAGGTACATAAGGGATAATCCGGTCCAGTGGGGAATACAGCACAGAGAAACCGCGTTCCGGACTATTCAGAATATCATACAACATTCCCAAGACAGCCAAGGAAAGCATCAAGCTTAACGACAGCCAGTAGGATTTACTTTTTAACACGTGCACAACACCGTTTCTCCTTTCATCCATGTTCGCAAGGAACTGGATCACAGCAAATAAAATCGAACAACAATATATTTTACTACGTTCAGCGCACAAATTGAATCCTGATTTGTGTATTTTTGTGCATTTTTTTGACGACGAAGGAATGTCGAAGGTTGAACGGGCATGATATGATAGATGTATATACGGACTACAGGTTTTCTGTCAATGAATACACGACAACAGGAGTGAGTGAATGCAATTTTCAAAAATGTTCGTATTAAATATGGGGATGCTAATTACCATTGCTTACCTTGCCAGTGTGTTCTATAAATACATCGTAATACGTGCTTCATCAAGGGTGAAACAGATCAGTTCGTTGTTTGTGTTCATTTTTGCAGGCTGGATCAGCACTGTATTTGGATTTCAGCTTAATGATGAAGTGGTCTTCGACCTTCGTTTCGTTCCGTTAATTGTTGCCGTTTTGACCTATAGACAACCCTATAGCGTTATTATCGTAGGGGTTGGAATTGGGCTGACCCGGTTAACCTTTGGTATCAACGATGCTACGGTGGCTGCACTTATTAATATGTCGATTCTGGGCGTGGTGTGTGCAGGGCTGAATATATGGATGAGACGCAGTGACTACAGGCTGATCGTTAAAGGTGTCATCGTCACCTTGATTGTAAATGTGGTCAATAGTGTGAACATTGCTATCGTTGGCGTTATCCCAGCTGCATATTTTTTCTCGCATATTATGCCGTATACCCTTCCTGTGGGTATTTTGCTTAGTCTTCTTTTTGCTTTTATTTTGCGCGATTTCCAGAATGAGCAGAACCGGATTTTGCTTATTCAAAGCACGAACCGATTATTGTCTGTACAGAAAGAAGAACTGCAAAAGGCCCAGATTGTGCTGGAAGACCGTGCCAAGCAGTTGATGATTGCTTCGCAGTACAAATCGGAATTTTTGGCAAATATGTCGCATGAACTGCGAACACCGCTGAACAGTGTCATTAACTTCGCCCAGATGATCAGCGAGAACGGTGATACGATGGAGCAAGAGGATATCACACGTTTTGCTGCAATGATTGAAGATTCTGGTCAGGAATTGCTTGCGTTAATCAATGACATTCTCGATCTGTCCAAAGTGGAAGCGGGCAGACTGGATATCATTTTGGAGGATATCAGTGTTGCACAACTTACGGAAGATGTCATGAATCACTTCCAGCTGGTTGCCGAGAAAAAGGGAGTAGAGCTGCGGCTGGAGAAGAAGCCAGGGCTGCCAGAAACCATCTGGTCGGATCCCCAGCGGGTCCAGCAGATTTTGCGTAATCTGTTGTCCAATGCCATCAAGTTTACACATCAGGGGCAGGTCACACTCACCGTGAGCACCAAGCAAATCAAGAAGTCAGGCTTTCTGAGTCAATGGATTGTTTTCTCGGTGCAAGATACGGGAATTGGCATTGCTAAAGATAAACATCAATCCATTTTTGAGGCATTCCAACAGGCTGACGGGTCCATTAGCCGCAAATTTGGGGGGACAGGACTCGGCCTGTCTATCAGTCGGGATTTGGCGAGATTACTGGACGGGTCGATCGAACTTGAAAGCGCTGAGGGCAAGGGAAGTACCTTCTACCTCAATCTCCCGTTGAACCGTGAAAAAATGAGTTGACAACCTTCACGCTGTGAGTAGAATTTGGGGTGACAACTAGCATCGACCGGCACTTGAAACCCGGTCTAAGGAGTGTATCCCCATACAGAAGACGGTCAACGTTAACCCTCCTCCGTTTGCAGGCAAACCACGGCGCAAGGGTTCGACACAACGCATGAATTTATCTATTGCAACATGGGAGGGTGTACCGGCAATTATTTTGCAGACGCTGCTGGGAGGCCCATTTTTAACCGGATTTCTGCTGTACCTTGGGGCCGGGTCAAGACATATTGGCTTTGTGCTCGCCATTACGACTTTTGTTAATATCGCCCAGATTGGAGCGGCTTACTGGATGCAGCGTATTCGGAGCCGCAAACGTATGCTTATATTGTTTGTGGGGATACATCGCATCCTGTGGAGTTCGACGGGACTGATTCCCTTCCTGTTTCCCAAGGAATGGTGGGTAGGTATTTATATTGGTGTGTATACGGTTGCATTCATAGCCAATACGATTGGTGGTATGATCTGGACCTCGTTGATTGGCGACATCGTTCCTGCCAAAGTAAGAGGGCGTTATTTCGGAATTCGAAACACGATTCTGAATGCACTTGGAAGCGTATGCTTATTTTCGGGAGGTATCGTTCTGGACCGTTTTCCCGGGGAAATGGGCTTCTTACTCTTGTTTATTCCTGTGTGGATTTGCGCTATCGCCAATACGGTAATTTATTTCTTTTATCCGGATGTACCATTTGAACGTTCAACTGAAAAGGTTTTCTGGCGCATGTTCAAGAAGCCGTTTCAGGATCCTTCCTTTCTGAAGGCTGCACTGTTCCTCGCGGCCTGGTTACTGATCCAGACGTTGATCGTTCCGCTATTTTCCTACGTGATGCTTGACCTGCTTAACATTAATTATCAAACGGTATCCATCATCACCGTGGTCCAGACGCTTGTAATGATGGCCGGATTCTATATCTGGGGCAATCTGAACGCGAGATTCAGCAACAAAACCTTATTATTTTGGACATTACCGATCATTGCACTCTCCTGTCTGTCCTGGGGATTGATGTCGTTTATGCCTGTTTTGATAGCGCTTTTTTTATCTCATATCTTTCTCGGCATTGGTGTTGGAGGGTTCAACCAGCTTGCCTTCAACTTTACAATCGGAGATACACCGAAAAGCGAAAGACCAATGTTTGTTGCCGTTTATTCGGCTCTGACCGGAGTAACCTCGTTTCTTGGACCGCTGATTGGTGGCTGGTTGTATGAGAGAATGGAAACCTGGCCGGACGCCTTGACCTGGGTTTCCGCCTATGGATTCCAAGTGGGTGTTGGGGCAGCGATGCTGGTCCTGACGTTTACACTTGGGCGTCGTGTGCTTCTGAAATAGAGATATGTGGAGGGATGCACTTGGAAAATCACGAACGGCAAGCCCTTGTAATTGGAGCCACTGGGCTTGTGGGTGGGCTGCTCGTACGCAGCTTGCTTCAGAATCCGGCTTATGGCCGGGTTTGTGTAATGGTCAGACGCCCGCTCGAATGGGAACATCCAAAGCTGGAGCAGCATGTTGTGGACTGGGAACGACTTGAGGAGCAAAAGGATCTGTTTCGCGATGTTGATGACTTATATTGTTGCTTGGGCACAACGATTAAAAAAGCCGGCAGTCAGGAAAACTTCCGCCAAGTGGATTTTCACTATCCCGTAAAAGCTGCCAAACTTGCCAAAGAGCACGGTGTATCCCAGATGCTCGTCATTTCTTCCATGGGGGCCGATGCCGGGTCACGTGTATTTTATAGTCGGACAAAGGGAGAGGTGGAGGAGGCGTTATCGGCTATCGGTTTCCGTTCACTGCATATCTTCCGTCCGTCGTTAATCCTCGGAGATCGCAAAGAAAAACGGTTGGGTGAGCAGTTGGCAGCTCATGTCATGACATTTCTGGATCGCTGGATGAAAGGCAGAGTGGATAAATACCGGGCAATCCAGGCCTCCACCATAGCCCGGGCCATGATGAACATTGCACTTGTCCAAACCAAGGGAAAACATGTGTATTCTAATGACGTTATCCATGTACTTGGGTTGGATGAGTCCTGAGATGTTCATGGTTTCTCCTATAGGAATGAGTGCTTCGGATAGACATTTCTTTTCGTGCCTGGGGTTGGATCGTGGTATAATAAGCTTCAAAAATGAGTTCGAGGCTTGTCTCCTCTCGGCGGCAGGACAGCGAACATGAAGGAGAACTCGTCCATGAAAAAACCAATCTCTACCGATCAGGCGCCAGGCGCCATTGGTCCATACAGCCAGGCTGTTGAAGCAGGCGATTTCATCTATACTTCCGGTCAGCTTGGTTTGAACCCGCAAACGGGAGAATTCGGTGCCGATGTACAGGAGCAGACTCGTTTGTCCCTGAGCAACGTGAAGGCTATTCTCGAAGCAGCAGGCACGAGTATGGACAAAGTCGTGAAAACGACTGTTTTCCTGAAAGACATGAATGATTTTGTTCCGGTGAATGAAGTGTACAGCACGTTCTTCGAACAGCCCTATCCGGCACGCAGCGCGGTTGAAGTTGCCCGTCTGCCGAAGGATGCTCTTGTAGAGATCGAGGTCATTGCCCTCAAATAGGGGAGACTGACATTCGCCAAGCAAGGAAAAATTACATAAAAAGCCGATTTTGGTCACAGTTCACTGGTCTTACCCCTGTCAAGTAGACAGATGAAAAAAGCTATGCTGCCAGTGCGCATCGATATTCAATCGGTGCGCGCT
>NZ_JASOYM010000011.1:0-255286 GCF_030226665.1 Paenibacillus sp. UMB7766-LJ446
GTGCGATGAAAGTCGCACGCACGGTGTGGAGAAGGGGAAAAGGCGGTGATTATATCAAATCCTTACCTATTTCTATTAACCTGGCCATCATATTTCTTCTCATTGTCGTACCGTTTTATCTCATATTGGATATGCGAACATCGGATCAGAAGCTAGTTAACCGGCTAGAAGCACAGTATTCAGCAGCATTACATACGGCTGTCCAAGATGCGGCGTTTGCCTTGAATCAAAATGAGTATCAGGAGAATGAAGCTTCCTATCAGTCCAGCAAGTATTTCAATGCGAATAAGGAAGCTGCCATCGAGACATTTTGGAAAACCATGAACCTTAATTTTGGTGCAGGAGAGGATCCGGTATCCCAGGGCGCGCTGGCAGCATACGTCCCGGTAGTAGCCGTTACCGACTATAGCGGATTCCATATCTACGCATTTACGGAGTATACGGACGCGGGTGGGAACAAGCTTTATAAACACGAATGGAAACCGGAGAAACCTTATGCCTACAGCGATCAAGCGGGGAACAGCATTAATTTCACCTTGGACAGTTACGTAACCGCGTATGAGGCAAGTACAGGCACCTGGCTGAAGGGTTATCGTAAGGAGCTGCAAGGACTTACGGATATTTCACTATTGAATGATGAAAAGCAGTTTGATGAGATGCGGCGCAGAACCATTGTGAATGCAGTTCAAAAAGATGTGGCCTATTTCATCAATCAACATAATCAATTTGCTCTTCGACTCGGCAGTTACTATGATTTTAAAATTCCTCTGATTCCTAATGAGGAATGGACAAACAGTGTAGATGACATTGGGATTATGGCATTCATCCAAGGCTTGCCGGTGGGGCACCAGTTCTATAACAATTACGCATTTGGTAGTGGCCGGATCGTAAAGAAGAATGTCGTGTATGGAGCGATAGATGAAAGTACTGGTCTGAAATACTATTATCGCAGTAATTATCCACTGAACATGCGCGTTGAGGAGACGTTCGTATCAGAAAAGGATGCTGCAGCTGCAGGATACATGCCTGCAAAAGGACTTAATACCAGATAGCTGCTAGTGGGATCTGTGCCGATTATACAAAAGGAGCTGAAGATTTAATGAAATTTGAATCCCATCCAGCAAATCAAACCAAGGCAGGAAAAACAAAAAGCATACTACGTATACAGAATCTTTTAAAGATCATGTCACATGATTCGAAAGTCATTAAGTCAGCCTGGGAACTACAGGTGAAAGAAAAAAGATAAAAATCGGCACAGATCCGAAAAGCAACGATTAAAAGCAATGTTGCCTTCCGGCTCTGCCGGAAGCCTGCGACCTTCTATGTCACTTGCCGCGACTTGGACCAGCGTATCATGGCCCTTGAAATCGTCAAGGATTTGCCGCTGCGCGTTCCTGCCTTGACGATTAAGTTCAACTACTCCGGCAGCGTCTTCGTCGCTTGGCGGAGCCTCCAGTTGAACTACGGGCGAAGCCTGTTATGAATGTATATTCGGCATGATAAGCTTGTGCCAAGCGGCAAGCATAACGGTCGCCACCGATCATATCTGATCCCACATACATCGAAGAAAGGACGAAAACTATGGAAGCAGAAATCATTGTTCGTATTACCAAAGAAGGATGGACTGAAACACTGAAAGTAGACGGCAAGGAGTTTAACAAATCTTATGTCAAAACAAATACCGGATCTGAAGGAGAACAAACTTGTTGGGAAGACGATCCCAAGGCTCCAGAGATGGCCTATCCAGCGTTTGATGAACTGACGAATGGCTGCCAGGAAGCGATGTACGTTCTCCGATCATTCGATGAAGGTTGTTAACTGCAGGTATTGGAATTACCGATAAAAATAGGGACTATTAATTTTTGAGGGGAGACATTTCAAATGAAGATGAAAAAAGTATTGTTGACGGTTGTAGCAGGGGCGATGATGTTCACGGCAGTAGGGTTTGGTGGAACTGCAGCACATGCTGCAACGACACCTAAGCAAGTCGAAGTTTTGCTGAACACGGTGAAAATGAAGTTTCCGGATGCGAAGCCGTTCCAAGATGGTCAAGGCAGCGTCATGGTTCCAATCCGTTTCGTTTCAGAAGCCCTGGGTGCTAAGGTGACCTATTCTAAAACTGGCAAGGTGTCTAAGGTAGGCATCAAGTCCAAGGATCACACGGTAGATATGACGATCGGACAGACAACTGCGACCGTTGATGGTCAAAAGAAAGACTATGGAACACAAATCATCTTAAAACAGAATCGGACATTTGTTCCGTTGCGTCTGGTCAGTGAAGGACTTGGTCAAAAGGTAGAATGGGACAAAATTGGCCGCTGGGTCTGGATTGGAAATAAGGATTTCCGGAGCACAGATAATAAAGAGTTTAGGTTGACGAAGCTTAGCAATTTCAATGCTTACACGCAAACTAAAGACATTTTCAAGAACTCGAAGGGTGAAACATACTCAGGCGTTAAAATTATAAAGGAAAGTGACCTTCCACTGCAATTAGCTGATGGTCAGGTTGTATACAGCATTGATTTAGTGAAAAATCCAATCAAAGGAGATGACTGGGTTCAAATTAGAAGCAGTTCCAGAGGCAACCCAGTTACTTTTCTGGTGAAAAATAGTTTTGGTAGAGGAAGACACGTTGTTGATGCAGGGTTTGTGAATAATGGAGATAAGACAGGTATGAATAACTATCCCGTTTTAAGTAGTCTTGATCTATTTCAAAACGGGAAATTTGTAGAGAATTATGATTACAGTAAATTTAAAATCAGTTCGGCTGATTATATTCTCTTAGAAGATGGCAACTTAGAAGATTATGCAGTTGCCATTGTAAATCCATTTAAATAAAGGAGATAGGGATGAAGAAAACCATTAACTCCTTGCTTAGTGTGGTACTTATCTTGTCTTCCATTCTTACGATTTTTACTTTTCGCATTGGACAGGCTGAAGCAATTGGCTTTAATCGACTTTATCAAGATGAGGATCCGGCTAAGTCAAATATTTACTACTTTGTAGGAATGGTATATTACGAAGTTTGGAGAAGTTCAGGAGGTACTTGGACTGATGAAGGATATAAACCGGGTGATACTGTACGAAGAGTTGATGGCGGACCTTATGAATTCACATTTTCATCAACTCGTAAAATTAAGTCTGTGAAAGTAAGTCAGTTTGACTTTGGGTGGGATTACGCTAATGAAACCTTTAATGCTTCACGGACGGGAGAACTAGCGGAAAATGATAAGAAATACTATCAAGATGCCACTTCTAAGGTTCGCTATACTTACGAACAGACGCCAGTTATAGGCATAGGGACAAATTCAGCTAAGTTAAATGTGTATGTTTTAAACGGCGTATTAGATGCTGTTAGAGCAGTTGATAGAAAGTATGAACAAGAACAAAAACCTGGTACTCCGCCGTTTGCTCCTGGAGTGTTAGGTTTCCGATACTATTTTCCAACTTTGTTCACTATCGAGCTAGAACCTGAAGAGGGAAAAGCCATCATTCAGCACTGGACCACAACTGGTCAAAGGTTGAATGGAGTTGATCATTTCGTTGATCGGGAAGAAAAGCTGGAAAAGAACAAAGATTATAACTTTGTCCATACTGATCCTGGGAGCAATTATACGTATGCAGGATATAAGAAAAGTACTGTGTCGCCGCCTTCGGGCGGTAGACCAAGTGGGGGAGACCCTGGAAACTTTAAATACAATGGATCTTTTCCTATATATTATCTGAATTTTTATTATGAACCGAAAGGCGGTACAACAATACCAGACAATCCGAGTCCCGGACTGGTTTGTACAAAGCCAGAACCCGGTCGTACCTTGGAAGGCAAGTATATGGATCCGGCTGCAACAGGAGTTATTAAGGCTGATGCACGAGGAAGCGAACCTTTTGATGTGTCAAAGGGCATACCTACTTCAGAAAGCCTGTATGGTAACGTCTTTAGCAAAGATTACTTGGTGCAGAATAAATTTGTGGAGATGTCAGGGATATGTACGTACACGGTGGTTGTCGAGCAGCACTGGACGTTGACTTGGCTAGATCCGCGGGAGGTACCGACAGAGGACGGTGGTACAAGGACTGTCTATGATATTCCGCGATCTAAACCAGATGTACGACGCCCAACATACCAAGTAGTTCGGCCATACTCTTACTGGACGATTGATGAGTTGAGTGTCTATAACATCAAGAAAGCTACATTGATGCAATATGCCTTTTCGGGCAGTCAGATAACAATTGAACCTTCTGGATACGAACCACCGGAATTTCAAGCAGAAACGACCGGAAATTACTACCCAGCAAACAATCCGAGTCCAGTTCCTGGTCCTTCCCGGAGTAAAGACGGAGGTACGAGTGAACCAACCATGGAGGAAGAGAATTTGCAAAGCGTAGCTGAAGCAGCTATTCCAGATGTACAGGTTGAAAATGACTCGCTGATCTTTAAAGGGCAGACGATTATGAATAAACAGCGTGTGGCTAAACGTGGACCTCAGCCAGGGAACATCCCGGCACCAGGAGAGATCGGAAAAGATGTATTGTACAGCCCGTATAACTACATTCCATCTAACAAGGTCAACAAGAAAGATGAGGTCAGCACAGGAAAAATCGAGTTTATCATGGCAGCGGGCAGTATTAACACCGAAGAAGAGGAATTGGAGTACGAGATTAACGGCATAAATACAGTGACCGTGCATACACCAGTCGTGAACTACTCAGCGGTATCAGACGACCAGCCGCACAACCAGAAGACCAAGCCTAATATGAGTCGATCTGCACTGATCTTGGATAGGCCGTTCATCGTCCGGATCCCAACATCCGGTCAGCACTTAGATGTAGCGCAATATCCGGGGTATGGCAACAGGGATTACGCGAAGTATTTCCGGACTAAGCAGGTGAGATTCCCGTTCGACGTATACAATGAGTCCAAAAGCCAATTGATCCCTAAAGATACCTGGATTGATATTCCGGTGTACCAATTAGATACCACGTTCCAGCTGCCAGTTTGGGTCGATGAAGGTGACTACCAGGTATATTTCCGGAACATTGCAGAAAATGCTCCAGAAGGATACACCTATGAACAGGATGCCAATCTGAATCTCGTAAACCATGCTGCAGTCGATCAAGTGAGTGTTGAAGTTATTGGACGATTGTATGACTTTCACATTACGGACATTGCTGATTATAACTGGGAACGTGTCTTCCGGACATACATTGGTAGTAAGGACTCTACGGGGGTAAGCTACTGGGTTGGCCAAAATGGCATCGATGGAGCTCCGCGAGGAAATAACGAACCCTATACACTGCCAATTCGTGCAGGCAGTAACCCATTGACAGGAATGAAAAATGTAGCTGTTAAGACAGGATATCATTTTAAATTTGACTTCAAGACGATGGGTAACATGTTTGGAACTAAAGACGGGATTCGGATAACACCGACATTCACATACGTGAGTAAGGGTGGTGGTGCACCTATTCCGGTGGATCTGTACTATAAAACCAACGAGCAACCATTCATAAAAATCGGATCTCCGGAAGATAAGGTTGAGCGTTATGTCATCTTGAACGAACGCTTACGCAGCGTGCCGCAAGGAGATATCAAAAATGCAGGATACTGGCGGTATGATCAATACTTAACAGCAGACCAGCAAGCCGGCACCGATCGAGACCTGTATATGCGAAATTACGTTCTTAAGTACACAAAGAAGCCAACGCCGGTTGGTGGATACGCTCAGCTGCTGCTCCCGGAACAGCTCAAAACACTGATCGGACCGAAGGAAATCCCATCCAACGCAACGGTCACTCCGGAACGAGCAAATGCATCCATTCAGCAATGGTACGGGGAGTATAGCATTCCTGCAGACAGCTATGTAGTTGCACAAGGAACAGACTTGGCCGAATATGGCCGGCTCCATGGTGGACTTACTGACAAGTCTCCCATCTTCCTGAAGGACGGCTATATTGTGGTTAACTTCGATATTGAATCGATTCAGAATGGAAACCTGCAGGATCCGCATCTACAGTATATTAATGCACCGCTCATGAATCAATGGAGACTGGAAGGATTTCGTCCGAACATCCTGGATTCGTTCATGAATGTGTTCAATCTTCGTGACGGAGACATTGTGTTCTATAATGCGGACCAATCCAGCCGCGATGATTTCAGCGCACAAGCTCCACACTAAAATATTCGGGGCAGACAACCTGCCCCACCCCTTAATAGGAAGGAGAACGGAATGAAATTTTTTGGAAAATATAGCGTACTCTTATTTTTTTTCGCTTTTTTTTCGATTTTCACGCTGCAGACGCAGGCTAATGCAGAATCCAATGTGGATTTTCTGCTCTCACCAGTCAAAGAAGTGGAGCAGTCCAGTGGTTATTATCGCGACAAGGTGAACGGTGGAGAAACGAAACAATACACCTTTTACGTGGAGAACCTGATCAAGAAACCGATAGACCTTTGGATCTATCCTGCAGATGCAGCGCCAATGGTGAACGGCGGAAAGAGCTACACGCTGAAGGGTGAGAAAAACAATTCCGTAGGCTCTTGGATATCGCCTTCAAAAGAACAACTCATTCATCTTAAGCCTAACGAAAAGAAGAAATACACCTATACCGTAAATGTCCCCAAGGATCTGGATCCAGGTGAGTATGTCGGAGGGATTGTAGCCGAACAAATTCCAGATGAAGAAGCAAGTCCATCCCAGGCTCAAAACAAAGCGGTTCTGTTAATTGAGCGGATTCCACGCATCGGGGTACAGATCGTGATGGAAAAACAGAAGGAGCTCGCTGTTCAAGATATGAGCATCGATGATTTTAAGCATAGCTACATAAGTAACGGTTACTCGCAGCTGACCATTAAACTAACCAACACAGGAACGATTCTACAGCGACCAAACGGACTGATTATGATCCGCGATGCAAACGGTAAAGGGATTTTCAGTGAATCGTATGACGCTGCAGCGAATGAAAAGTCGATCTATGCCGGCAAGACCGCTGATATGGTCTATTACATAAATGACCAGATCCTTTGGCCAGGTGAGTATTCCGCTTATTTTGAAGCCAACTTTAACGGCAAAAAAGTATCCAGGACGTTTAATTTCACCGTCACCGAAGCAGACGTGAAGAAAGCCCAGGAAAGCCTAAGTAATGCCGGTCTATTACAAGGAAGAGGTGGACTCCTGGATTGGCTGAAGGAACATCCATGGGCCATTGTGCTTGGTGCTGTACTGGTGATCCTCATCTTGGGAACATTGTTCTTATTCCTGATCCTTTTGCTCAAACGAAAAAAGAAAGAGGATGAGGAAGAACAGGTACGTCAGCGCGCTGCACGCCAAACCGTTCACACACCTCAAGACTGATCCTTTTTCATGAAGGGAGGTGGTTCCCATGTGATTTTAATCGGCTGTTTATATCAAGTCAAAATCATAAAAGGGATGTGAACGCATGAAACGCTTATGGGTTTCTGCAGTGCTGGTTCTCGCATTGGCACTGCCAGCCGTGGCCTCAGCGGAGGACATGGAGAAAGAGGTTCAGGTTAACGGTGGGAACCTGGTCGTCACACAGTCAAAATTAAATTTTACGGACATTACGCTTGCTGTCCGGCAGCAGCAAAAATCCCAAGCTGCAGCGACTACCCGGGTCATTGATGATCGCGGGAATGGAGGCGGATGGACCATCAGCCAATCGGGTACTGATTTTGTCACGACTATGGATGGACAGGAATTTTATATTCCGATCGATGCGGTACGAGTGACAGCTACCCTGAAGAACACGATCTCGGGAATTCCACTTGACTTTACTCAAGGGGGACACATTGCTCAAGATCAAGTGTTATCGAAACAACCAACAACGCTCTTTTCCGCAGATGTGAGTACTGGCCAGGGAGCATACGATTTTGATCTCCAATATACATTAACCTTGCCACAAGTCATCAAGACAAAAGAGGGTAAAGAAATTGGTATTGTCGCTGGCACATACAAATCCACATTTACGACTACGTCAACATCAGGAATTTAAGGAGGGGTGAACATTTTGGAAAAACAGAAAAAAGAGAAGAAGAAATACTCGACTCGGATTGGATGGAAACGAAGTCTGATTCTGACTTTGGTGCTTGCTTTGATTCTAGGTACTTATTCTTTTGCTGATTTTGGACCAAAAGCTCAGGCGGCAGAATATTCTCGTATCATAGGAATTGATACTTACCATGAAGGCAATACATTGGACGGCGGTAACACTGTTTCGTCTCTAGAACTAGAAGGCGGCAATCGTGTACGTCTGAATGCCAATAAAGGCCAACTTAAACAGGGAGAGTTCATAAAAACAAGAACTTATACTGCAGGAAGTTCGACATCTGTAGTAAAGAATTTGTATATCACTCTATCTGGAGATCTATTTTATCAAGAGGGTACAGGTACCCCAGTTAAAATGGCTTCAAACGCTGTAGATTTTGAAGGATACGCTCATTACAATAACACAGGATTTGACAGTTTCTTCATCTTAAAGTCAGATGGGACTGTAGAAGCCTGGGGTAGGGGAGCTAACGGTCAACTGGGTATTGGCTATGCTCAGGATAAAACTGTAGCTACGAAACTCGTAGATCCAGCAGATAGCACTGAAGATCTTAAGGGCATAAAGAAGATAATTCCAATGGCCCAGAACCCCGGGAAGAATTCAATGTTACTTGTAGGCGATGGAAAAGTTTATTTGATAGGTGTAGCCTTTGGTTATGATTCTTTGCCAAAAGCAACTCCCGTGGATATTACTTCCTTCTTCCCTGCCTTTAGTACTGCAGACGAATTTGATATGTTCCGACTAAACAATGAATCTAAAGATTCCACTGCGGCTACGGTACGTGTTTTTGAAATCGCAGGAAGTCAGTACACATTGATCGACACTACAAAGTTCAATAAAGAGATATCTGGAACTTTAGACACCTCTTCCACCACTTTGTATCCAGTACCAGCAGGGATTAACGCCAGAAATCTAACAAAGGTTTCGGGGTCTGTAACCAATCAGTATGCTGGAACTGAAAACAGAACTTTATATGTTAGCCTTGATAATGGGGTACTATCTTACTGGGGAACCGCAATAGACAAGTTCAACGACATATACTCTTTGGAGAGTAGTTCTGGAAAGCCTTTCAGTTCTGAAATAAAACAAGTTGCTACGGGAGTAGATTATATTTCTACTAACCTGGGAGGCAACATTTATTTTGTAAAAAATGGCAATTTGTTTTACATTGGACCAAATGCATCTGCCTCTACCGGAGTTGTGGGAGGACCTTTTGTTACTCCTTTGAAGATCACAGGTCCTGCAAATGAATTAACAGACCTCAAGAAGTTTGCAGTTGGCAGTGGAGGAAACTTCTATCTGAAGAATGACAATACTTTGATAAGTTGGTCAGGAACAGGGGCGACCTTTACTCACTCAAAGAAATATATTGATATTTTCACGATCAGAGAGTCTACCAGCACCCAAACTGTTTTGGGTATTACGGATGACTATCAAGTACACACGCTGTACAAAGGTTCTAACTCAGTGAACGTCCTGGAGTCGAATCTTAAAGTTATTCCCAAAGATTATGTTACTCCTGTAACCAATCCGGATAAGCCAGTATTGTCGATTACTTCGCAAGATAAATTTAATCAGTCAATTGTATCAATCAATTATGGTACTACGGGGGATATTGCCACTAAACAATATCAAATTAACGGTGGAGGTTGGTTGGATTACACCGGTGATATTATAGTTACTCAATCGGGTAGCGTTACTATCCAAGCTAGATCTGCAGATGGCAATGGTAACATGAGTGAGGTTGGCGAGTTAACGATTACTAGTGATCCGATCGTCATAACTGCAGGTCATCCAAAGATCGATAAAATTGCTGCAGACGAATTTAAAATCAGCGCTGATTCCACAGGTACCGTTAAGGTACAGGTAAGAGTGGATGGAGCTGCGTGGCAAGATTTCAATACGGCTAACAACTTGTTATTAACACCTGGAAATCACACAATTGAAATCAGATTGCTCAATGATCGTGATCAAGAGCTTATTAACAAAACGTTTGATGTAACGGCAGATAACCCGGCACCAGTAGTTGTTGGTAAACCGGTCGTCACACAGAAAGGACTCAATAACCTATACGGACTCGATATTGAGGTGTCGTATGATGCTTCAGAAGGTGAGGCACTGTACTCCATTGACGGTGGCGAGTGGATCTCAACCACAGGATCATTTAGCGTATCCAACGCAGCTCATACCATTCGAGCAAAAGTTGTTACTGCAGGTGGTAAGGAGAGTGAGGTGACGGAGTTTGTAACAACCGTCTCTCATCCAAAAATTACAGTCAATAATGATCAGGTTTCCATTGAACTGGGCATCAACACAAGTGATGTCACTGTCCATTACAAAGACAGCAATAACCAATGGGTAGAGTACACGGGCCCGGTAAGCTACGGTCCAGGTACACATAATATTGAGATCGAAGTAAGAGATAGCACAGGCACACCAGTCTTTAGCGGAGGCCCATACACCGTAACAGTTATTGACCCGAATGCCGGTAATCCAGGTGGCGGTGGTACAACACCTACTCCGGATCCGGGAACTGGCACACCAATCGGTGAAGAGGACGTTGATTTTACCGTGAATAGTGGGGGACTTAGCTCTCGGTTTGAGGGTGCGGATCTCTCAACAATCATCATCGACAATACAAACCCATACCAATCCATTAACTCGGTCAGCCGTGCTTTAATCGAGGACAGCCGTGGGAACGGAAAAGGGTATCAATACAGCTTGGATGTGACTGATTTCGTATCAGATCCGATGCAGGATAACTCCACCAATTCTCAAAGCTTGGTTGTAAGTATTCCGGCCAATTCCTTGTCCGTGGATGTGCTGAATACCAAAACGATTACCGGTCCAGCTGCCGAGCTTTCAAACGTTGGAAAACATGTCTTTACTGGGACAGGTCCTGAAATGCTAGCGACTGCAAAAGCATTTGAAGGGATGGGGTACGTTGAAATTCCGCTCAACTTTACGCTGAGTATTCCGGATCGTGTTAAAATCATCTCTTCCGGATCTGGAAGTAAATTTGTACCTGGTGAATCTACAGGTCTGATGGCCGGTATTTACAAGTCCAGATTTACATTCACACTCTCCTCAGGTATTTAACCATCTTACTCTTGGGGGGGCTTATAGAGCCCTTCCAAGAAAATAAACATTCTCAAGATAAAGGAATGAGGATTTGTTTATATACTAATATACTAATTAATATGTTATTATATAAAGGATAAAATTTACTAATTATAGTAGAGGAAGGCTAGGTGAGTCACTTGAACAATTTAGGAGAAATTGAGGTATCGACAAAAGAAACAGTACGAATGATAACGGAACGATTCTATAAAAGAGAGATAGATCAATTTCAATATATGGAGCAGATACTAACATGCTGTGCAATGATCGGAGGATTCTGTAATTCGTTAAAACGGTCTCGAAGACAGGAGAGCGAGTTGATTTCGAAGTTAGTTAATCTGCGTGATGATATCGCTCAACCTGTTATGCAAATGGTGTATGAATCAATTACATCGCCTATAACTAATCAGAAAGAGATTGAAAGTGAATATGAGTGTGAATATATCGAGCTTGCCGTTTAACCTTCAGATTAAAAAAGATTCCTCACGTTTATCTAAACTAATACATAAGTTTCTTTTAATAGACTGATACTTCTGATATAATATATTAACTACGATACTATTGTGATTTTCTTTGTTGCAAAGCAAAGACGGAGAGATTTGATTACCAAATTTAGAAAAAGCATTTTACCACGGAGAATAACAGTATGCCAGTATGGTGTACTTCTTTCTTCGTGGTTTTTTTTGCGTAATGGAGGAGATTTTATGAAAAACTTGATGAAATTCAAGGAGAACCTGGTCCAAGAACAAAAGTGCACTTTTTCAGCTGGTGTTTTTCGTGTCGTAGATGCTGCCTTTAGTTGTTCGATATCTGACGAGGTAGATTGGGAAAGCTTTACTCTTCAAGATGCAATGGCTGCTTTAGATTATGCGAAAGATTATGTAGGTACTGAAGTCATTGATGAGGGATATGGCCATCGTGCTAATTGCAGTAATGCGATTCATGCATATCTACATAATGTAGAAATTATGTACGCTTTTAAGAAGCTTAGCCCTATCCGAAAAACAGATGATCATCTGGGATTCTTTTAAATTGGAGTGGAGGAGCTATGGAAAAAACTTATCTTTGTGATGAGCAAGTGTATCAGATGCAGGCCAAAATGGATGCAATCTATATGGTGAAAATGCTACATGACCACGGGTGTGATATCAAAAAAGAGCCTATCTCAATAACAACCTATAACTGGGGAGATCAGTCTGAAGTGTTTCACGAGGCGATACGAAGGCTG
Source organism: Paenibacillus sp. UMB7766-LJ446 (assembly GCF_030226665.1). Classification (NCBI taxonomy): domain Bacteria; kingdom Bacillati; phylum Bacillota; class Bacilli; order Caryophanales; family Paenibacillaceae; genus Paenibacillus; species Paenibacillus sp. UMB7766-LJ446. The sequence goes on from NZ_JASOYM010000011.1 coordinate 12,413, forward strand.
TTCCCACAGGTTAATTCTGTGTCCAGAAGCCAATATGAGGAGGTTTGGGAGTTTCAGTGTTACTTCCCTGTTCTCGAAAGGCTGGAATCATTGGATTTAATAGAGCTAAATACCAGGTGTAAATCCCTGTTTGATGTGGAATGTCCATACTTTGAGATGGTTATGCAAGGAGCACTGATGCGGGACGCTCTCCACTTCAAAATTTCGGGAGTATGGGGGTATCACGCCAATTTTCTTGAGAACATCATATCGATAAAGAATTTAGTCCTCTCTTTTGTTAAGGAAAAAGAGGATAAGCTTTTGAGGTCTATTGAGAAAATTATTTTGTTGAAAATGTTCCCTATGCTCAGGGAGTATGCCTCACACATTGATGATTGGACACCAATGTCCTTATTACAGAATGTAATGGGTATCGATGAGTCTGGATACGAAAAAGAAGAAATGAGTTTTAAGGAAATATGCGAGATCCTCAAAAATAAAATAGTTCCACAGGAGGGTGAAGTAGGTTGAATATAGGTATTGTACCGACGAGGGAGTATGCGATCCAATTAGAATCAAATGGAAATCAGTTTATTATCGTCTTAAAGGATAATAGTCTCCCTGAAGTCCTGGAATTTCAAAATGGAGTCAGTGTTGGGAAAGGAACATATTCACATGAAGCACTTGCTGAAGCAATCGTTCTTTCAAATAACATCTCGTCCCACGTTACCCCTTTGCTACCCCAGGGATGCATTAAATTCGTCGAAGGATCATTGAAATCCTACTGCTTTATAAGTGTGAAAGGGAGGAACCGCCCACTTTATTATCACGAAGCAGAAATTCAAGATATTCCTTTTCCGACCTTGATCATGGGCTATGAGTTGTTAAAAGAAAATAATGGTGCCGGATATATTGTAAACAATGTTTATGTAGTTACGGTAGATGAAGAATTTATTAATGAAGATACCGAGGTGTTTGTCTATCCTTATTCAAATGTGGGTGAAGACTACCAGGTCTGTTTGGGATCAACTCAGCTACCTGAAATCCAACGTATCTCGCAATTATCTACCTATCCGGAACTTTTTTTTAATGGACAGAATACGGATTGCTACTATAGCCATGCGAATGAAAGTAAATATTCGTTTAGAGAATTACTTGAACAGGTTAAAGGTAGGGAATTTCCGTCCTCTTACTTAAAACCAATCGGTATGAATCTACACGAATGGATGACAAGCATTGCTTTAGTGATATAAACCTAAATTAATTGGAGGTATAAATATGAATAATGAACAATATGGAGATAATGATCTGTTTACATACTTTGGTGGAGGTTTTGTGAGTCCAAAAGATTCTTCTGAAAATACGGATCGGAAAGTAACAGATAACCGCAGCATAGAAGGCAGTTGTGCCGAGGAAGAGAAAAACATGCAGGCCTCAGATGCTTGTCGTGGTCTTACTGCTGAAGAAGAAGATGCCTTGAAGGATGAATCTGCGGATACCCCCTCCGATAAGAAAGAAGAGGCGAAGGTAACTTTTACGCATAGCACATACATATGTTATGCCGGAATGAGTAAGCCGATTAGTAAATATTTCAGTTCTGACCAAATCCCCCTTCTAACACTCGAAGATGTCCGTAAGCGACTGGAGAAGGATTTTCCTGAAATGTCAAAGCAGAGAACAAATATGGACTATGATGCAAAGAAAAATATCATTGTACCAGTCATTGCCAAAGGGAAAAAAGGGAGCGGGGCATTCTTCCATGATGAAAGTCGAGGATATTTTTTCTCGGCTTCCTCTCTCATGGAGTGGAAGAATGAATTCACCATCTCCTACTTAGCAGCAGAGGATGGTTTTTATGAAGTGAGAGATACCAGTATTGGAGTATTTGTGTCAAAGGTCGATATAAACATGCTCTGGAAGCACTCAGATACTGCGCGTGAATTTATTGATCATGCTTCGAGAGTTGACAAGTTATATCCATGTAGTGAGGGTTTTAAGTTTAAATTGCCGAAAATACCTATACAAATGATGCAGCAATTGATCTCATTGTTTGCTGATTATTCAAAGAAGAATAATGGTATCGAAGTCATGGGTGTAATTTACTGGGATCAAATTAAAGAGAAGTTCATGCTGGATATACCACTCCAAGAAGTACACAAACACGGGATTATGGTGGATTATAGTTCTTACCCTCATCATGTTATAAAAGTAATGGAAGTGCACTCCCACAATACAATGTATGCCTTCTTCAGTTCAATTGATAATGAAGATGAACTAGGTACTCATTTATATGGGGTTATAGGAAATTTGAAGGAGAACAATAACAATATTCAATTTGATATAAAAACCAGGGCAGGGGTAGCCGGTAGATTTATACCGATTCCTTCAGCTTCCATTCTTGAAGGAGAATACGAGGATCGAGACAATTCATGGAACGCAATGCAAAGGCTTCTTTATCCGCATAATTGGAAAAAACAAGTGAAAATAGTAAACGGGGTGTGAGGAAATGATACATCTAATGGACTTTCATAAAGAAGACGAACGCTTTCGATACAATAAGTTGTCAGATATCTACTATTACATTGTCTTAGTAGGCTGCGGGGGAACAGGGGGGTATGCTGTTCAAAGGATCACAAAAATGTTGGCGGCTTTTCAGAAAGATTCGTTTTTAATGATCGCAGATCCGGATATAATTGAGGAGAAAAATTTAATACGGCAACCATTTATCCGTCAGGATATTAGCTGCAAGAAAGCAGAAATAATGGCCGGTCGTTATGGTAGCACATATGGGCTTAGAATCGGATCTTACACAGATAAGTATGTAGAGTCGAAAGAAGAAATAGAGAATCTCTTTTCTTTGACTGATTATAGACATAAGTCGGGGCATCACATTCAAAAAGTTCTGATCGGGGCCGTGGATAACGATTTTTCTCGGAAAGTAATGCATGACTATTTTAAGAATACTGATGATCTGATTTATATCGATGCCGGTATTGAGGGTGTTTATGTTCCTGAAGGAGAGTCGTGGAGCCAAAAAGATAGAGAAGAGAGTTCGGAGAGTGGGTATTCTGGCCAAGTGGTTGTAGGCATGAAGAAAAACGGAAAAGAAATTCTTGCCCCGCTGGATTCAATTTATCCCATTGATGATAATGATCTGATTCCCCCATCCCATAATTGCGGGTTGGAGCCCTATCAGCCTCAACGTATGATTGCAAATGAATTTGCGGCCTTTCATATTTCGACGATACTAAATGAATTGTTTAGTAATCATTCGATTCAGGTACACTACGCTAATTTTAATGCCAGAACCGGCGCATGTCGTCCAGTATACGTTGGAACATAGTCTAGTTGGAAAAAACCACGACCTATTTAACATGGTCGTGGTTTTATTTTGTTTTAATTAATCACAGTTATTGCACAACCCGCCAGGGAGGGAACCTTTTTCGAATAAGGTATTACAGCCAGGGCAATAGTCATATAAATCTTTGTGATCTTCGCAAACTCCATCCCCTGAATCCGTGTAATAAACTACATCGGAATTACAATGTGAGCAACTATCGTTATAGTCATTCAGGTAGCTTTTAGTTTCCTTGTATCCATTAATACCAAATCCACCAACTGTGAACTTTGATGTTCCCTCTTTTATTGACAATTCATCATCAGTATCATCTAAAGTGAACTCGACTGAAAAACGGCCGTGAATTGAACATTTTCCTTGTGTTGATGTAATTTCTTTACCATAGAAGTATGAACTAACTGCAATTTCAATGTCTGTTTCAAAACTTCCTTGAATAAATGCCTTTTCATGATGATAATCAATTGATTCGACGGTAAGCACTACATCGGTGGTATCCTCCGGGTAATCGGTAATTTCTACATCAGAGATTGCATCATCAATGTAATGTTGAAGATCGCCACTATGGACCAGATAAAAATCCAGATCATTTTTATTATTGAGAATACTACTCCAATCTTCTCCGTCAAACAATTCTTCAATTAAATCATCCGAATTTTCTTCAAGGAACATCAGATGTGTATCGATTGCGATTTGATTAATACTTGAAATATATCTAATTAAGTTCTGTCCTGTTGACATTATAAACTTCTCACCAACGATTTCACTGAACTCTTGAGAAAGTTCATAACGTGGACACGCAGGTTGTTTGTCAACCAGGACCCACCAGTCTTCCTTAACATCATTTGTAACAAATATTATGCTTTTGTTTTCTAATTTAGCCTTAGAAAGAGTTTGTTTCCACAAGATCAAATCTCCGAATTTCCTTTGTTTAGTTGGGTCATCCGCATCTTTGGATATATCTTCATAGCCTGGGGGGATTAAATGCTTAAATCGAATTTCCCCTTCTTGATACAATGAGATTGTTTCAGCAAGGGAAAAGCGTTTCCCTGTTGCACCTGACTCTACTAGTTCATGTACAAATTTCTTTACAGCATCCTCTCTTAAAACCTTAGTGTTTTCGTCGATCTGCTGCTTAATGTTATCTTTATACTGCACAGTAGCCTTTTGCATCTCATCTATAAGACCAGTCATCTGAACTTTGAGCTCATCAATAAGTGGATACTTTAGCTCTAAATGTTTTATGAATTCACCTTCAAGCGTATTCTTATTTTTTTCAATCGTACTTTGGATCTGTTTTAAGAATACCTCGTATTTAGTGAAATTTCGACCATGCTCTTTTGTATGGTTATTTTCAAACTCTTGAACAACTTGTGCTGGTAACCAAATTCTATCCTTAGCTGATCTCAGTATCTCAATATACTGATTGATTACATCCGGAGATTGGCTATACAAACGGAGAAATACGTTTGTATCTAGTACGATCAATGGATCAGAGTCCCAAACCTTTTTGAAATTATCGAAATTATCGAGCAACTTGAATACCTCCACTTGGATGATAGAACCAAACAGGTCTATTGTATCAGGTAAATGAAAATCTATCCAATAATTTAACTAGATTAACAGGTTGTTTGACGAAATTTGTAGATTGTAGTATAAATAGATTATTACGTTTTAATCTATTTTCACTGTCACCCGAGATGACAGTGATGGAGTAAGCACCAGCATTACCTGGTACATAACAAATTTGAGCTATTTAGCCATGGAGACATAGACACCGAGTAGGGTGTTTTTTGTGTTTCGATGGTTTTTTTGTATTTTTGTATATCTTATATTGATTTCTACTATGGATACTTAATAGTATTCAACTTCTAAACCTAATATCTGTATTAATTACATTGAGGGGGAAATTGTAATGAAGAATGAGTTGGAAGTGCTAGTTATGTTTGAAGAGGATCGCGCTGAACAGAATGTGACTGCGTATATCCCTTGTTTAAAACTGGGGGCACAAGGAGACACAATGGAAGAAGCAAGTATGAATGCTGTAGATCTCGTTGAGATTGAAATGGAGAAAGGTCGCTTACAGGTTGTATGTAGTCATGATGACGCACGAATTGAAACACTTCAAGTTAATGGACTTAAATTGATGGTTATGTTCGAACAGCAAGAAGCAGAACAGGTAACTGCGTATATACCTGCCTTGAGACTTGGAGTTCGGGCAAACGATACAGAAGAAGCACGTACTATGGCTATGGAACTGATGAAGATCGAGTTACTAAATAGAAAAATTGAAGAACTTGAAGAAAATGTCGTATTCGAGAAGATACGAGTAGCAATCCCTGTAGCATAGATAGAGCCAAATATAATGTTAATATTAATTAGATTGGCTCGTAGGTTGTCCAATCTAATATATACAAAGCACGTCTGCATACCTTTACAAGGATAGAAGACGTGTTTTTTTAATTATTATGGATAATATTATGAGGAATCATATTTTTTGTCCAACTAATTATAATCTGTTTAGTATAATTAGTTAGGGGTGAAATTTATGAAAAACAACGAAGCAATATTCTATTCTAAGTATTACCGAACACAATATTTTTTACTAGATCAAGAATTAGTCTTAGGGAACAAGGACAAAAGAAAATGCCGATTTTGTGGAATAACGAATACAAAGAAGTTTAGGAAAGCGGCTCATGCGATACCTCAATTGTTGGGTAACAAATATGTGGTTTCATATTACGAATGTGATAACTGTAATGGAGACTTTGGTCAACATATAGAGAATCAACTTGGAAATTACAGTGGTCCATTTAGAACACTTACGTTACTCCAAGGGAAAGGTGGGATTCCTTCGCATAAAAGAGAGGGAATCATTGATATACAAGCTCACGGGGATATTGTCCAAATTGAAGTTGATGAACGATATTCCAAACTTGTTGCTTACGATGAACAGTCCGGGGAGATCAGTGTAAGCTTGGAGAGAGGAAAATACATACCGATGGCCGTCTATAAAGCATACGTAAAGATGGCACTTACCATGATGGATGAAGCTGATTTTTTAGAATTTCATGAAACGTTAGGTTGGATTAAAGAAACAAAACATATTTTAAAGCATCCACTCGTACAACTGAATGCCTACACTAAATTTATCGATGGAAAAGATGTGTTTCCGTTACCTGAGGTGTACCTTATATTTAGAAGGGCAGATGCTCCTTCAAATTTACCATACGCCTGGATGGTACTTTGTACAGGAAATCAAGTTATCCAGATCATGATCCCTTATAGTGATCGGGATAGAGGATTTGAAAATTATTTAGAACAAGGACAAATCCCGAGGTTCATTAAACATCCACAATTATTGAGACCAGGTGCTTTTGATCAAAAAAACTGGTCTTCGGCTGAACCGATTAAAAATGAACGTATGCCACCTCTTACTCTTTGTTCGATTCCGGATTTGATCAAAGTAGGAGAGGGGTATGATTTTAGTGAGCTGCTACAGGAATTTGGAGATGAGGAAAAGTATAAGAGATTCATGGAAAGTTAGAAATCACAAACCCTATAGAAACTTCTTTTTTTTGGAGAAACATATATTGATTAACGCAGAGAAAAGCTGAAATATTATATAAGCAGAATAGACAACTCCAAGGCGTTTGGAGTTGTCTTTATTTTTTTGAACATACACTTTAACATTTTAATCGATTACATTACAATAATCTTAGGTTCCGATAATTGAAGAGTATCGGAACTTACAATAATTAAGAAACATATTTATAATTATGTAAACTAACAAAAACTCTAACTGTTCTTTATTGTTTAAATCGAACTTAGGGGGGCAAATTTGTTTCGAGATTATGCTGATTCTGATGTGCTCATACAGGAATTTGAATCGAATAATAAGTATCTGTCTATAGAATTGGGATTACAAGAAGTAGACCCTAGCTTAATTATTGGCTTATCCCGGGTACCCGTAGAATCGCAGTTGGAAGATCTGCTATCTAAAGTCCAGGAAATGGGCTGGAATGATCCTGCTCCGCAGGGAGTGCAACTTCAAATGTTTCCTAATGGGAAGTATGTTGTTCATTCGGGAGGTAATCACCGTGCTGTAGTAAGTAGGGAACTGAATATCCCTAGTATTCATGCTTCAGTAACTGCTTATCTAGCAGAAGAGAAAATTTCTAAAGAAGAATACATTATAATAGAAGAAACTCGTCAAAAACTCGATGATTTAAAAGGAAAAGTTCGTTTGTTACCGATGGGAGACATAGAACAAGTAGCTGCCGAAATTACTTATTATGAGCAAGAGTTGAACGATTATTTGATGACATTATACTTTCGTGATAGCTAAATATTATGGTTAAGGGAGGGTATGTATGAAACCAAAACCATTGGACAATGGTATTTATGAATTGGATATGCTTAAGACTAAGCTGGATGCCCTTCTTGATCAAAGCCGGCAATACATGGCAATGTCAAAATCGGAAAATACATCAGTTGCTTACAACAGTGATTTTAATCACTTTAGAAAGTGGTGTGAGTATCATGGTTTACCTTTTCTCCCAACTACTGATGAAGCATATGTGATGTATCTAACTGATTTGGCTGCATCTGGTTTTAAAGTAAGTACGATTAAAAGAAGAATGACTTCTATTTCTCAAGCACATCAATTGAAAGAGTATCCATCACCTAATACGATTTATGTGAAAACAGTGTGGTCCGGAATACGGAAAATGCATGGATCAGCAGAGAATGGAAAGAAGCCAATAACGATAACCCTCCTGAAGGAAATGCTACTACAGGTTCCAAACGGAAAAATGATTGGCTACAGAGATAAAGCACTGTTGTTGATGGGGTTTAGTGGAGCTTTCAGGCGGTCTGAACTCACCAACCTAGACGTAGAAGATATGAGTGTTACGCCAGAAGGATTAATTGTGCGCATAAAAAAATCAAAAACGGACCAGGAAGGAAAAGGTCAGACTATCGGCATACCATATGGTAATAATGCTGCTACATGTCCGGTTCGTGCCTATTTGAATTGGATTAATCAAGCAAATATTATAAAAGGGCCTATCTTCCGCTCCGTAAATAAGCATAGTCAAGTATCTGAGAGTAGGCTCTCTACAAAAGGCGTTGCTTTAATTATCAAAAAATACGCGAGTGCTATTGGTCTTGATGATTTTGATTATTCTGGACATAGTTTACGTTCAGGCTTTGCTACTACTGCTGCTATGCTTGGTAAAAGTGAAAGAGCTATTAAAGATCAAACACGCCATACATCAGACGCTATGTTACGTAAGTACATTCGTATGGGGTCCATTTTTACTGAGAATGCTGCAACCAACATCGGTTTGTAGTACTCAGTTATTTCCTTACAATAGAATTTAATTTATACTGTAATTTAGATAATTGGCAAAAACCGTTCTGTAAAACAAGAAGGAGGAAACATGTCATCGAAAACGTTTACCGTTAATATGACCTACACATTAAATAGTGGCGTGAAAGGAAACATGAAGTTAACGAGGCAACAACAATTAGATTGGCTTGAATGCTACCGTAGCTCATCAGTTTTCGTTAACACAGAGGGAGAATTGATCTTGGGGCTAAATCCACGCCTTGTTGCAGACTTTTCATTTGAGAATATAGAGAAAATGAGTAGAGGTGCTGATCAATTTGAACAGCGGACTCAGGTTCGTAGCGAAGGTTATGATCGTGGATATAGCAAAGAAGTGTATAAGATCTTTTGTAAATGCAAAGCGGTATATGTTGCGACATTATCCCGAGATCTAGACGTGATAAATTGTAAGTACTGTCAGGAGGAATTAGTTCCAGATCGAGGTAGAAGTAGGGTTCAAACTATTTTTGGTGAAGCGTGGATAACTAGTAATCGATAAAATGTATTATAATGTACATATATTTTTAGGTAAGCAACTATATTGAATTTAAGTTGTTGTAGATAATATATGAAAAAGGCAAACTTGCTGAAAAGCAGGGACGCAAAGCTGAGGGCCTAATGTTCTTTCAAATCATTGAACTATGGCAGCCTGGTTACCGCTGATGATAAAAATCAATAATCAAACGGTAAGGGGGCTCCTATAAAAGGACCCCCCTTTTTTTATGTAATCAGCTCTAGCACCATTTAGGCGAAAGGCTTACGTTTGTCTTAGACGGCTGTTAAAGGAGGAGACTGTTCCATGGGAACGGATACCCATTTGGATGAATACTTTTTTGTAGCTTGAGATTTTGTGATTTCAATGTCTATAAGATCCATAATGCAAGCGATTGCCTCTTGTTCTGTATCACCAACTGCACCCAATCTATAATCGGGTGAGTATACACTAACGTTGTTGGTTGCTGCGTCTTCTTCTACTAAAAGCATAATATCTCTTTTCATGCTAAAACCTCCGTGTATGATGTGTTTCTTTGCGTTAACTTCGTACTACTTATAGTACGATTATACCTTACATATGGGTCATTAGTATCATGAGGCGCAAATGGACTGAAATAGTTCTTATATGGAGAGAAAGTTGTCGAAAAGGGGCGAAAACGGAAAAATTAGGAGGGAAAACTCATTGTCAGAAAATATTTTAACTGCTATCATCGCGGATGATAGTAGTATAGACAGGGATATATTGATGGGATTTGCGAAGGATGCTGGGATAAATGTACTAACAACCGTTGCGTCAGGGGACTGGCTTATTGACGATTGTTCACGCTATCAACCAGATATCATCATCATAAATGATCATCTGAATGGAACTTCTGGATTACTTGCTTATGAAAGAATTTTAGACCGTGACCTAAAACCATATATGATTTTGGTTTCGGATAATTTAACTAGAGACCTTATGCTTGATGCGGTACGATTGAAATGTTCGACTTTCCTGACAAAGCCAGTAAATCAGAAAGAATTCAATGAAAAAATAAATACTGTTCGTGAAGCTCGTGATCGCGACTTGCAGATACATTATTCAACGCAAGGGCACCTTATTCGCTTGAAATCAGGTTACAAAACAGTTCTTTTTAATGAACACAATATAATTGCAATTGAAAAATTGAAAGGAGAACATCGCTCCTTCGTGCATGTTGAGGGAGAAGGGAAAGGTTTTTTTACAACCAGTTCATTGAAATCGATAGCAGCTCAACCATCAAAGGTATTAATGATGCCTAACCAATCTAGCATTATAAATCTAAATTTTGTTGATCGTGTTTATGCTAGTGCAAGCACTCATGGAAACTATATCATTGAGTTAACAAACGGACTTGAAATCGAGCTTCCTCGAAGAAATCGTAAGCAATTTGATGAAGCTTCAGCAGTCCTGGCCAATAGTAATTAATAGAATTATGTAGTATGGATCAGTTCATAATGAGCTGATTTTTTTCGTTGTCAGGATGATTTACTGGAATAAAGTTTCATAACTATACCGAGTTCGGTCAAAAATTTAGAAAAATAAAATATTGCAGAAAAATCTATTGACCAATGCTAAATTTCTCCATAAAATTTTACTTATATAGAGTTATACCTATAAAAATTGGTTTTAATTTCAAATGATGATAAGACAAGGTCATTAACATCTTTTGAAGCAACTTAATGATAGAAATCTGGTGGAAAGGTGGTGTCAAATTTGGGAGGAGAGAAGCAAAGTACTATTCTTACAGAATTGTTGAAATACATAACGAGAAACAATCTATTACCTTCTCACTTGGCTGAAAAAGCAGGGATCAACTCTGGAGCTTTTAGTCGTATTATGAGCGGATCACAGACAATATCTGTAAAGATCCTTGATAAGGTCTCTGTTATAATGGGGCTCAATCCTGGTGAGTTGTATGAACAATACGTAGATGAACTGATTATTGACGAATCTACAGATTGGAGAAGATTGAAACCATTTCTCATAAGGTGTTCAGAATTGGGGAAGCTAAGCTGTATTGAACGCATTATCGGATTTATTATGGAGAAACAACAATATATCCCCTTGTTGTTTGAGGTAGCTGAGTCGCTGGAAAATAAGGAGGCTGCTATTTTTCTCTTTCAGAAAGTAGCTGATGCTGAGAGATATCAACATTCCGAACGATTGGCGATTGCTCAGTACAGAATATTCAAATTAATGTTAAGTGATGATCAGGACAACAATCTTGAGTGTGCCATACAGTTTGAGCCCTTCATCGCACGTTTAAATGAATCTGAGCAACTTGATGCATTTAAAGACCTTGCAAATCTCTATTTATCTTTACGACGCTGGGAGAAAGCGAAATATCTGGTGGGAGAAATGAAACGTCTCTCGTCCTATTTATATGAACAAAAACACCTCCGGATCAAAAAAAATAAGCAGTTTACAGAACCGCAAAAGCCTTTGTTTGGATATATACTATATGCCAATGTTAGAGGGACTTGTTAATCTGAATACGTTGTCCATAAGTTCTAACAAGATTACAGATCTAAAGCCGCTAGCAGGATTGGTTAATCTTTGGAGACTCGATGCTGCGAATAATAACATCAAAGATCTTGCTGCGTTATCTAAATTAACTAACTTACTTTCTCTGGATTTATCATCTAACCAGATCTATGATTTGGAGCCGTTGAGAAATCTTCAAAGATTGTCTTACCTCTATCTGAAAAAAATCGAATCTGGGATTTAGAGCCGCTCCAACAACGTGGTTTTTTACCGTATTATGATACGGGTGCATTCATTGAACCACTTGCACTGCAAAATAACTATTTAGATGTAACCAAGGGATCGAAAACATATAAATTATTTGTGAAAATGGCAGGAAATGAGTTGCCTAGCGGTCAGCGTAAGACACAGCGCTTGGTGATTGGCAGCACGATAGCTTATGTGGGAGACAGTGCTTATCGTATTACCGCAGCGCCATTTATTCAGACAGGACGTACCTATGTGCCAATCCGTTTCATCTCCGAGAAGCTTGGGGCAGCCGTGAATTGGAACCAGAGTACCAAAGAGGTAACGATTCAGAAGGATGGTAAAACGATTCGTTGGGTTGTAGGGAACAGGTAGGTAAAAGTAAACCAGCAAACGGTGATGCAAGATGCTCCTTTACTTCTGAAGAACGGCAGTGCGTTCGTTCCTGTTCGTTTTGTGGCGGAGCAGTTAAATACATCCGTCGAATATATGGGAAGCAAGCATATGGTCGTAATTTTCAAAAATTAAATTGCATAATGAAATTACAAAATAATTTTGAAGATAAGGACGCAATGACCATGCTTCAAAACAAGAGTAAAATTAGACCGTCATTACATTAACGGGAAACGATAGCGTTAAAACTAAGAAAGCAGCTGATCAATATGATCGGCTGCTTTTGTTCAACTAACGGGCAGTTTAACAGAACAACTCCTTTATACATAAAACTCATCCATATGAGGAATAATCATGGTGAGGTGATTGTATGAGAAAAATTTTGATGTCTATTCTAGTCCTTTCTATTGGGGCTATATTATCCATTCCGTCAGTAAGTGCAGCTCATCCACATGATGAAGCGACTAAAGGTAAGGATTCCATTGAATGGGTTGCATTATGGAGATTCCCACAAACTAGAGAAGAACAATTGGAGCGTATGTTAACGACTGAATTACAAAGGAAGACACTATTTGCGCTCCAAGAAAAACAATACTTAAAGACAGGGAAAGAAAATGTTTATAGCATTGACCCGTTTCAAGTGGCGAATATGAGAACGGTAGATGGTGGTTTTTATGTATTGGATGTAATAGCAAGTGTTCACAAGGTTATTAACAATGAGGTAGACAAGAAAGTAGAAAAATATCAAATAACTTTCCGCCACAGTTACGATTTAGGATTTGTCGTCATGAATGTAGTAAAAAAATAAACCACCATAAGTTGTTAAACTAACGGGCAGATTAGCGCAGTTTTAGTGTCTAAAATAAGATGTGAATATAAATTAAAAGTAAAAAATGGTAATAGTCTGTTATTTCAGTGTCTTCTCTTCTACTATAATGGCAATGAGGACCACTAGGTACTGTGGTACTGTAGCCGTTGTAGTCCTCATTGGCATTTTTATTATTATTACTTTTCTTTGTTGCCGGTGATGCCATTTAAAGCTAGAATGATAAAGCCCACATTATTGGTCAGTTCATTGGCTTGTTCCAAAAAATCTTTACCGTGGATAATTAGCTCTGTAAGAGAGTGAATGAGTTCCATGGGTTGCTCCTCCTTTTTTGTATAATCCGGATCGTAGTTATTGCTTTATGACATTTTTGGACTGAGATAAATAGCTTTTGTATGAAGAACCTCAAAGTATTTTTATCTCATGTATAGTAGTTCATCTCTGCTGCAGTATCCCTAAATCGAGTTCATCTCCAGAATTGATTCGTTTATGTCCTGCCCCTTAAAGACCCATGTTGAAAATTTTTACAATTCTCTTATGGATTTTTCTTATGTCCTCCACACATGATCCTCAAAATTCAAATGTCTCAGAACCACATAAGTATCCAAAATATGAATTCAGGGTTTTGCTTTTTAAGTAAAAGTTTATGATTTTCATCAGATTCAATAATCAAATATGTAAGTGAGAGTCTGTTTGTGATATAGAAGAAGTGTCCGTATAACCATTACTTCTGGATAGGTTCAGCATGCGGTACAGATCAATCTGTCTGCAATAAAAAATCGGATGTGCAAATCATCACATCAAGTAGTGTTTATTTTCTGGGTTTTGCACTTCAAGCTGAGATGGCCATATTCGTGTTCTCAGGAATGGTATGGAGCGAAAAGACTTTATGTGTGACAAAGGGAAAGAAATTTTCCACAGCTCAACAAAAACAGCACAAACAGACCACTCCGAAATCGAAGTAGTCTTTCACATCTAATTGAATACAGAGTTATAGAAGCTCTGAAGTGAAAGTTCACCGATTAGTGCTGAAACTTATTATGAATCTCCCGAGCTTCAGTAACTGTGAGGGTATCCAGCTGATCATACATGGCCCCGATAAGCAGTTCAATCTGTTCCGGGCTAAAACCGAGCTGTGTAGCAGCTGCTATGGTATAGCCTAAGCAAGATTGATTGGTCCATTTGTTTTCTTCTGACATGTCCCGGTCTACAAGAGATCGTAGGTAATCGGATCGATTTCCGTTAGCCTTGTGATCCACGTGTTCCCACATTTTTTCGGGGAGAGTAAGAGAAACCTTTTTGGTGATACCTAAGGATGGCCTGCCCATGGTTTTAAAGGGAAGCTTCAGTTTACCGGAAGCGAGATCGTACCGACAATTAACACATAAAATCATTTTCTCTCCATTCGCCAAAAAATCAGTTGTGTCATTTGCGCTTCCACAGTTCATGCAATTCATATGTTAAATCATTCCTTTACTTTATGTTACATGAAGTATATAGTTTAAGTAACCTAAAGTAAAGGGTAAGGTGATTTCCGAATTGGGAGGGGGATGTTGTCGTTCGTTGTCTTCGCTAAATAGTGAGAAGATGTGTTAAAAAACGTGTTAAAGATCTCTAGAAGTTGCAGGGGAAGTCGATCTGTTTGGACGTAGTGATCAACTTCGTACATTATTATCGAAATTATAAAAATGGGAGCAAAATTATGAATAGTGAAGTGGTAAAAACAATTGATAAATTGACTCGAAAAATAACTATACGTATTTTTGTAAGTTTTATTGCTACTTTGCTTGTGGTGCTGGTCATTATGCTGAAACCAATCGAATTGAGAACCTACGATCTCCCATCCAGTCTTGCCCCAGCACAAGAACTATTTCGTTATCAATTTCAAGACTCTATTTATATCCCTAGCTTGTATGAGAAAAGAGTAAGTCGATTGTATGATTATCTTATACTCAAAATGAAGTATGGGGGTTTACTTCAGGAGTTTGAACAACCAAAACAACAGGACATACCTTCCAATCCCCCAAAAGACTCACCTGGGATGTTGGCATTTCCTGATACAGAAGAACAAAGAGAAAGTCTACTATATGTTGCATTACCGGCATACATAGCAGGAAGCAATGAAGCGGGCCGTCCAGTTGAATACGGATATGAATTTGAAATTGCTATAGTTCCTTCGAAAAAAAAATGAAGATCTATTAAGTTCAACTATTGTAGCAATAGACGGCAATCCTCCTACACTTGAAAAAATGGAGGAAATACTGGCTTCTAAGGCTCTTCACCAAATTAAATCGAGGTCTTATGATGGGAAAATTGTTGTTCGGGATACTACGCTTTATGGTGTTACAGTTAACGCGCACTATAACATAAACGAATTATGGAAGTTTAGCGACTTAATGAGGTTTGACCTGGCCAATATTGAAGGTGATTCAGGTGGTGCCGCTACAGCCTACGAAGTTATGCTTAAAAAAAAGGAAATACCTAATGAACATGGGGAATTTAGTATTACTGGAGCTATCAATGTTGAGGGGAATATATCAAGTGTCGGAGGAGTAAAAGCTAAAACATATTTGGCCATAAAAAATTCAGTTCCGGTAATGTTTGTCCCAAAGGGAGTAAATTATTCAGAGGCCATAGAAATGAAAAGTCTTATGAAGAGTAATATTGATATCGTCCCAATTCAGAAGCTTGGTGATATTGAGGCATATTGGAAGTAAAGAAGCATTTGACCGCAATTCTCACGCAGGGATAGCGGTTCTTTTGCGTTGTCGGACTTTTTGTCTATGGTGGTGGTCAAAATGGACGACATCCTGACATACACTAAGTCCGATAATGCCGACATCGTTACATACCGTAGAATCTCCGTCTAATCCTCGTACTTATAGTGCGATAAGCCGGTCGAGTACTTTTCCCTTAGCAAAGCCCTCATGCGCTAATTTCACGGCAATACCATACAAAAAAGAAAGAGCTGCATCATTAGCAGCCTTCTTCGTGGACAAGGTTTATGATTGGTCGAATCCACACATAAATAAACAAATTTGACTCACTAACTGTCTATACGAGAAATGGTTTAGTGATCCTGAATAGAAGTTAGAATTTGTTCCTCGTTTGATCGGTAGAATGAATCAACAGTCTCAAAAAATTCTTGATCAATGGACAAGTGATTTTCCAATGCTTACAAGGGATACAAATTCATTAATGTGATGACTAATCTGTGAATGGATATTGTGTTTGTAACTCTCTGCTTGTGAATGGCCTATTTGGTTCCTAAGCCAGGTATAAATTGTTTCAGGCTTTGTTTCATTCTTTGAAGATTTTTTCCAAATAGTTGGGATGTTTATTTGATTTTGCCAATAAAAAATAATTTTATCCACTGTTGGTTGTCCGTGTATACGGCCAGGAACTGATAATCTCTTGCTCACTAATTCCTGGAAAAGTCCATATAGAATTGTTAACCTTAATGAGTCGTTATTTATAGAATGAGCTAATCTATACAAAAGAATATGATTTTCATCCAATGTGATGTTTTCGATTGATCTTATGTTCAATTTTGCCCTAACCGTTAGAGTTGAATACAGGTCTGATGAAGTACTGATTTGGCCCCTGGAATACATGTAAGAAAAAAACGGCTCGCTAAAAATAGCATTGGTATGTGTGTATGATAGTTTACCAAATAGTAGACTAATAGCTTTGATAGCCTCGAATTCCGCAACTGCTTGGTTAGAAATTGAATCAAAAAGACATTTGACCAAGATTGTAGTGTTAGCTTGTTTAATGTCTTCGTTGTCTTTAGGTGAGAGTCTAATTTCTTTTACCAAAGAGTTGGGAGGCAAGGATGATACTTCTTCATGCAATCTGATGTTTGTTGCAATTACATAATATTGTATAAAATCAAAAGGCATCAATTCATCCTCCTTTCATTTTTTATTGGTAAACATTATTAGGTACGTACTCAAGTAAATCTCCAGGTGCTAACCCGAGTCCACGGCACAATGCGCCCATTATGTCATAGTCGATACGTTTGGTCGCGTTTCCGACAGTGAAGTGATCGTGTTACGGCTTACGCTAGTTAAGTCTGTAGCCTCCTTGTTCGTTAAACCGCGTTCTTTCATTATATCGCCGAGACGACAACGGATAAGCAATTCGCTCAAGAAAATCCGTCCAATAAATCCATGCTAATATGTCGACATATCGATATGTCGACGATGAGTAATACGCCAATCATAACACTTGGTTTCATCATTATTAAGGTACAAGGAGGAACACAGCTATTCCGAAAATCAACGTATAGACCAAAATCTCTGACTTCAAGATAACTATCGTAGCTTTGAATTATCAATCGATTGAAGACGAGCGCCAAGCTTAACTAAGGAGACCAGAACAATAAGAGGCTCTTGCTCCGTATTAAAATTACTTGGCGAAGCATCTTGAGGCTACAAAGAACGGAAGCATTGAAATAGGCACTACCAATGAACACGTTGGTTGCGAAGATGGTCAGGATATTACGATTTGATTGATTATGAAATCGCAAGAGAATACCGATGCATCCATTTAGTAATCAAGAGAAATGGGGAAGAAGGGCCCATTCGATTTGATAGCATCAAAGATATTAAATTCTTAGATTATAGAGGTTAACTGGAGACAGAGGGCAGAATGAAGGCGTGGATTTATATGGACAAGGATACATTGAGATTTTCATGAATTATAAAAAAGCACAAACATGGTATAATAAGGAGATCAAATCTACTGGAAGTGGTGAACTTGAATGTTCCTGTCAAATGCAAAAAAAGAGAGAATCATAGTTGACGCTATCAATCACTTAGCTAATAAACCAGGATCTTTCTTAACACCAGAAATTCCAGTTGGAGATAAAGGTATTTCTTTCGATGGCCATATCAATGTTTTGTCTGATGGGACTGAACGAAAAGAATCGTATTTAGGAAAAGTCGATGTACAAGTGAAATCCACTGAAGTGGATGAGTTCGACAAAGGATTGATAACGTTTAGTTTTGAAATGGACGACTATAGAAATTATCTTATAAATAGTGGTGTGTTACTTATTGTCGGACAAGTTAAGGCCGATGGTTCATCTAAATTATTCTATAAATCTCTTCATTTAATGGAGTTAGATGATTTAATTCAAGGACACGGTACTAAAAAATCAAGGGTCATTAAACTTCAACCCTTAAACTCATTATATGATGTTTGTTTTAGGTTCCTAGAGGAACAAAAACTTCAGCCATATGAGCTGGTAATTAACAAACCTTTTGCAATTACTGAATTTCAAGAGTTTAAGATTACTCCAATACTTCGCAATGATAATCCATTTGATGATGAATTTAATATCTATGGAGTGAAGAATAATGCACATTTTCCACTTACATTGGCAAAGGTTGAGGAAATTGGTTCTGAAGGTTACATTGACTACAGAATTTCTTTCAAAACCTTACATCGCTTGTATACGGAGATTACCATTCAAAAGTCTGCAACGATACTCACCATTGAGAATGCAATTCAAGTGATTGTAAGTGAGTCCAAAAAAGCAATTACCTATAAATACTTAAATTTTTGCTCTTTATCTGTGCAGTTAAAGTTAATTCCGTTTCTTAAGAGTCTTTTTTTAGGGGAGAGAATCGATTTTTTAGATGAACAATATCTAATGCTTCCGCAAAGCTCAGAAACCGTTGCAGAACTCGAAGACTATGAGAAAATAATGAACGAACTACTAGAGACTTTTAAAATCTTAAATATAAGTCCTGAAGTGTCTATAAAGGATGATGAGAACCTACTGACTCAGATAAAAGGTTTGATTAATATAGTCTTGTACAAGAAATATGAAGGAATTAAAGTAAATCTGGATCGTGGTTTAACAGTATACCGAATCGGGAAACAACATTCTGTACTATTTTTAAAAAGAAAAGCTGAAAGTAATGAAGTGACCAATGCATTCAGTCCTGATATATCTTATATTAGTATTGCAATACAGGATGATCCAGACATTAGATATAAACACAGTCCGTATATGTTATTAGATGAAGTGAATTTAGCAACTGCGCTTAATCTGAATGTAAGCGAAATAAAACGATCCTTTGAGTTCTTCGATCCTTTTAAAGACAGTACAACCAGTGAACTTACTAATATGTTTTGTTTACGATGTATTAGTGCATATATATTATCAAATAATAATGAACTTCTGGAATTAGCGCTTTATATTTATGACAAAACAATCGGAACCGATATGGAGTCGGACGATGTCATGCTTATTAACAAGTACCAGATAAAAAAGTGGAAAGGAGATAAGCTTTCGGATAGAGAAAAAGAAACATTAATGAAAATGAGACTTAGAAGTATTAAAAATGATAATTATCCTATTACAATAGGAATAAACATCCTTCTCGAGAATTATTTTGAAATTCAATTTTTATTTGAACAGTTAACTCCTGAAGAACAATCTATGTTTAAAGAGTACCCCATTTATAAGCTGATGGAAAAGGAAAAACATTTGCACAACAGAAACTCATCTCAATAAGTTGCTTCAAATGGTAGACAGATCAGTATCTGCACTGTTTGTACGCCAGGATGAGATGAACAGAAGTGGGTTTCCTGTAAGGAATGTGCACCAATTTAAACAATTTGAGAACGATAAGCGAAGGTAATCCCCGGCAACCGTCGGGGATTTTTGTACAAACAAAGATATCGAATCGTTTCCCCCTGGAACTGCAACTCCTTTTTGGAATGAATTTGGGAACCATAGTATAATAATAAAAGAAGGCAGCTGACCAATGTAATAGGTTGCCTTTTTAAGTGGAAATTTTTAGGTATGTGCGTAAATCAAAATGATAGTATAGATGTATGAACTCTAATGGAGGAATTTATGTGCTATAATAATAGCGCCAAATATGAATTTGACGCACTTTTATTTTAAATTGATTTTAATGTATAAAGTAGACTCATTATAGGCGAACTTCCCTCTTGAAAATAGCCTTTTATTTCAATTAAGAGTATTAAATAGATGTACTATTTTTTTGAAATTGTTCAACGAAAATTCTCATCTAAATTAGTGTTTAAACGAGACCGGAGTGAGCGAAATGCGTAACCGATATGAACTCGAGGATTTGTATAGCGAACAAATTCGGGCTTTTCGAATTTATCTAAAACAATCCGGATATACGGCATCAACTCAGAAAGAGTATATGAGAGAAAGCCTGATCTTTTTAGACTCGTTAAATGGATCGTTACCCCAAGATGCAGGGAAATTGCACATTATGGAGTTTTTAAGTGACAAGCAGGGTTCTGCTGGTGATAAAACACGTAATCGATCTCTTTCTGCCATTCGAACATTCTATATGGCTCTGATTGATTTTGAACTTGCATCAAAAAATCCGGCTGCTGAAGTGAAAAAGTCTAAAACTGAAAAAAATAAGAAACCCATCTACCTGGAGGAAGAGGATCTATCCGAGAGCCTTAAATATATTGAGGGACGCTATAAGAACAGGAATATTGCAATATTTTTACTTATGGCCTATTGTGGACTGCGAGTAGGGGAAGTTCACAGGTTGAATCTAAAGGATTTGAAAAAAACTAGAGGAACGATTGAAGTGTTTGGGAAAGGTCGAAAGTGGAATGAGATACCTGTACCAGACGTATTACTGAACTATCTACTGGAGGTAGAAAAGGAGAGGATTTCTCCTTACAGACTTCAGGAAGAAGCGTTCTTTGTATCTCAAAAAGGACGCAGACTATCCATTAGGCAGATACAGAAAATCGTCAATCTCACATTTGAAGCATTCAAGAAAGGCAATCCAAATGTTAATGATATGAAACTTTCATGCCATAAATTAAGGCACTCTTTTGCTACCATGTTACTGAAAAATGATGTAGACATACGCGTTGTGAAGGAACTGATGGGGCATTCTTCTTCGATTGAAACAACCATGATTTATACGCACGTTAATGATTATCAAAAGAAAAGAGCTATGGCAACCGTAAATATCCCTTTGAACGCAATTGGCGAATACAACCCTTATGCTGGCCAGGCATAAATAGGTCGATGCCTGCACGAAATTCGCCTTGAACGCTTTGATTTTTGGTATAATGGAAGTGTATATAGAACGGAGTTGCTGTTATGGAATTGCTTGATCCTAGAGTAGATTTTGTCTTCAAACGTATCTTTGGCAGTGAAAATAATAAAGACGTATTACTGGCATTTCTGAATCGAGTCCTTACTGAAGCAGGAGATCCACCACTTACAGAGATCATCCTGATGAATCCTTACACGGACAAAGATGACCCGCTCGATAAGCAATCGATCTTTGATGTTTATGCTAAAACCTCAGAGGGAAAACTGATTGATATTGAAATGCAGCTATTTAATAAGTACGACATTGAGAAAAGAACGTTATTTTATTGGAGTAAACGATATTCCAGTCAACTTCATGAGGGAGAGAAGTACCAGGAGTTGAAAAAATGCGTCACAATTAATATCCTGAACTATGCTTTTTTAGCTAATGATGATTACCATAGCACATTTCATCTTAGAGAAGACCGGACAGGTTTAACCCTAATTGACGATATCGAAATACATTTTCTGGAATTACCTAAGTTAGATGACGTTATTCCGTCACAAGGTGGTCTTGAGAACTGGTTGTTGTTTCTTAAGGGTGTGGATACTACACATTGGGAGGTGCTGAAGATGAATGAACCAGGATTAGAGAAGGCTATGGATACCTTGCAATTTTTGAGCCAGGATTCCGAAGCGCGTCGCTTGTACGAAGCGCGTCAGAAATATTTGCATGATGAAGCGTCGATGCTCGAAGGAGCTCGAAAAGCGGGTATCAAATCGGGTATCACAGAAGTGGCCAAAAATATGCTGGATTTGAATTTGGATATATCTACGATTGCTAAGGCAACTGGGCTAACTGAACAGGAGATCATTCAATTGAAAAGATAAGCCTTCTTTTATAAGTCGCTAAATTAGCGGCTTTTTTATTTTATCGTTAACAAGTTCTTGTCCTTGGCTCGGGACAAGAACTTGTAACGATTACCGCACTGGACATGAACGTATTCCTATTGCCGAATATGCGTATACCTACTCGTTATTTTACCTGTTAATTCATTCAACTAACGGGCAGGTTAGTGGGATTAAAATAAGGTCTAGTATACAAAACTTTTGCTAATCAGACATAAAGAGGTTGATGCCCTTATGAAATTGCTTTGAATGCTTAGATTTTTGGTATAATGGGAGTGTATAGAGAATGGATTTGCTTTTATGGAATTGCTTGATCCCAGAGTAGATTTTGTCTAGAAACGTATTTTTGGCAGTGAGAATAATAAAGACGTATTACTGGCATTTCTAAATCGAGTCCTTACTGAAGCTGGAGATCCACCACTTACAGAGATTATCCTGATGAATCCTTACACCGATAAGGATGATCCGCTCGACTGGGAGGTGCTGAAGATGAATGAACCAAGATTAGAGAAGAAGGCCTTGAATACCTTACAATTTTTGAGCCAGGATTCCGAAGCGCATCGCTTGTATGAAGCGCGTCAGAAATATTTGCATGATGAAGCGTCAATGCTCGAAGGAGCTCGAAAAGCGGGTATCACTGAAGTGGCCAAAAATATGTTGGATTTGAATTTGGATATACCAACGATCGCCAATGCAACTGGATTGACTGAACAGGAAATTATTCAATTGAAAAGATAAGCCCTTTTTTTAAGTCGCTGAAATGGTCATAACCCTGTCAAGTAGACAATACAAAAAAAGACAAGATTTAAGCTGCGGCCGTTTCCCGGTATTCTACCGGGGAACGGTCGTTTAGTTTTTTCTGAAATCGGTTTTGGTTGTAAAACAATATGTATTCGCTTACTTGCTGTTCAACCTCTGCTTTGTTTGCCGCTTTATTCAAATAAATTTTCTCAGTCTTCAAATGAGAAAAGAACGACTCGATGCAGGCATTATCTAAACAATTCCCACGCCTGGAGTGACTGCCTAGCATGCCGAGTTGTTTCAGTTTACGGTTAAATGGCTTCGAGGTATATTGAAATCCTTGGTCCGAGTGCAGAATTACGCCACTTAGATCCACATGCTGACGGAGTCTATCCAACGTGTCATGAACCAAAGCGAGATCATTTCGTTCAGAAAGATGCCACGCTACAATTTCATTATTGTATAAATCCTGAACGACAGAGAGGTACACAAAATGTTTTCCAGCACGAATATAGGTAATGTCGGTAACCAGCTTCGTTCGTGGCGTATCCGCCTGAAACTGGCGCTCTAACCGATTTGGATTCACCACAGAAACTTGTTTTCCAAAGAATCGACGTTTCTTTCGAATGACAGAACAGATGCCTAATTGTTTCATTAATCGGTACACCTTTTTGTGGTTGACCCGAAGGCCTTCTCTCCGTAAAGCTACCGTCATTCGAAGGTAACCAAAGTAGGGATGAACGCGATGGATGGCAAGCAGATGCGCTTCCAATTCATGATCCTTTTGTCTACGTTCGCTTGTCGCCTGTCTACTTTTTCTCCACTTATAATAGCCCGAACGGGAAACCGCAGCTAACTTCAAGAGCCAAGCTAGACCATGGCGTGCTCGCAGGTCCTCTATGATTTGAAATCTGGCAGCTTTACTCGTCACTCCTTGTGTAGATTTGGATACTGCTTTTTTAAGTATTCAATCTCCGCTCGCAAGTATGCCATCTCTTCTTCCATACTGGAAAACTTGGTTCTAAGGCGTCCCCGTTTGGATGTAGCAGGTTCTAGACTCATTCCCTGTTTCGTTTTTGCAGCCCATACTTGTACCTGAGATTTATTTTGAATATCCAAACGTTTCGCCACTTCACGTATACTCATGTGTTCCTCGTTGACCAGCCGGGCCGCCTCCAATTTCAATTCCAAGGAGTACCGCCGGAAAGTTTGTCCTTTTTTAGCCATAAAAAAATCCCCTTCGTTTGGCAAGATTAAGTCCATCTTAACAGATGTCTTTTTTCTCTTGTCTACTAAAAGGGGATAATACCATTATAGCGGCTTTTTTGTTTTAAGGAACCAAGTTCTTGTCCCAAGCCGAGGACAAGAACATTGTACCATTGCCGAAAAAGACAAGAACAATGTGTCATTTCGGATTAGGTAATTATCTAAATAGTGTAGACAAGAACTTGTACCGATTGCCGTATTGGACAAGAACATGTTCCCATTTCCGATTTGAGGGTATCTAAGTACAGGAGGTGGGTCTCTTTTGAGTGATTAAAACCCATTATGATCAAGAGACGCGCATAAATGATCGGAAGTATTTTCACTGGAACTGTAATTCCATTGAAATGGAAAAACAAGCGCGCCAATAAGCACTTTCTCAAAGAAATCAACAATAGTTTGCGTTACGATAATAACCGCAATTAGTGAGCTCCATTCATCAGGTAAGGAGAGGGCAAGAGGGAGCACGACTAAAGAAATTCGGGTTCCAGCACTAAACACTACAGCCCTTCCTGAACGTATGTCCAATGAGAAACCTTTTACAATCAAGCGAATAATAAATGGCATGTTGATCATAAACGCAAGATATATAGGAATGACTTTTACGATTGTATCTGCATAAGATGACAGTTACTCATTTGCGATGCTACGATGAAATAGTGTGAGAGCCATGAGGGGTACAGGCAGCCAAGGTTGGTAAGGGGTTATATCGTGAAGAAGAATATGGTGTTTGACACATTGAAGGCTCATCTCCGCCGGTATCAAGAGAGTGCTAAAAAGGAAAAGAATAAAGTGGGGTGGAGGTAAACGATGTGGTAGGTAATTAATTTGCAATAAAAGGGTTTAATGCAAACTAATTACCTACTAATGAAGTCTACAGAATCATGGAATCACTGGCACATCTGAGAGGTGCACTATTTCTATAATAAATAAAAAAGTCCCTCTTTGATTCTTCATAAAAAGAAGAGAGGGGCTATTGTTGAGGATATAATTATTTATGTTTCTTTAAAATATCGAAAATGATTTCTGCATTATCCGTATTGTCGATTAGGCCGGAGAATCGATGGCTTGCCGGACCGTAAGCATAAACTGGTACGTCTTCTCCCGTATGTCCACCTGTTGTCCAGCCAGTGAACGAACGATTATCGATAATAGCCTCAATGGCATTGTCGATCGTCGTCACATCAGCGTCTTTGGCAGCATCTTTTACAGATTGAATTTCTTCAGCTGTTAGCTCAAGCTTGAGATAGCTCTTAAGCGTTTCTTCAACTGAAGCACCTTCAGCAATTTGAGTTGCCATGAAGTCGGGAGTGCGTAATGCAGCTTTGATCGGATCCACAAAGAAGTTATACTCTCCGTCTTTCCCAAGCGTGAGTCCGCCAGTGGAGTGGTCAGCAGTAGCTACGACAAGGGTTTCTCCATCTTTTTTGGCAAAATCAATAGCTGCCTGGAATGCTCCCGCGAAATCCTCCATCTCGCTCATAGCACCTACGATATCATTATCATGTCCTGCCCAGTCGATCTGACTGCCTTCAACCATTAGGAAAAACCCATTTTCGTTTGTGCTCAGACGATCAATGGCCGTATTCGTCATCTCGGCCAGCGAAGGCGTTTCGCTAGTCCGATCAATCATCTTGTCCAAGCCTCCATCAGCGAAAAGTCCTAGAATCTGTTCATTTGTATCTGCTATCAGGGC
The DNA here is from genome assembly GCF_030226665.1 of Paenibacillus sp. UMB7766-LJ446. Taxonomy (NCBI): domain Bacteria; kingdom Bacillati; phylum Bacillota; class Bacilli; order Caryophanales; family Paenibacillaceae; genus Paenibacillus; species Paenibacillus sp. UMB7766-LJ446. The sequence continues at coordinate 38,273 of NZ_JASOYM010000011.1, forward strand.
GCTCCGATCAGTCACATAGCTAAAACCGGCTTCCTGGAACTCTTTCGTCAGGTCACGATCTTCACGTACAAAATTGCTTTTTCCTCCACCTAATAGGACATCAAGTTTGTGCTCTCCATTGATCATTTCATCATAGTAATCATCCGCAATAGCGTCCATATTCTTTCGGCTGATGTCATGGGCGCCGAATGCTGCCGGTGTGGCATGGGTAATCTCTGAGGTAGCAACAAGCCCGGTAGATTTTCCGTTTTCCTTTGCCTGCTCCAACACAGTTTTGACTTCTGTTTGGTCATTATCTACAGCGATAGCGGCATTATATGTCTTTACGCCAGCAGACATAGCAGTAGCTGCGGAAGCTGAATCCGTTACGTTCTGAGTGTCATCATCCGGATATGTCATTTGAGCTCCCACAAGGTAGGGATCAAATGCTGTTCTCTCCATTACCTTTGTAGAAAGATCATCCTTTATGTAACGATAAGCGGAAGTATAAGCAGTACCCATACCATCACCAATGAGGAAAATGATATTCTTAATTTGTTTTTTTTCTACACTAACAGCTTGAACTGCATGTGCTTGTCCGGCAGAAAAGACTGTAGAAGCAGCAAAGGCTAGGCTCAGTGCTGCTGCTGGGATTACTTTTTTCGATAATTTCAAGATGAATCCTCCTCTTATCTATAAATATGAATATATGAAGCTTTATTCATCTAATGATAATATGAAGATTATCATTCGAGTGTAAATAAAATTCAAGCAATCTGTATACGCGAAGTAAAAGTAGCGAAAAATGACTTTAGTTTAAATGCAAGTTCTTGCCCTCTGATAGTAAAATTACCTGTCTAGGGTCTTAGGGCACAGCAGTGTTTATATTTGCACCTCTATCAATTGAGGGGGGACTAGAGACCACGCAAGGTGGAAACAAAAAAACTCTCCCGATGGAGAGTTTTTTATGTGCTAACCTGTTCATCAATTTTGAGATAATATCCAACATACAACAGTGGTAGTTCCTTAATACATCTCCAACAGGTCCTTTAAAGCGTTTTCCCATTGAAGAAAATCATTTGAAACAGCCAGATGACAGGTACAACCCCTTACAAAGCCGGTATCAAGAAACATCAAATAGCTAAACTGGCCATATTGCATCCCTATTTAATCCCTTGTCCATAACGGAAAAGGACATATTTCCGATTAGAGGGCATTCTAATCAAAACTAGCTCATAAATACGGCAAATGGACTAATAGATCTTCGAGTCACGCTCTATAAACCCACGATCAGCATAGGAAATAAATAAACTCAATTATTGGTTAGTAGTTAGAGTCAGATGTTTAACAATTTTTTGAGCATCATATTTCACCCAACCCAACAGTGCAGAGCCTCTAGAACTTTGCCATGGTAAACCTACATAATACAACCCAGTAACCGGGGAAACACCTTCATAATGTTGAATTTGACCATGCGAATTAAATGCATTTTGAATATCAATCCAATGGTCATCTCTCCTGAATCCAGTAGCCCAAATTACATTATTTACTTCGATCTGGGTTCCATCCTCAAAAGTAATATAGTTACCACTCGCGCTCAGTGCTCGAGGAGCAACACTTACTTCTCCGCTTTTAATTAGTTGTTTCAGATCATATCCATACACTTGCTCAGTCTGGCTTTTCAACCATCTACCAACTGGACTCTGAGTCTTAGCACGGAGAAACCCGAGTTTTTCAAAGTACCAGAAAATGCTTCGGTTCATGATATACAAGGGCTTGAACGAAATCTCGCGTGCTACGGATATGTATACTGATCTGTTTTTATTTTGCCCTTTTGCTAACTCCACTGCTATTTGAGCACCTGAATTCCCACCACCAACAACCAGCGTGCTTCCAGGGCTTAATTGATCCGGGTTTAAGTATTCTGAAGAGTGTAACTGTATAACGCCCTCTGACAAGGACTTGGAAAAGGGTGGAACACTTTTTACTTGAAAGGGACCTGTTGCAACGATAATTTTGCGCGCCTCCATAATACCATCGGTTGATTCTACTATGAAGTGATTATCATTCTTCCAAAGTCGTTTAATTAGACATTTCAGCTTGATCGGGAGCTCCATGTAATTTGCATAAGATTCAAGATAACTGGCAATCTCATCTTTACTCGGTAAACCATTTTTATCCCCATTCAACAACATTCCTGGTAATCCATCATACATACGAGGCGTAAAGAGATGAAGTGATTCGTAGCGGCGTCGCCAAGAATCGCCTATTGATGATGCAGAGTCCAGAATCATAAAGTTTAGACCAGTTTGTTTTAAGTAATACCCTGCGGCTAATCCTGCTTGTCCAGCACCAATAACTAACACATCGTACATAGTTGTCCTCCTTAAATTGAGTTAATATAAGGTATTCGTTCGCTATCAATCAAACTTCGGTTTGATTGAGTTATTATAATATGGTAAGGTACAATAATCAAACAAGAATTTGAGTGAGTGGAGGGTATATTTATGAAGGATAGTTGTGAAATCTACTGTTATGACGAGCCTAAGGTTCGTAAAGTGCAAAAGGCATTGGAGCAGCAAGATATAAAAAGCATGTCCAAGATGTTTAAAGTCTTGGCAGATGAAACTCGAATGAAGATCGCGTTTGCTTTATGCGAAGAGGACGAACTTTGTGTATGTGACGTCGCCAATATTACGGGGGCTTCACTTGCTACCGCATCTCACCATTTGCGGTCGCTAAAACAGCTTGGAGTAGCTAAATACAGGAAAGAAGGAAAGTTGGCGTTTTATTCACTGGAAGATGATTACGTACGTCAATTAGTTCATTTAGCTTCAACACATAGCGAGGAGTTGATGACACATGCAACAACATGAAGAAAAAAGTAACAAAGAGGTCTATCGTGTACAAGGGTTTACCTGTACAAACTGTGCCGGTAAATTTGAAAATAACGTAAAAAACCTTCCTGGTGTCAAAGACGCAAAGGTTAATTTTGGAGCAGCCAAAATAACCGTTACGGGGAATGCAACTGTAGAAGAGTTAGAAAAGGCAGGGGCTTTTGAAAACTTAAAGATAACGCCTGAAAAACAACGAATTATAGAAAAGAAAGAGCCATTTTGGAAAGAGAATTGGAATGTGCTTCTCTCACTTTTATTGATGGCGGCAGGTTACTTCTTGGCGTCGTACTATGGAGAAGATGCATTGGTTTCTGCATTGGCATTTGGCGCCGCTATTATTATTGGCGGGTATGAACTGTTTAAAAAAGGGATCAAAAACTTGTTTCAGCTGCAATTTGATATGAACACATTGATGACGGTTGCCATTATTGGAGCAGCTGCTATAGGAGAATGGAGCGAAGGTGCTGTTGTGGTGTTACTCTTTGCCATTAGTGAAGCTTTAGAACGCTATTCTATGCAAAAGGCACGTCAGTCAATCCGTTCACTTATGGATATTGCGCCCAAAGAAGCTCTGATCCGACGTGGTTCTGCTGAAATGACCATAAGTGTTGATGATATCCAAGTAGGAGACGTAATGATCGTCAAGCCAGGTCAAAAACTGGCTATGGATGGAGTAGTAATAAAAGGAACGTCAACTTTGAATCAGGCAGCAATCACGGGAGAGTCTGTTCCGGTCGTTAAAACTGTTGACGATGAAGTGTTTGCCGGAACGTTAAACGAGGAAGGGTTGCTTGAAGTTAGAGTTACCAAACATGTAGAAGATACGACAATCTCCAAAATTATTCATCTTGTGGAAGAGGCTCAGGCTGAACGAGCACCATCTCAGGCTTTTGTGGATCGGTTCGCTAAATACTACACGCCTGCTATTATGGTGCTGGCTTTGGGTATCGCCATTATTCCGCCTTTGCTAGGTGGGGACTGGGGGGATTGGATTTATCGTGGTTTATCATTGCTTGTAGTAGGGTGTCCTTGTGCATTGGTCATTTCTACCCCAATTTCTATTGTTACTGCCATTGGAAATGCAGCGAAAAACGGTGTATTGATTAAAGGTGGTATTCATCTTGAAGAGGCTGGGCGCATTTCAGCAGTTGCATTTGATAAAACAGGTACCCTTACTAAAGGATTTCCGGAGGTAACGGACATCGCTGTATTTGGGGAACGTAGTGAAGGCGAAGTACTCTCCATTGCTGCTGTAATTGAAAAAGGCTCACAACATCCATTAGCATCAGCCATTGTCCGGAAAGCGGAACAAATGGGTGCCGATCTTTCCATTTCAGTTGATCACTTTCAATCAATCACAGGGAAGGGCGTCAAAGCTTCGGTAGGACAACAGCAATATTTTATTGGTAGCCCTAAGCTGTTTGATGAACTGGAATCAGAGGTATCCAGTTCAATGCGTAAACAAATTATCATGCTTCAGACTCAAGGGAAAACGGTAATGGTGCTGGGGACGCAACATGAAGTCATTGCCTTAATTGCAGTTGCCGATGCTGTACGCGATTCGAGTAAAGCTGTGATAAATGAATTGCATTCTATCGGCGTAAAAAAGACGATTATGCTCACTGGTGACAACCAAGCAACAGCTAACGCAATTGGCCAGCAGTTAGGTGTAGCAGAAATTAAAGCAGAATTGTTACCTCAAGACAAATTGGATTACATCAAGAAGCTACGGGGAGATTATTCCCATGTAGCGATGGTGGGTGACGGAGTAAATGATGCACCTGCACTTGCGGCTTCCACTGTTGGTATAGCCATGGGTGGCGCAGGTACTGATACTGCTCTTGAGACAGCCGACATCGCATTGATGGCAGATGACCTACGGAAATTACCCTACACCATCCGCTTAAGTAAAAAAACACTGATGATCATCAAACAAAACGTGGGCTTTTCTTTAGGGATAAAGTTGTTAGCGTTAATACTAATCGTTCCCGGATGGCTTACTCTATGGCTTGCGATTCTGGCAGATATGGGAGCAACTTTGATTGTGACCCTTAACAGTTTAAGACTTTTAAGGATACAAAAAGGAAAGTAATATGATCTGACCGCTAAAAGGCGGTCTTTTCTGTACTACTATCCTTCTTACTTACAATTGAACTAACCTACTCGTTAGCTTAATGAAAAGACAGTCGACTAATTAGTCGGCTGTCTACTTGAATTATAATACTGCGTTCTATTGGGTCTCACAACAAACTTATGCTTCTAAGTTGCATTAAAAAAAGAAAGCATGCCCCCCTTTAAAACAGACATTACAAGCCAAACTATGGGATAATAGCGTTTTTACTGTGCGGAAACCAGTCGAAACTCGATTATACAACTGTAATAGTCCCATAATACATATACATACCACAATTGAAATGATATGTTCCAGGTTTCAAATTATCTAAAGTAATGAAGTTATCTCCCTTTTCAAGGTAAACATCAATACCTAAATCTGTAGATCCAACACTTTTTATACACGTATAGCCTGATTGTTTTATGAAATTTAACTTTGTCGGAACACCGGCTTTGACTACAATATTTTCTTGACTAAAGCCATTGGTTTTTACATCTACTGAAATAACTTGATAGCCTGCATTTTCTTGAACAGAATTCTGTTCCTTATTTTGAGAAGAAACTACAGAGGTTCGATTATCTTGATACTGATTAAATAGCAGCAAACCCACCGATACAGTTCCAAAGGCAACAGTTATTATTCCTGCGATAAAGGGCACGGTAATCCCACTGCTTGTTTTTTTATTGGTTTCATTTGAATCTGAACTTGTTATTTGAAGAACCACACATATTATAAGGATAAATAGGATATCAACAAACAATGCCATGATATAGGTAAAACCAAGCATAGATCCGAGCATGGCTCCCATCATTCCACCCATAATTCCAGCTAACATTCCATCTAACGATGCCAGTACACTCACAGGTTTTCCTGTAAAGTAACCGGTCCCCAAACCGAATAAAATAGCGATGATGGAAGGGACAGCCAAATCATGATCAAACACAATGCCTAGTTGAAAACCAAGGGCAAGACTAGACATCATTCCAATGCTCATGGCGATCATCATTCCATGCATACCTGTGACTCTATCTTTTCGTCTATAGGTATTCAACACGACGTACCCGGATAAAACGGTAATCATTACTATGCTTAATAATGTAAGTAACATTATCATGAGCCTCCCGATATATAAAATTTTAAATAAATGTGTACTACACATTGTAGTGCATTGATAAAAACAATGCAGTTTAAATTCGAAACATTCTCTAATTGTTCATAAAATTTTAAGTAAATAGCTCAAAGAAGGAAAACTATTCGGGTATGGGATTTATCCATAAAGGCTCCTAGAAAATAATAGCCCTTAGGATAAGCCTAGGGACTTTGATTTAGCCGATTTTAATAAGATTTTCTCCATAATCATAACGTCAACAAACTGTCCATCTACTTTCCCTTGCTTCTCCAACAGGGCAACCTGAACCATCTTTATTCTTAAATACTTAATTGCTTAAAGGCAATCTCCAGCATGAAGTTCCTGACTTTTGATATAACAAGTAGAGTGAACGGGTGTACAGTATGGACTAATTGAAAAATTAAAAAGATCAAATTTTTGCATCCAATTTACTTGAGTTAACATCCGGTAAATTTATTAACTTATTGCATGTTTAAAATCGACTGATGTTATCGAAACATCCTATTCATACTTATAATGAACCTTTAGATCTGCTCTCCGGTACTATGTGAACCTATAATGAACACGATAGAATAAGATCATCTTTTTTTAATTAACGTAGCGACCGGTTAAGAGTGTTTAGTGAATAATATCTGCATTGACGTATATATTAGTAAATGCTAATATGATTGTCATATTAATAGGAACTAATTTATTTTTCAAACTTTTACCGTACAATGATGTGAAGTAAAGAAACGGAGTTGATTGGCGATGTCTGAACGAAATCATCCGGATTCCTGTTGTTCTGAAACGGGAGGATGCAACTCATCAGCAAAACAACCGGAGTCACAACAAATTCAGCAGGAAAGTTGTTGTTCAAGCCATTCCTGCACCGATTCTATTCAACCCAGCATCAAACCAGGTGCCACGTTTAAACAGCAGATTCAGTTCACCGTAACTTTCAAACCAACGAAAAATAGTGACTGCTGTGCGGATGAACAAGACTGTTGCAGCAGCGAGGGGCAAGAAAAAGGCAAAGAAGACTCTTGTTGTTCCAGCTCTGCTGCTTCCGTTCCAAGGGTCTCTAAGTCCGATTTGAAATTAGATACAGGACAGATGCTTCAATATCGGGTTCAGGGCATGGATTGTTCTTCTTGTGCTGAAACGATTCAAAAGAGCATCTCCCGCATGGAAGGTACAGAAGAGGTTCAAGTGAATTTCAGCACAGCCAAGATGAGTGTTACCGTCTCTGATCCATCCATCGGAAATCGAATTGAATCGCAGGTCAAAAAACTGGGGTATTCCATTGAATCCATTGCTCCGAAGCAAACCGGACAGACTTATATCATTGAAGGCATGGATTGCGGGGCTTGTGCCGTCACCTTGGAAAAACATATGCTCAAGTTTCCTGAAGTCCGTGAAGTTAACGTAAACTTCTCGACAGGGAAGATGCGGATCGATCATGATTTAACGAATGATAAAGTGAAGGAAGAGGTATCCAAAGCGGGGTTCACGGCATTGTTGCCTACCAATAGTCGGTCTTCATCTGATATGGTGGAAGAGAAATCGAAGAAGCCCATACCAGCCACCTTGTACTCCGGCATATTTTTGGTTATGGGATTTGTGGGCTCGTACGGCAATGTATCGGAAATGCTCATCACATTGCTCTATGCCCTGGCTATCGTTATAGGTGGATATAAACCTGCCCGAAGTGCCTATTATGCAGTACGAAGCGCTTCACTCGATATGAACGTATTAATGACCGTTGCGGCTATGGGCGCCGCACTAATTGGTGAATGGTTCGAAGGCGCCACAGTCGTTTTCCTGTTCTCGTTAGGGAATACCCTGCAGAATAGAGCGATCGAAAAAACAAGAAAATCTATTCGTGGTCTAATGAACTTGGCTCCTACGGAAGCATGGGTCAAACAAGGGCAACATTTGGTGCGCATACCCGTAGAAGACATTCATATCGGGGATGTCATCGTCATCAAGCCCGGTGAAAAAATACCGCTGGACGGTGAAGTTACAAGGGGTCACTCTGTGGTCAATCAGGCTCCAATTACCGGTGAATCCGTCCCTGTAGAGAAGGAACCTAGAAGTATTGTTTATGCAGGCTCGGTAAACGAAAGTGGTTCTCTTGAGGTAAGCGTCACAAAACTGGTGGAAGATACCACGATTGCGAGAATCATTCATTTGGTGGAGGAAGCACAAGAGAAGAAAGCCCCTTCGCAAGCCTTCGTAGACCGTTTTGCACGAATTTATACCCCAATCACATTTACTATCGCTCTTTTAATCATGGTAATCCCTCCTCTTTTTGGATGGGGCACTTGGGGCGATTGGTTCTACCGAGGGCTTGAGTTGCTTGTCGTGGCCTGTCCTTGTGCATTGGTCATCTCCACACCGGTCGCCATCGTGTCTGCCATCGGGAACGCAGCCAAAAACGGCGTGCTAATCAAAGGCGGAACGTTCCTAGAGGTTGCCGGCTCGATCAAGGCGATTGCCTTTGATAAAACAGGAACACTGACAGTGGGTAAACCTCAGGTATCTGCGTTATTTACGCAAAAGGTCTCCGAAGAAGAATTACTTCGCATTGCGCTAACGATTGAAGAGCATTCGCAACATCCAATCGCATCAGCCATCGTGGAGCACGCGAATCAGCGGGAAATGTCCCCGCTCCAAGGTGAACAGTACGGAGCTCTCGTGGGTAAAGGTGCGTATGCAACCATTCAAGGCACCAAATATTTCGCTGGTAATCCAAAGCTATTTCAAGAAATGGGCGTACCGATAGTGCATCTGGAAGAGCAGGCTTCCCGACTCCAACAGGAAGGAAACACCTTGATCCTTGTCGGTACGCAAACCAATCTGCTCGGCATGATAGCCGTGTCTGATGCAATTCGGGAGACTACAATAACCACGATGAAGGCGCTGAAACAATCGGGTATTGAGCAAGTCGTCATGCTTACTGGAGACAATGAGGGCACGGCACGCAAAATCGCAAGCGAAGCAGGACTTGATCATTACTTTGCCGAATTGCTTCCAGAAGATAAGGTCTCCGCAATAGAGCAGCTTCAAAAAGAAGGCAAGCTCGTGGCCATGGTAGGAGATGGGATTAATGATGCACCTGCGCTGGCTACAGCCAACTTGGGCATTGCCATGGGGGGAGCTGGCACAGATACGGCCATGGAAACAGCAGACATCGTCCTGATGGCCGATAATCTGGAAAAACTTCCTCATACAATGAAACTTAGCCGCAAAGCGCTTCGAATCATTAAGCAAAACATCTGGTTTTCGCTGTTAGTAAAAGTCGTTGCTCTTTCTTTCATTTTCCCTGGCTGGTTAACTTTATGGGCAGCTGTGATGAGTGACACAGGAGCGGCATTGCTGGTGATTTTGAACAGTATGAGGTTGCTACGCATGAAAAGCTAAGATCTGAACATTATTTAGAGACGAGGTGGATTTTTGAAACAAGAGGCTCCGCATTCGCGAAAATTGGTCATTGCTACGTTACTGATTATCTTATTACTGGGAGTAGGGTATATCATATATGACTACTCCCAGAACAACTCAGTAGTAACAGAAGGAAATGCAAACATCGAGAGAGCACCGAAAGTTACAGGACAGCCCACTTTGGGAAACGAAAATAGCGAGATCACCATTGTTGAGTTTGGAGATTACAAATGCCCATCCTGCAAAGCTTGGGGCGAACAAATCTGGCCTAAGCTAAAAACAGACTACGTTGACACGGGCAAAGTGAAGTTTTCATTCGTGAATACCCTTTTTCATGGTGAAGAATCCTTATTGGGATCATCCACAGGCGAAGCTATATTTCAAATGGAGCCAAAAGCCTTTTGGGAATTCCACGAGTTGTTGTTTGAAGCCCAGCCTGTGTCGGATCATGATGCGCTTTGGTTGACTGAAGGGAGGATATCTGATCTCGTCAGTCAATCCTTCCCGCAAATTGACTTGGCAGAATTGCAGTTAAAAATCAGTAGCACTGAGGTCCGAAATGAAATCGAAAAGGACAATCAATTGGTTACACAACATAATATCAAACAGACCCCTTCTATTATGGTCAATCACATCTTGATTGGTAATCCATTCGATTATAAAAGCATTGTTGAAGCGATTGAACAAGAACGAAATTGAACCGGAAAGGAACATGGGTGTGGTTTTCAAACAATACACATTGTTTTATGCTTGGATTGTAGCTTTAGTAGCAACTTTCGGAAGTCTGTACTTCAGTGAGGTTAGAGGATTTGTTCCCTGTGAACTGTGCTGGTTTCAACGCATTCTGATGTACCCATTATGCATTAGTTTAGGGATTGCAAGTTATTTCAATGAAAAGTCTATCAAAAAATATGTTCTTCCGCTAACGATTCTTGGGATGCTTGTGTCTGCTTTTCATTATATGAAACAAAAGTTACCTAACTTTGAAAGTGTAGCTCCTTGTAAACAAGGAATACCGTGCTCGACTACCCATGTTGACTGGCTCGGATTTATAACTATTCCGTTCATGGCGTTTGTTGCATTTGGCCTAATCACCATTTTTCTGTTGTTAACAAATAAGCCGATGAAGCACAACGGTTGAATTGAATCTTCTATGGCTACATGCTAAATTTAAATTAGCATCATTAGTGTTAGGCTTGGGGGGATAAATTTGAATACGAACGGCTGTGAGGTAAAAGCCAAATTTCTGAGAGGTTTCAGCGACAAAACGAGGTTGCTGATCCTGGATTCCATAAATCAGGAAGAAAAAACGGTTTCTCAAATTGTAGAAGAGCTTGGAGGCAACCAATCCAACATCTCGCAGCATCTCGCCTGTTTAAAAGGATGCGGCATTATCGTAAGCAGACAGGAAGGAAAATACATCTATTATTCCTTAAGGAATGAACAGATCAGGAACCTGTTGCAAGTCATGGATGATGTTTATGCACAAGTGGAGAACGAAGTAGCCTCTTGTGATATAAATGAAGCGTTGAACTTGTAAATATGAACGACTTGTTACTTTTGACTCAAACAACTGTAACTTTAAAAAGCCGATTCTTTCAGGAATCGGCTTTTTGGCGCAAGTATATCAGCATAACCCTGGCCGTACAGGAGAAAAGCTATGCAAAACCTATCGTTTTTCGTCGATTGAAGGAGTTGACAAGGTAACGTCAAATAAACTACATTGTGTAGGGTAACAAAATTTTAATAATTTGATCAATCTCAGTTGTAAAGAATTGGTGATTTTTTAAGGTTTAATAGCTTTATAGCGATTTATATGACTAATAAAGCAGAAGCTTGACCTTACAACTAGTGTATAGGAAGGTAGATGATTAGTGAAAAAGCTAGCAACAGCTCTAATAATAAGCTGTATTACTGCTACTGTTCTCAGTCCTGATTATAGTCTGCTGTTTCAAGTATTAGTGATATTGAAAATGATCTAAAAGAGCTCGAACAACAGTCTAAATCGGCAAAATCAGCACAGGAAAAAGCTGATAAGAAAAAGAAGGAAGCCGCATATTACATGCAAAAGCAAGAATCTTACTTGAAGAGCGTAATGGATCAAATAAATTACGTAAGCAATGAGCTTGCTAAGGTTTCTTACAATATCGAAACAACTGAAGAGAACTTGCGCACTACAAAGATAGAATTACAAGTTGCAGAAGAGCGAATTTCTGCTCGTGAGAGTTTACTTGAATCCAGAGTGCGATTTATGTATACGGATGGTTCAGTTTCTTATTTAGATGTGTTGTTGTCATCGACAAGCTTCACTGATTTTCTTAAGAGAATGGATTCTTTAAAAATGATTGCAAATCAGGATCAAAGTCTTTTAGCCGAGCACAAAAAGGATAAACAGCTCGTTGTAGTGAAGAAACAACAGCTTGATGAACAATACTTGGAGCATAAACGACTTTACGCTGAGAAAAAGGCTCGTAAAGGGGAGTTAGCCAGAAAGGAGCAAGAAAAGCAAAAACTTATTGCTGGATACAAGAAGGAGATTGAGACACAAAGTGAACTAAGTGATAGGCAGGATCGTATGTTAGTTGAAATAGCGTTAAAACGTTCTGCTTTAATCCAGGAAAAGAACGAGATGAAAGAAGAACAGGCAGCAAAAGCGGCAAAGGCGAAAGCGGCTGCGAAAGAAGCAGAAAGAAAAAATGCGTTACAAAAGATTTCGAGCTCTAACAATACACCCAGCAAGAATAGTTATCCTGGCGGGAAGGGAGTGTTTGGTATGCCGATTAAAGGCGCTTATATTTCCTCCAATTTTGGTCCACGTGTTCACCCCATAACAGGCGAAGTAGGGAAGATGCATAATGGCACAGATTTCGCCGCCCCTCAGGGTACTAGTATTTATGCAGCAGAAGATGGTGTTGTCATTATGGCAGAATGGTACGGCGGATATGGGAACACGGTTATTGTTGATCACGGTGATGGACTGTGGACACTCTATCCTCATATCAGAGAAAACGGTATTCTTGTTAAAGAAGGAGAGTCTGTAACACGTGGTCAAAACATTGCAGAAGTGGGCTCGACAGGCAATTCAACTGGTCCTCACTTGCATTTTGAAGTACGTGTGAATGGAAATCCACAGAATCCGTTAAGTTACTTGTGAAGATACATTCAATAAAGTGTGTACAATTGCTTTTTCGCTTTCTCTGTTAAAGGTATCTTCTTGTTATTAGGAACATTCGTTGTTGACAGTGGGAAGTGATTAATGCTTACGTTGGGTTGTTTACTCACAGTACTAAATGCAATGGGAGTTTAAAATGAAAGATCGATTCCCTTGTATTGAGCTATAAAAGTGGAAATATAAATTAAAAGGACGCCTTTTCCTTGGTAGGATTGACGTCCTTTTTTTGATCATAGAAATAGGTAGTATAACTGAAAATTGATGAAAATATGACCGAATTTTGAATAAAGAATGACACATGATAAAAAGTACTACAATTCGTAGTTCCTTTTTTTATAATATATATCAGTAGGATAACTTTATTGAGGATTATGGATGTATGATCCTCATTTTTTAATTTGTAATTGAATTTGCTTGCTTCAAAATGAATATGATTTTACTCATTAATTTTATCTAATGAATAAGAAGGACTAGAGAGAGGTGAAATATTGTTAAACAGAAGTTTAAAACAAAAACAAATACTAATTATAGATCAAAATTGGCGCATTAGAGAAAAGCTACGCATTGTCTTAGAAGAAGAGAATTATGTGGTTGATGAGGCAGAAGAAGGCTTACAAGCATTAAGTAAATTTCAGATGCATCATTACGAACTCATAATCTTGGATTCATTACTACCAGACATTTGTGGGATAGAACTATGTAGACTATTTCGATATAGAGGGAACATTCCGATTATTGTTTTAAGCTCACAACCGAATGAACATGAAATTATAAAGGCATTTCAAGTTGGAGTTGACGATTATGTGAAAAAGCCATGCAGCATCCGTGAAGTAATACTACGTGTTAAAAATATATTGGGAAGATTCAAAAATTCCTTTGAACATGAAGGAATACAGAAATCTTGCATTGAGATTGGTAAACTCCAAATTTCTCCTGAATTCCGTAAAGTAACTTATGAAGGTCGAACCATTTATTTATCCCCAATGGAATATGGATTGCTTTATTTTTTATCTTTGAACCGTGGAAGAGCATACACACGGGAAGAATTATTAAATGAAGTTTGGGGCGATAAAAAGATAGACGTAAGGGATTCACGAACAGTGGACACTCACATCAAGCGACTGAGAGGAAAATTATCTCCTGAACAAGAAGAGCTTATTAATACGCTCTGGGGTTATGGTTACATTATAAAATAATGTTTCCTTGAAGGAAGTACATTCAGCAGACTAACACCAAGTACTTTTACATTTATAACCTTGAATTTATTAATTCAGACATGGTTAGAATACCTTCGATCCCATTTCAGAAAGGATGATACTACATGCAGGAAATTTCTATCCCAGAACATTATGAAGTGAAACTTCACAATGGACACTATGACTTAGGAAAACATGAAGAAGCCCATACTGGTTATTATGAAGGGAACTTGGAGACAATCTCAGGAGAACCACCTCAAGGACATATTCCACATGGTTACCATTGGATTTCAATCCCAGGTCATTTTGATCGGCATGAAAATCACGAACATTATGAAGGACCTCACTGGGCTCTTCATGAACATCACTGATTATTTTAACTGAATTAAAATATGCAGGATATTGTTCTATGAACAAAATCCTGCATATTGTGTTTATTAGGACGATCTAAACTAATTTTTACAAGAGAAGTGTTTTGTCATATTTCTGTAGCTCCTGACAAATATAACATGTTCATAAACTTAAGGTCTGAGGAAACAACTTTGATTTAACTGTCTCAGAAGATAGTTTGTTAATTTGAGATGATACATAACGATGTAATTATTGGATAAAATACATGGTAAGTGCTACAAATAAACATCTAACCCATATCCCTAAGCTATACCTAATTATAGAGGCGCGTAAAAGGAGGATCTGTACCAGTAATAGTATAGGTTCGAAAATCTATAACCAAACAACAATTTTCGTGTAGTATAGGAGGCTTTAACATTGCAAAATTCAACCAAACCAGCTAATCCCCCGAATTCAGATGAGCATGCCCATGAACATGGGGGCTTTTTCGGTCAACACACGGAACTGATCGCTTCACTGTTATGCGGATTATTCTTGGGAATCGGTTTTCTACTGCATTTTTCCGAAAGGATCCCTGATTGGACCAGTTTGGTGAGTTATGTGTTGGCCTACATTTTCGGTGGATACTTCACCACGAAAGAAGCTATAGGATCCATGAGGCGCGGCCGTTTCGAGATTGATTCGCTGATGATTTTGGCTGCCCTTGGGGCTGCTCTTTTGGGGGAATGGGCAGAAGGAGCTCTACTTTTATTTTTATTTAGTTTGGGACATTCCCTAGAGCACTTCGCAATTGGAAAAGCCAGGAAGTCCATAGAAGCATTAACGAAACTCGCGCCTAAAACCGCGATTGTCCGACGTGGTGATCTCCAAATCGACATTTCTGTCGAAGAACTTCGTGTAAACGATGTGATCATCGTGAAGCCTAATAGCCATATAGCGGCAGATGGCATTGTGATTAAAGGTTCCAGTAGCGTGAACCAATCCTCCATCACAGGTGAGAGCATTCCCGTAGATAAACAACCCTGGATCGAAAATCTCCCTACAAACGTGATTTTCAACAAAATTCCTCCTGAGAATAGGGTTTATGCAGGGACCATTAACGGAACTGGCGGATTGGAAATTCAAGTCGTCAGAGAAGAGAGCGATTCTACCTTAGCCAAGCTGGTACAACTCGTTAATGAATCCGAATCCCAAAAGTCTCCTACCCAACAATTTACGGACAAGTTTGAGAAGATTTTTGTTCCCAGTGTGTTGGTGTTGGTAGCATTGCTTCTTTTAGCCTTTTTGGTTATTGAAGAACCATTCTCAGATAGCTTTTATCGAGCCATGGCCGTGTTGGTTGCCGCAAGTCCTTGCGCGCTGGCCATATCCACTCCTAGCGCTGTTTTAAGCGGTATTGCAAGAGCGGCGAGAGGGGGAGTGCTGGTAAAAGGCGGAGCTCCGTTGGAAGATTTAGGGGGACTCACAGCAATAGCCTTTGACAAAACAGGGACTTTAACCGAGGGCAAACCCAAACTTACTGAAATATTCCCCTATGGAAGCGTAACGTCTGATCACCTGATGGGCATTGCTGCTGATGTTGAAGCACTAAGTGATCATCCACTGGCTGCGGCAGTTGTCAACGGAGTCAAGGAGCGACTCGGAGAGCGAAAAGGAAGCGAAGCATCGGATTTACAATCCGTAACAGGCAAGGGCGTTATTGCAATGTGGGAAGGTGAACAGGTCTATATCGGCAATCGAAGTTTATTTGAAACCGAACTATCTGTTAAAATACCTGAGGATTTGCGGTCCAAAGCCACGGAACTTGAGTCTAAGGGGAATACGACGATGATTGTTAGAAAAGGAGACACTTTTCTTGGCATCATTGGTTTAATGGATGTGCCAAAAGATGAAGCTGCAGATGTGATCTTACTGCTAAAACAAGTAGGGATTCGGCGGATCACCATGATTACGGGTGACAACCAGAATGTGGCAACATCGGTTGCCAAGCAGATTGGGTTAACCGATGCATGGGGCGATCTATTGCCTGAGGACAAGGTGAAGGCCATCGAAGAATTAATGGCGCAGGAAAACAAGGTGGCCATGGTGGGAGATGGAGTCAACGATGCACCCGCTCTGGCAAAGAGTACAGTGGGGATTGCGATGGGGGCGGCAGGATCTGATGTTGCTCTGGAAACGGCAGATATCGCACTGATGACTGATCAATTGACGGCTTTGCCATTTGCCATCGGATTAAGCCGTAAAAGCAAAGGGATTATCAAGCAGAATCTATGGGTAAGCCTGGGGGTCACGGCTTTCTTGATTCCGGCCACGATTTTCGGTTTTGCCGGTATTGGCGTCGCAGTGCTGATTCATGAAGGATCAACGTTATTGGTCGTCTTCAATGCCCTAAGACTACTCGCGTACAACAATTCGCATGAAAACGGAGAAACATGAAAAAAACGAGTCACCGCAAGGTGGCCCGTTTTTTTCATTATTGCGACAAACCATCCGTGACTTTGTCAATATTCCATTTGACCATGGTAATGTACGTGTCGCCATCTTCACCTTTTTTGGCAAGGGAATCTGTAAATATGTTCGAGTGAATAGGGACCCCTGTTTCATTAGAGACGGTTTTCATCGTCTTCGGATTGACGCTGGTTTCAACAAACAGCGCTGGAATTTGGTTGGTTCTAATAATGTCGATGATGCCGTTCATCTGTTCAGGAGTGCCTTGGTTATCCGTATTAATTTCCCAAATATACGCGGCCTCAAAACCGTAAGCCTTGGAAAAATACTTGAATGCACCCTCGCTGGTTACCAAAATCCGCTTCTCTGCGGGAACTTTGGCAATTAGATCCTTGGCGTACTGATCGGCTTCCTCTAATTTGGCAACATAGGTAGCATGGTTGTCCAAGTAATATTGCTCGTTGTCCGGATCTTTCTCAATGATCCGTTTCGTAATGACATCCACATACTTGATCCCGTTTTGAATGTCGAGCCAGGCATGAGGATCTTCCTGCGTTTCTTTTCCTTCTTCGCTAAGATACATCGGCGTTACTTCTTCTGACACTACGAACGCAGCGTCCGTTTTATTCGTAACCTTCAGAAGATCCTGGAACCAGCCTTTCCCGGTCTCGAGATTAAGTCCGTTATAAAACACCAGATCGGCCTCCGATATTTTTTTCGTATCTTGTGGTAAAGGGTCATACATGTGAGGATCTGTTCCAATCGGAACCATGCTGTATACTTCCCCTTTGTCACCTACGATATTTTCCACCATATCCGCAATAACGGAATACGTTGCTACAATCTTTAGTTTTTCATCTGGTGTAGTCGAAGCCTCCGTGCTATTGGACTTTGTTTCAGAGCATGCGGACAAAATGAACATGAGGACAATAAGAATGCTGATTACTTGTTTTTTCATTGTGTCCTTACTCCCTTCTTAAAAAAGTTGTTTTTGGGGGTTAGAATAAACGAAACCGCAAAGCCGGTTACTCCAACCAGGACAATCGTTGCACTCGTCGGAAGATTGAATTCAAAACTAAGTATTACACCGATCACTCCGGATAACGCTCCGTATATTGAAGCGAACACGATCATATGAAGCAATTTATTGGTCCACAGATAGGAAGTCGCCGCCGGTATGACCAGCATCGCGATGACTAACACAATGCCTACCTGAGACAGGAAGGAGACCGTGACGACCGAAAGCAGGAGCATCAGCAAGTAATGATAGAAGTTGATATTCAATCCATTGGCTTTGGAGACGATCGGGTCAAAAGAACTGATCAACAGTTCCTTGTAAAACAGTGATACAACACCAATAACGACCAGCATAATAATGAAGGACTGCGTTAATTCCGATTGCGGAACAGCCAAAATGTTGCCGAATAGAATATGGGTCAAATCCAGACCACTCTTGGCAAACGTGATGAGAACGATCCCCAATGCGAAGAACGAACTCAAAATAATACCGATGGACGTATCGCTCTTAATCGTGCTGCGGTTGGTAATGAATTGAATGAGAATCGCTGCAAGCAGTCCAAACAATGAAGCGCCAACCAGCATGTTAATGCCTAAAATATAAGATATGGCAACTCCCGGCAAGACAGCGTGTGACAGCGCATCTCCCATCAGGGATATTTTTCGAAGCACGATGAAACTGCCGAGCACCCCCGAAACGATTCCCAAAATAATTGCAGATAGTCCTGCGTTCAATGCATATACCGGGATATCGAGCCATGTCGACAACAGATCAATCATTCTGAGCATCTCCCAACCCTTTAATTTGAATATTTCCCAGAGAAGAGCCGTATGCGGCTTGTATGTTCTCTGTAGTAAAGGTACTGGACACGTCTCCAAAAGCAATCAGTTTCTTGTTGAGAATAATGACCTTGTCAAAATACTCTTCAACCTCATGCAAGTCATGGTGAACGATCAATATGGTCTTCCCTTGCTCCCGGAGTTCTTTCAGAAGATTCACAATGATTTTCTCGCTAACAAGATCAATGCCTACAAATGGTTCATCGAGGAAGAAAATATCTGCCTGTTGTGCGAGTGCTCTTGCAATGAATACCCGCTGAAGCTGCCCTCCGGATAGGTTGCTGATTTGTTTATTCGCTAATTCTGTGATATCCACCAGATCCATGCAGTGATCTACATATGCTTTTTCCTTTTTTCCCGGACTGCGGAAAAGTTTCAATTTGGGATACGTTCCAGTCAGAACGGTATCCCGTACTGTAATGGGAAAGGTTAGATCCACTTCGCTTTTTTGAGGTACGTATGCGATGTTTTTTTTCGCTTGCGCAATCGCCGTACCATTGACGAGAACATTCCCCGTACGTTTTTTTATAACACCAAGCAAAGACTTGATGAACGTCGATTTCCCCGCACCATTAGGTCCAATTATGCCTATTGTAAATCCCAGCGGGATATCCATATCTACATTTTGAAGTGCCGGATTACCGAAGTAATCCACATTAAGCTGACTGATCTGTATCATTGCTCTTCACCCCTTCATTAACTCTCGCCTATAGCAAACTATATTTCCTTTATATAAAAAACATTCCCTAGTGCTAGTTTGTTTCCCTAGGGAAAATTTATTTCCCTAATCAATATATTATCGAGGTAGGCATTTGTCAACAACACAAGTACGTGAAGATCGAACAAGAAAAAACAATCTTGAGGGAGGGATTTTGGAATATTTCGTTGGATTTGTGATTTTTCTCGTTGTTCCCGTATTAATGTTCGGGATTTTGTTGAAATTACCTCATTGAATGAACATATGTTCATATGTTAGTCTGGAAACGGAATGTTCAATAAGTGTATTTTTCAAGGAATGTAGAAAACAGAAGGAGAAAGAGATCGAAATGAAGAAAAGGATTCATTGGAATGGTGGGGGATGTCGATGAAAAAATCCGCTATAGGCATGTTTATGCTTACATTGATACTCGCTTTAACAGCTTGTAGCACGCCCATCGCAGGAACAGGCGGGATTTCTGATATGAAATTATCCATTGAGCGTGAATTACAGAACGAATCTCGTATTGAGGCATCACTGGATGAATCGGTCATTAGTGATGGTTCATGGGTGATGTTTGAGATTAAGGCCCCCAGCAATAAGAACGACATATGGCTTCAAGCAAAATACGAAGGAAATGGAGTATATTCTGCCGAGACGGATCAATTGCCTGACAAGGAATATAAATTATTTGGCCATTATTATGCGGGTGGCGGATTTCATTTTTCCAGACAATATGCTCCCAATTAAACATTCCACATTTTAAAACTGAAAGGGAGGATCCATCAACCCTATGAACATTCGTAAACAAGTGTTGTTAACTCTGATTCTGGCTTGCATTATTGTCCTGACTTTTCCGTCGAATCTGTCCGCGCACACTAAACTTGAACATTCTTCGCCACAAGATGGTGAGGTAGTAACCACGCAACTGCATGAAATTACGTTGCAATTCAACACAGATATTGAAATTCTGAGCACTTTTATATTAATGGACGAGAACAACAAAGAAGTCTTACTGGAAAAAACTCAAATTGAGGACAGAAGCATGGTTCGGGAATTAAACGATTCACTCGTACTTGCAAACGGCAAGTACACGATTCGATGGAAAATTGTAGGGAAAGACGGTCATCCAATTGAAGGGGAATACCGATTCAGCGTCAATCTCCCTGTGAAACCTTCAAATTCTGAACCGGACGAGGAGACCACGGATCCACAAAATCAGGAAGCCGTCCCCGAGGCAGCACCAACTGTGGAACAGTCCGAACCTCTAGCAGACAGCCCACAAAAGAATGACTTCACATGGATATATTATATCGTCGGTATTGCAGCTCTGTTCATCACTATTTGGGGAATCCTGCGAGCCATGAAGCGGAGAAAACCATGACCTGGTATTGGCTCGGAGAACCCGTTCTTTACAGTTGTTTGGCCATTTTGTTTGGCGGATTGATCCTTCCGCATTTCCACCAGACCATTCGAATACCTCGATCTATCATAATTCTGGCCATAACAGGTATTGCTGTCTTTTCATTTTTACCGATTCTTCGTATTATCGTATTTTTCTCGAACGATACCAATTTATATATCATATTTAGAAGTGTCATGTTGTCTTTTGCAGAAGGAAAAGCTTACATGTGGACGTTAATGCTCTCGGCTCTTTCCATGACCATGGTACTCTTGAATCATCGATTGACTCGACTGCATTCGGGCGGCCTCTTGCTCTTTGCTATCGGAATCGTAGCAACGTTATCTTGGTCCAGCCATTCATCTTCCTACTTTGGGTTGCCAGGATTTTGGACACATTTCATTCACCTGATTTTCGTTACAATATGGGCAGGGATATTGAGTGTCGCAGGAAGGTATATGCCGAATAAAACAGAGAATTGGAAGTCTTTCTTATCCTGGTATCATCCATTTGCAGTTGTAGCCATGATCATCATTCTTCTTTCAGGACTGCTTCTGAACTTCAGAAATGATCCGGATTATGTAAATTCCTGGGTCACTTCGTATGGGCAATCCTTGTTGTTGAAACATCTATTGATTATTCCAATGTTCGTGATCGCTTTCTTTAATGGATTTATAATCAAACGCAAACTCAGGAGGGGTGATTTCAATCCCAGTGCATGGTTAACCGTTGAAGCTATCCTTATTTTGTTGATCTATGTGGCAACAGGCTTTTTAAATCAACAGCCGGCACCTCATGAGCTTAATTCAGATACGATGAAACTATCTGCATCCGGATTGTACGATTGGTTTAATCAAGGCAGAGTGATCGATTATCCCGTTCAATTCACAATTGATCCTATAAATGTGTTTTTATATATTCTGGCTTTGGGCAGCATCCTGATTATGTACCTGATGTTAAAACGAAATAAAAATCCATATGTTGCACTGATCTGTGGCGTTTCATTTACAGTCGTGTCTTTTGTAGGACTCATGAATGCTATTTCATGATACAAAACTGAGCTTGGTTTAGGATAAATTGAACCTGTACTCAAATATCGGAGTCATTCCCTACATTACCAACAGTATTTGACAACTTGTGCGCTAATGTACTACAGTGTGTAGGGTTACATTTTTTTAATCTTTTGGCATTCTATAATGAACATGAAAAATTCAAAGGAGGAGCTAGATTTTGAAAAAATCGCTTACCATTGCCCTTGGCGCCATGCTTATGTTATCCAATTATGCAGGATCAGCATCAGCTAACGAGGTGCGAATTGAAACTCAGGTCAATAAAGTGATTGGAACGCCTTATCTTATGGGTGGGACAAGCACTTCAGGATTTGATTGCTCAGGTTTCATTCTGTATATCATGGATAAATACAATATAAATTTGCCTCGTACTTCCCAAATGCAAGCAAAGTCAGGGGCAGCTGTCGAGATGGAAGATTTAAGAACGGGTGATTTGGTATTTTTCAATACGAGCGGCCGCGGTATATCTCATGCGGGAATCTATATAGGAAACGATTCTTTCGCTCACTCTTCCAGCAGCAAAGGGGTTACGATCAGCGGGTTAAACGAGAAATATTATAAAGAGAGGTACGTAATGGCAAGAAGGGTCACATCATTGTATAATTCCAATAAGATGACTGAAGAAATTCATTAGGATCTAAGGAGTGGCTCATGTTTTGTTCTTCAGTATCTTTGATGCTCATTTGGACCGAATAGGTTAGTAACCGTAAAGACAAGCATGCATAAAGAACTACACGTTGTAGTTCTTTATGCTGAAATTGATTAGTTAGAGAATTATCATCTATCTAACCAAACAGCATTGGTGAAACACTCCTAAACGTTTCAGGTTGGCTTATGCTTTAAAAATCGTTAAACTATACAGAGTATAATGGGAACATATACCGGCATTCGTTTTCAAGGAATAGTTCCTGAGGAGGTTACATATATGAAAATAAAAAAAGTACATCTGGATGAGGAAGGTATTCATCGGTTTTTGGGTTCGCTTGAAGCCAAAATCATGGAAGTGATCTGGGCGCGTGGACGTATGACCATTAAAGAAGTGCATGATTTGGTTGATAAACAGGAGCCAATTTCTCTGAATGCGGTCATGACCGTAATGTCTCGGCTACACGAAAAGGGAATGCTGCTTAGACATTCTACTGGGCAAGGGCGTACCCGTCTTACTTTATTCGAAGCTCCTCAATCGAAGGATGAATTTATTTCAGAGCAGACCCAAGCCGTGACAGATGGGTTATTTGCTGACTTCGGTTCATTTATGGTCCAAAATCTGATTAGTAACTTGGATCAGGCAGATCCAGAGTTGTTGAAACAGCTTGAAAGGAAACTCAACGATTTGAGGCGAGATGATGAGTGAGCTTTTCAAATGGATCAATCATCCGCGTAGAGCCTTGTGGTTGTGTTTGTCTATTGTTAGTGTTGGATTGGTGCAGATTATATATGAGGTATACCATCAACTTAGAGATTTGCCCAAAAAAAGCGATATGGCTACGCAATTCAATGCTTTGATCGAAGATGCTGTAACTAATCAGCTCGCAGGAGAGAAACTGTTTTCAGTTATCGTTCTTATCTCCCTTATCATTTTAGGTTATCACATTATAAAACAAGCTTGGATTCATCGTATGATGAGATTGCAATTTGACCATCAAGAACTACAACTATTAACGGACCCTTACCAACAACTGTTTGCTAAATTTGAAAAGAATCGAATCAAAGTACGCGTTATTTCTCACCCGGGGCTGATTGCAATGTCATGGGGGATTGTACGTACACAAATTATATTGTCAGATAAAATGATAGCGCAATGTAACAAAAGAGAACTGGAAGCAATCCTTTTGCATGAATATTATCATTGTTACCGTCGACATCCACTAGGAACCTTACTTTTGAAACTGGCAGCAAAAGCTGGGTGGTTCTTGCCAATCATCCGCGATTTGCTTCAATATATTGAAATTCAGATGGAATTGAATGCAGACCGATATGCTATTGAACAAATGCGAAGCCCTGCACCCATTGGTGAAATCTTGTTTAAAATGGCGAATCAAAAAATGCATCACATGTATGGCGGGGTCTTCTTTGCACACACCGCTATTAACTATCGGATACAACAAATAATTGATCCTTATGTTCCGCTTGCCGTTCCGTTGTTTAAACCTAAAAGTTTGTTCCAATCCGTCTTGTTTGTTCTTTTACTCGGATGGATGCTCATCATTTACTGTGTGTAGATAGGGGAGATATGTAGTTAGTCGATAGAATATATTAGAGAATATATTCGCAGTGAAGGAAATTTGCTGATAAGTCTGTCCTACCTGTAAGCACCTTCTGCACTAACCTTAGATTATATATTCTCATACCTTGGTGATATAAACTAACCTTCCTTAACTAAAATAATGGAAGGTTTTTCTCATTGAGTTTAATATCAAATAGAGTCAAAGGGATGTGCATTGACAAGCAGAAACAATATGTATCCACCATAGGACATATATCTTCGAAAATGGAAAGGATATATTCATCTCCAATCATTGCGACATAAGGTCGGCTTTAATATCTGTCACATCCAGACGCTGCCCGATCGCGGCTGCAGTTGCTTGATTATCGCCCGTAAGCATAATCGTTTTCTTGATACCCATAGCATGCAATTGTACAATAACCTCTTTACTGGATTCGCGTACTTCGTCAGCCACGGCAATTAAGGCAAGCACTTGTTGTTCCGTTCCTAAAACCATTACTGTTTTTCCTTGTTTTTGTAAGCCCTCGATACGCTGCTTTGTTTCAGCTTTCATATTGGAATGAAGTTCCTCAAAAAGTTTTGGACTACCTACATAATACAATCGTCCATCCACTTTGGCCTTAACGCCTTTCCCGGTTATCGATTGAAATTCATCAACGGTTAGAGATAAGTCAGCTCCAAGGTTTTCAGCTTTACGTAGAATTGCGGAAGCAAGCGGGTGTTGCGAACCCTTTTCGAAACTGCTGCAATAGCGAGCAATCGCTTGTCGTCATTGTCATCGAAGGTTTCAATGTCAGTCACTTCTGGAAAACCCTTCGTTAGTGTACCCGTTTTATCAAAAGCAATAGCAGTTAACCTACCAGCTTCTTCAAGATGAATACCGCCTTTAATAAGAACACCATTTTGGCGGCGTTACCAATGGCTGTAACAATTGAAATAGGAGTCGAAATCACTAATGCACAAGGGCAGCCCACAACAAGTACAGCTAATCCTCTGTAAATCCAATCTCCCCAATCAGCTCCTATTAATAACGGAGGGACTACCGCAATCCCTAACGCCAAAATCATTATTGCATGCGTGTAATATTTTGCAAACCGATCTACGAATGCTTGTGATGGCGCACGTTCAGCTTGCGCTTCTTCAACAAGGTGAATAATTTTGGATATCGTGGTATCTTCGACACGCTTCGTTACTTTGACTTCAAGTAATCCTTCTTCATTTAATGTGCCTGCAAAAACCTCATCATCAGTGGTTTTCATTACAGGAACCGATTCGCCAGTAATTGCTGCTTGGTTAATTGTGGAGCTTCCATTAATCACTATACCATCCATTTCAAGTGTTTGACCTTGCTTCACGATCATAATATTACCAACCTGGATATCATCCACGCTGACAGTGATCTCTTCGGTACCACGACGGACCAGAGCTTCCTTCGGTGCAATATCCATTAGGGAGCGAATGGATTGACGTGCTTTTTCCATGGAGTAACGTTCCAAAGCTTCACTAATTGCAAACAATATAACAACAGTCGCACCTTCGCCCCATTCTCCGATTGCCGCAGCACCGATGATGGCGACTGTCATAAGGGTGTTCATATCGAACTGGAAACGGAATAGATTCTTGAGTCCAATGACAAAGGATTATCAATTGCTAGGTATTTTTATGCTGCAGGGGACTTCTTTCGTAAATTGATGTAAATTCGCTCAAGATAAGGGATCATTTGCGTCAAGCTGGAGCAAATAGAAAGCTAGGCTAACATTAGCCTTGCTCTCTTTTTTTTTAATATCAAGTTAAAGTATCGTTGTGCCAAGGGAAGTTCATCAACAGGAAGACAAAGGGGGGTCTCCATTTATGGACAACTATGATTCGATGGATCAACCATTATGTTTGGAGTCTCTCCATGTAAGATCATTTCTTTTTACTCGAGACATGATAACCTACAACGGGCTTCAGGTGTTTAGTAAGTTCGAGTGGTGACTGTGGTTCTGTACATTCAAGATTATAATGGTTAATTTCATGCTCTTAAATCTGTATATATAGAGCCCAAAAGTCGCATTTATAGTGCTTGAGGAATCTATTATCACAATTCTGGGGTCAAACCAATAGAGATGAGTGGATCATCACGTATAACAAGTTCAATCAATAGCTCTATCAGGTGGTTTTTGAGATATTCACCCAGATGTCATAAAGAATTGATCCTTTCTTGAACGTTTAGGGGCGAAGACGTGACCGTGATTGAATTGTTAAAAGGCAAAGATATAATAATTTTAAATATTAGGTTTTGCAGTTACTTGAATCGCATTTCCAACTGATCGGTCGTGAATTTCACTGAGCGGTTGTCACTTTCACCAATTACTTTGTGAAATATTTCTCTTTTTTGGGGTGCGAAAAGGAAATTGCTCCACGAATGCAATGCAACGAGCTCATTGATTGGTCAAACCTGATATCGAATGCAATTAGGGCAAGTGTCCTAGAAAATCAGTAACATCTTACGACAATAATTAGACGGATTTTGAAAGGAGGCTGGAAAGAGATGAGCATTGACACGGTACTGTGGAGCAAGCTGGTGACAGGAATGACACTTGGGTTTCACGTAATATTCGCGACGCTTGGCGTCGGTGTGCCACTTATGATCGCTATTGCCGAGTTTGTCGGCATTCGGAAGAAAGATCACCACTATATCTTGATGGCAAAGAGGTGGTCGAGAGGGTTTGTCATATCCGTTGCGGTTGGTGTGGTGACGGGGACGGCAATTTCGCTGCAACTGGCCTTAGTATGGCCTGACTTTATGAAACTCGCGGGGAACGTAATTGCACTTCCGTTATTTATGGAAGTGTTCGCCTTCTTTTTTGAAGCCATTTTCTTAGGTATTTATTTGTATACGTGGGATCGCTTCAAAAATCCGTACATTCATTGGCTGCTAACGATTCCGATTGTAGCCGGAGCAGGAATGTCCGCTGTCTTTATCACAACGGTGAATGGATTCATGAACCAGCCTGGGGGATTTACAATGGAAGGAGGCCTTTTCACGGCAGTTGACCCAGTGCAAGCGATGCTGAATACGGCTACGTTTTCCAAGGTATTCCACGTTTTAAGCTCTGCCTATTTAACTGGTGCAGCCCTGTTAGCAGGAATTGCAGCTTTTACGATGCTTAGAAAGGGTATATCTGGCTACCACAAAAAAGCTCTGAAGCTAATGATGGCTGTTGTGATGTTGTTTGGGTTACTCAACACGTTAGCTGGAGATGTATCCGCCAAATTTCTAGCCGAACATCAGCCGGAGAAGTTGGCTGCCGCAGAATGGCATTTCGAGACCGAAAGTGGTGCGGATCTGATACTGCTAGGCTGGCTTAATGCAGAGCATGAAATTATAGGGGCGCTTCACTTGCCGAAACTTCTCAGTTTTCTGGCTTTTGGAGATTTCAATGCGGAAGTAATAGGACTAGATGAATTTCCGCTTGATGAACAACCCCCGCTCCTCGTGCATTATTTGTTTGACTTGATGGCAGGAATCGGATTTGCGTTGCTCGGCATCTCCGTGTTGTATTTCCTGTTTGTATTCTGGAAAAAACGCAATGAAGTTAACAAGTGGTTGCTCCGGATTATTGCTCTGAGTGCGCCACTGGCATTTTTAGGGGTTGAGCTAGGCTGGTTTTACGCGGAAATCGGAAGGCAGCCGTGGATCATCCGAGGTTATATGCGTGTAGAAGAGGCGGCAACGACATCACCAAGCGTAAGAATTATTTTTTTCCTCTTCTTGTTGTTGTACATCGTACTAGGCACCGTTTGTGTTCTCGTACTTCGACGACTGTTCAACAATAATCCGGCAGAAACCGAGATGGAAAGGTTGATTCAGCAAGTGGGCGTCAAAACAACGGCAAAGGGTGAGCAGGCACAATGAGTTACGAGTTAATTGGAATTTCGGTGCTCTGGATGTTTCTGTACGGATATTTAATTATAGCTTCGATTGATTTTGGTGCAGGGTTCTTTGCGTTTTATGCACGTTTGACGAAACAGGACCATCTGATCAATCGCCTGATTTCCCGCTATTTGTCGCCGGTATGGGAGATCACTAACGTGTTTTTTGTTTTCTTTTACATTGGAATTATCGGTTTCTTTCCGGATACGGCTTATTATTATGGCTCAGCGCTAATCGTTCCCGGCAGCATTGCGGTTGTTTTGCTCGCCATTCGGGGTTCGTTCTACGCTTTTGAAAATTATGGTTCGAAAAATAACATTCTATATTTGTTTTTGTACGGTGCCACGGGTTTACTAATTCCTGCTTCGTTGTCAGTGGCACTGACACTGTCTGAAGGTGGTTTTATTTTGCAGCAAGGTGAGATGGTTTCCTTGGATTATTGGGCGCTGTTTACCAATCCGTTATCCTGGAGCATTGTTGGGCTGGCTATCGTATCCGTTTTGTTCATTAGCGGCTCGTTCCTAGCCTTTTATGCTTCTCGAGCAGAAGATCACGCTGCGCTAAAGTTGATGCGTACTTATGCGCTCTTTTGGAGTACGCCGACGATCATCGTCGCACTAACCGCATTCATCTATTTGGGTCAACACAATGAAAGACATTTTCAAAATATGATGGATTTATGGTGGCTGCTGGCGCTTTCGGTTGCGTTTTTTATGGTCGCGATGTGGTTGTTATACAATGGACGCCGCTACGGATTGGCATTCATTTGCGTGATGCTGCAATTTTTTTGTGCCTTTTTCGCTTATGGAATTGGTCAGTATCCATATATCCTTGATCCATATATTACGATTCAGAGCAGCGTGACTTCTCCATCGATGGGCTTTGCACTCGTTGTTGTATTTGTCGGTGGGATGTGTCTGTTGGTTCCGTCTTTGATTCTGGTTTTTAAACTTTTCCTGTTCGATGCGGATTATGTGAAAGGCAAACGAAAATAGACTTTTCAATAGTGTATGTGAGGGTAACCCTCGAATGCATTAACATCAAGGAGGAGAATGATTTGAAGGAGAGGAAACAAGGCCTGATTTCTCAGCAAATGTCACTACAGCGAAAACGTCTCATTCTCCTTGCGGTCATGTCGACTGCGCTTGGCGTTGCTATCGTGAGTCAGGCCGTATTGCTGGCCGAAGCGGTGCAACGGATTTTCGTGGAGAAGGCTTCCATTTCATCCGTTACCATATTGCTCGGCATACTGCTGTCTATTATGGCTATGCGCACGTTGTTGTCGTATGGAAACGGAAAAATCGGGTTACGGATGGCCGCTACTGCCAAGACGAATATGCGAGCAGCCGTGCTACAGAACTTGACCCATGCTTCGATGCCTTCGACCCTTCGCGGGCAGACGGGTGGAAAGGTGAGTGTTGCGCTGGATGCAGTAGATGAGTCTGACAGTTATTTCAGTCAGTACATGCCACGCATGATGGAAGCAGCAATCATTCCGATTTTGATTTTATTCGTTACGTTTATTCAACACCCCAATTCAGGCTGGATTATGCTGTTCACTGCTCCGTTTATCCCGCTGTTCATGATTCTGGTGGGGCTAAGAACAAAAAAAAAATCCGAAGAAAAATATGCGCAATTGGCTAAGTTCTCCGGTACCTTTCTGGATTCTCTTCAAGGACTGGTTAGTTTGAAAATATTTGGCCGGGCTCATCGTCAACAGCAGGCCATCGAGCGCAGCAGCCTAGGTTATCGGGATGCTACCATGGATATTTTAAAAATTGCTTTTACCAATACGTTCATGCTGGAATCGATGGTTATGCTAAGTATCGGCGTTGTCGCTCTCGAACTGGCCATTCAGTTACTTGTGTTCAAAGCACTGTCGTTTCAAACCGCTTTTCTAGTATTGTTACTTGTTCCGGAGTTCTATAGCTTGCTGAAGAATACGGGTACGGCTTTTCATAGCGGGAGAACAAGCATGGGTGCGGTTCGAAAAGTGGAGCAGACGTTTGCTGAATCGGGCGATGGACGAAATACTCAGACAGAGAAAGAAACCGGGACATTTCGAAGCAGTAACCAGGCTCTAATAGCCCAGTCGCAAAAGTACGGGGCGCCCCATGAAAAGCCGCTCCCCGTGCCGCCAACTATCGAACTGGATCATGTTCGTTTTCAGTATGGGGCCGATTCATTCGAACTTCAAACGGAACGGATCTCGATCCGGCCGGGCGAACATATCGCCATTGTTGGACAGAGTGGTTCAGGCAAAACGACCTTGCTACATCTTATTGCCGGTTTGCTGAAACCGGCATCGGGCACGATTTTCGTGAACGGAAGCTCGCTCATGTCATACGATGAGTCTGCCTGGTTTGGATATGTGAGCTATATTACGCAGCATCCTTATATATTTGCAGGAACTTTCGCCGAAAATATCGCCATTGGCACTGGTCGAGATGTTTCCAGGGCCGAAATCGAGCAAGCAGCGGAAAATGCAGGGCTTACTGCGGTTGTCGCCCAATTGGAACAGGGGTTTGATACCTGTGTAGGTGAAGGAGGTAGGGGGCTGTCCGGTGGGGAAAAGCAACGGCTTGCCTTGGCACGGGCTTTTCTGAAGCAATCCGCCATTATTTTGTTTGACGAACCTACCGTGGGACTTGATTTGCACACCGAGCGTGTGTTGCAGAGCTCTATCACCACATTGGCAAAAACGGCTACGATGATAACGGTGGCTCACCGATTATATACGATTCAGCATGCTGACACTATTTTGTTTATGGAGCATGGTTCGTTAGCAGATTTCGGATCTCATGCCGAACTACTTGAACGATTGCCGCAATATGCCGAGATGATCGATGTTCAACGAAAAGGGGGATTAGCATGAGCGAGCTGACTATTTTATCAAAAAGTATGATTGAGGAGCGAAAAGACATTCTTCTTTCCATTCTAGGAGGATTTGTTGCCGGCATAGCGGGTGTGGCTCTTTTTTCCGCAAGTGGATACATGATTTCTCAAACGGTTTTTGCGCCGCCGCTTTATACATTAATTGTGCTTACTTCGCTAGTCAAACTACTAGGTTTCCTTCGAGCGGCGAGTCGTTACGGTGAGCGCTTGTATTCTCATCGGGCGACATTCTCCATGCTAAGCCGTTTGCGTACATCGTTCTTCGCCAAGTTGATCCCGTTAACACCTGGTGTGCTGAATAAAAATCGGAGCGGGGATCTGCTTGCACGAATAGTTGGCGATGTCGAAAGTCTGCAAAATTACTTTTTGCGTGTCGCTTATCCGCCGGTGATTGTGGTCATGGTTTTTTTGGCTACGATGCTGTTTACTGCTTCATTTTCAATCTGGATTGCGTGCTTGTTCCTACTTGGGATGCTGGCAACCGCACTGATTGTGCCAGGGGTAGTCATGTTAGGGCAGCGAAAAACACAGGGGCGCGTCCGTGAACAAAGGGCACAACTGTCAATGGAAGTCACCGAGGTGTTATACGGATACCGGGATTTGAAAGTATACGGACAGATGGCTCAACGCGAACAGAAGCTCCAGCATGTCTCTGCAGCATTAGCTAATGAGCAGCTACGTGCAGCTGGGCACTTATTGCGTGGTCAATCCATGCATGCTTTTGTTACGTTTCTGGTTTCATGGGGAGTACTGGCACTTGGCGCCTATTTGATTATGGAAGGAGTGCTTGGCGGCGTATTTTTGGCCATGCTGGTGATGGCCTCCTTAACGGTATTTGAAGAAGCGGCGGCCATGGCTACATTACCAGCGTATAAACAGGATAGCGAGCATGCAGCCAAGCGCCTAACAGAAACGGTGCTTGATTCTGCCTCGCCGCCAGCACAACAACCAAGCGGAACGGTATCCACAGATCATACCGTTTCGATTGAACTATCCGACGTTACGTTTCAATATGAGGGGGAATGGAGGCCGGCGCTCAAAGATTTATCACTACACTTTCCTGCGGGTTCCAAAACAGCGATTGTCGGAGCGAGCGGGTCGGGAAAGTCAACTCTAATTGATTTGATGCTAAAACTTCGTACACCACTGGCTGGAGATGTCCGCTTTAACGGCGTTTCGGTGAACGAATTGGATGAGACGAGCATTTGGGAAATGGCAAATGTTGTATTGCAACATAATCATTTTTTCCGGGGAACGATTCGGGATAATTTGCTTCTCGATGATAGTCGAGAACATGCCGACGATCAATTGTTGGACGTGCTTGCCAAAGTTCAATTGCCCAAGATGTCGTTAACGGATGTAGTGTACGAAAAAGGGGAGAACTTATCTGACGGCGAGAAGCAGCGCATCGCTCTGGCTCGGGTAATGCTCCGTCAAGGAAGAGTGTGGCTATTGGATGAACCAACGTCCTCCCTGGATTATGTGACAGAACAACGGGTGATGACACATCTATACGAACAGGCAGCAGGAGATACGCTAGTGCTGATCTGTCATCGGCTTACCGGACTGGAACGAATGGACTGGATTGTAGTCGTAGAGCAAGGAAGGATCGTAGAAACGGGTTCGTATGCGGAATTGATGGAGCGGCAAGGCTATTTTTATGAAATGAAACAGATCGAATTGCAAATGGTAGGAGGAGGTGGAGAGAGATGATCCATGACCATAAAAGAATTTTGCTGGTAGACGACGAAACCCGAATCCGTGGTTTACTCAAGAAATATTTAGAGAAAGAGAACTTCATCGTAGAAGAGGCAGATAGTGGGGGAGAAGCCATCCGGAATTGTTATGCCAATGGTGGAAATTATGATCTCATGGTGTTGGATTGGTTGCTTCCCGACATGAGCGGCATAGAAATCTGCGAATATATAAAATACTACCATCATGGCCTTCCAATCGTCATGTTATCTGGGCGTTCGGAAGAAAGAGATCGACTCGAAGGCTTTAGGGCAGGAGCTGACGATTACGTGGTCAAACCGTTCAGCCCAAGAGAAGTCGTACTGCGAATCCGAAGCATTCTGGCTCGGGTGCAGGGAACGTCCTTTTTTGAATTCAACAATCCCCCAGGCAGCGAAATTCTGATTTCTGAGCTTATAATCCAGCCTTCCGCTCGACGTGTTCTGGTGCAGCGCAACGAAGTTCATCTAACGCCCAAAGAATACGATCTGCTCTATTTTCTGGTCACGCATCAAGAGACCGCCTTTTCAAGGGAGGAATTGCTTAAGGAAGTGTGGAAGTCGTCCCACCAAAAGATTTATGATCATCGCACGGTGGATACCCATATCAAGCGATTGCGGGAGAAGCTATTTTTTCATTCTCCTAAAGGGGACGAGTTCATTCGGACAGTATGGGGATACGGCTACAAGGTCTGCAATACGGATCGGGAAGTTCTCATTGATAGAAATATGAATGATAGTTTGTAAAGGCTGTTACTAAGCAAGTAGTTAAAGCTGGAGCGAAGAAGGTTGCCGAAAAAAGCTGTTGTGATGTCGCGGGACAAAAACATTATTCCATTCAAAGTCGCTATTATAGCGGCTTTTTTGTTTTAAGGAACAAAGTTCTTGTACCAATCTGAGGACAAGAACTTTTGTGTCATATAAAGCTACGGCAATAGGAACAAGTTTGTATATATACTACTTATAGGCTCTGGAATATGAGGGTCGGTTTTTCGTGCTTATATACATATGTACAAAATCCTAACTTTGTGTAAAAGTATAAGCAGAAAGTTCTTGTCGCTTGGGACAAGAACTTGTACCGATCGATAAAATAAAAAAGCCGCTAAAATAGCGACTTCAATGGGACCATGTTCTTGTCCCATGACACTTATAGATTATTTGAATCTATTTTATGCTTTCCACTAGCACTAATTATATATCCGTTTCCAGTTTCGGAAGTATCATTATTTGTAAATATAAAGTAATTCAATATGTTACTTTCATGATCATAAAGTCCAGCTCCGAAACGATCTGATACACTACTAATCCTATTGCCGGAAATAATAACATGTTTCCCTCCCTCTACCTGCAGACTATCACAATTGTAGTTACCGTTAACATTTCCTTCTAACGTATTCCCCTGAA
Organism: Paenibacillus sp. UMB7766-LJ446; assembly: GCF_030226665.1. Lineage (NCBI taxonomy): Bacteria > Bacillati > Bacillota > Bacilli > Caryophanales > Paenibacillaceae > Paenibacillus > Paenibacillus sp. UMB7766-LJ446. Next base: position 72,188 of record NZ_JASOYM010000011.1, read on the forward strand.
TAATCACGTCGTCACCACGGGAAAGTATCCCCATTTTACGTTGATCACCTATACGGTTATTTGAAATAGTTATAGATTTAGCTCCAGGTTCAATTTGTATCCCGATGCGGGTGTCACCATTAGTATCACCAGCACCAAGCCAAGAATTAGTTAGTGTAAACCGTTCAGAACTCCCACCAATAAAGACTTGTTGATGCAGTGCGTTCTCAATTATGCAATTTGTAACGTAACGAGCAAATCCAGTCCCCTCACTTACGATCCCATATTGGTAAGCACCACCATTAATTATTGAAGTTTGATCTATTGTTATAGCATTCGATTTTCCGGACATAACTATCCCCCGATTCCCTGGTTCGATAAATACCTTGGAAACCTTGTAATCAGCACCTGAATAAAAAATTATACCAGCATCAGGAAATGTGCCCTGAAGTAACCTTGAATTTGTAATACTAGTGAATTGGTTTGGAATTCCATCTTCACCTTTGGGGCCAACCGAAATTCCGCATCCCGAATTGTATATCGTTACTTCATCTACGTCAGTATACCTTGCTCTATCTATCCAAATACCACATGAATCAAATTCTGGGATTTCACTTCTATCGATTACAAGGTTCTTTATTTTATTGTGCATTGTCTGATTCATATCAGTAGAGTGTCCAACCTTTATAACAGTACCATTTTCTTTGTCTAAGAAAATTACTGAGCCGTGTCCACTCCCCACAAGTTGAATATTACAACCGGTAATATTAATTGTAGAACTTACCTTGTATCTACCGATTGGAAAGAAAACTATTCCTCCATTATTTTTCTGCGCTACTTCCAGTGCTGCTTGAATTTTGTCCGTATCATCAGAAACACCATCGCCAATTGCACCGAATTTTTTCACATCATACTCATATTGCATTATTTCACCTATCCTTTTTTTAATCTGAGAAATAAGCACTAATAATTAATAAATCAGCCAGGTTTTCTTTTCCAAAAGTTTGAACAAGAACTGCCCGCTGCTTCAAATCCTTCATACCCTTGTTCTTCTTTATTGTTATTTGTAAGTTTCCCTTTCCTTATTCGATCTATTCAACTGACACAGCTCACAATATTGAACGGCCACAACCGTCTCGAACGAGCCAGTCACGTTTCAGGAGAGCTCAAAATGCTGAAGCTGAGCTTCCATATAAGTTACTTACATAGTGATTATTCAGACGAAAGTAACTAACTGTAATGTTTGTTTAAGGTTATTATTATGTGACGACTAGTGTTTATGAGCACAGGGAACCTAACAACCCTTGACTAAATTTTCCTTTACGATGTTTGTTTTCAAATTAAGTTTTGTATCATTACAGAGAACATTTTATCCGTTACACAAGCAAAACTATGCTAATGATAGCTTATCGTAGCCCTGGGAGCGGGATAAGAACACATAAAAAAGCCGCTATAGTAGCGACTTCAATGGGACCATCTTCTTGTCCCTCGACAGTATAATCCGGCCAGAAGCCCAATGCCGAGTTATTCGGTACTGGGCCTCTCTATTATTATTAAACACAACTAAAGCTTACAGGCGTGTTTAATTTAACCTGTGATTTGTTCTTTATTTTTACTAGACACCTTATCGGCAAGTATAATTAGAACATTCATGTCAACAGCATTAATGATTTCGTTTTGTAGACTGGCATAGTCACTTTTTAACTTCTTATTCTGATCATTGGCCTCTTCAAGACGTTCGGCCAATTCGACAGTCATCTGCCTTAACACGGTTATATTGTTACCCAGTTGATCCATAACCTCATTAAAGGTAATTATAAAATCGTGATTCAATTGAGTTGGGGCTTCAATGGAACGAACGATATTCTCTTCTACGGATACCTTCTCTTTGCCTTTTGCAACTTTCTTTTTGGAGGTAACTGCAGGATCCGTATGCGTGTTATTAATCGATACGATATTGCCATCACTTTTATTTTGGCTTCGGGTTCTTTTTGCTTCCTCAATATCTTTTTCGTACTGTTTACGCAAAGAACTATTCCAACGGAATCCACACGCTGCTTTCGATCTATTTAACTTTTCGCTAGCTTCCTCAAAAGCTTTTAACTGGGTGCTTCCCGTTTCGATATGTTATAGTACGGTTTGGGCTAAAAGCAGATCTGCTTCAACGTCCCAGCTATCTTTACGTGTCTCCATTAAGAACACTCCCTCATTTTGATATATTGTTAATTCTATTTATATCCTAATTCATACTAAGATATTCCTAGAGCTTAAATTAAGCTATCGAATTAGTAGGTTACTGTACAATAATGATTAATCCAAAAGGACTCTAATATCAATTAGTCGTGTTTCCTAACGAAAGTAGTAAATAAGCGGTAACAGGTAAGCCTCTGAGTATTTTCTTTTCTGTAAACGTTGAGAAATAGAAAATAGAAGGGGGTAATCTTGCTCTTCTTACTCTTAACGTTCAAGTTTATAAAAATGTAAAAAAGCCCTTTCTGACGAAAGAGCCTCTAATACCAAGAACCTAAGTTATTTATATAAATACTTTTCATCACCATTTTGCATTCCAAAGTAACGTAGTCGGTAACCCTCCTGGAAACGAGCCGCCAACTTGTCAATGAACAAGTCATCTTCAAACTGAATGTGCCCCGTCAAATAGAGTGTAATTAAGTACTCTTCGAACGGAAGATTTCCTAAATACATTTCCTCTTCCTCTATCTTTCCTCGAAGCACATCGATTTCAAGAACCAACATGTGAGAAAAACCTTGCAGCGTTGAATTAATGATCCAAGCAAATTCTAAAGGTTCGTGTATCTCCTCGTCGTTGTTGAGCTTTAAAATTTTCTGGATACCTCTCTCATCTTTGAAAACATATGCAGCAAGAGCTTGATCAAAGCCTGCTTCAGGATCAAACCTTAAACTAGAAAAGATATTGAGATCTACTTGTTCAGCATAATAGGCTTCAGTTAGCCGGTTATGAATTTGTTCTAATGTAAAAGGATTGGGTATCTCTAAGGTCAGGTATTTTTCGTATAATCGCTGTATATCAATCATTTATTATCTCCTCATTAATGGATAAGAGGGCAAGTTTATTGAAGCGTTAATCTATTCTGACCATCCAGTATAATTCGTACGAAATAGATTCTTATCCTTGTAATCCCGTTCGATTCGCATCATTTACCTAAAAAGAATGATGTACTTCATTCTATATTGAATTTATGCGAGTGAAAGGAAACCGACGACACGTCTAGTACATAATCCACCACATTTATGTTTTTTGCATTCACACTTTTGGGCTACTGACCATAACCTAACTAAGAATGAGAGTGAATGTTGAAGGGAATCGTTGGATAAGGAGACAAATTGATGAACGACTAATAAAGGTATTGATTCAGTACATGTTGGTTTTCGACTAAAACATCGGAAATGAGGTATTGATATGCATTATTTTCCTTATTGTTATAACTGCTATTTGAATAATTTAGCTTTGCAAACTATGCACAGACAGCTTCCTATTCCAGGATTGTTTCCTACCGGTCAGCCACCGATGGTTCCGGGTCAGTTTCCCGGTTATTATCCGACTCCTGTGACCCCAATGTACCCTGGATCTACTTCAGGGCAAATGCCTCAGCAATCTGCTGGTCAAGGAGCTGCACCAACCACACAACCTCCTTCATACATTCCTCAAAAGCCACCGCAAGCTTATGCCATTGATGCACCGAGTATGTTTGGTTGTATCTACAAGTGGACATATGTTTGGCTGAGTAATGGGAATCAAATGTGGTTCTTTCCTACCTTTATTGGACCAACATCCGTTGCAGGATACGTATGGCCACCAGGATCACCTTTTCCATCTTATTTTGGAATAGATGCAAAACAAATTGATGCATTTCATTGTTAATATTAATCTAATGGTAATCTAATTTTTCTTATAGATAAATAATTTACACAAATAAGTCTGCCTCAATAAGGTAGACTTATTTGATTTCGTTGTTTTTGGTCAGGTAATGCTAACTAATTACTATTAGTTTAGATACAGCCGATACCATTTACTCGAATTTTTTCAACGTAGAGTCGAATGCCTTATATACCTTCTGTGCTAGTGCAACGCGTTCCGGTATTCACCCCATGCCTAGTGTAAAGCGACAGGTAGATTTCAATCCACGAAATCCAAAGTCTTGTCCCAGAATTGAAATCAAATCTAAGCTAGTAAAACCAAACATCCGATATAATAAAAAAGGTTGAGGAGATGCTCTCATGTTCAATACAATAAAAAGCTGGTTTAAAATTCAAAATAATGAAACCACTAAAAAAATGTCAACATCTAAGAATATTTCTTCTAATCGAACTACCGCAAATAAATCTAGAATTGATCCCTCCAGAATTGGTGATCTAGGGGAGCATAAAATAAACATTCAGCTGGATCAGCTACCCAAGGATACGAAATACATAAACGATATTATGATCATTAACCCCAAATCAAGAACAGGGTACTCTCAGATAGATCATGTTGTTATTTCCCCTTTCGGTTTATTTGTTATAGAAACCAAGAATTACAATGGTGAAATCAAAGGTTCCCGCAAAGATAAGTATTGGCGTGTGAATAATAGATTTAATATGTATAACCCTTTGAAGCAAAACTATGGACATATCAAAGCTCTTGAACATGTTTTAGTGGGATATCCAGATCTCTTGTTCGTTTCAATAGTTTCTTTTACAATGCGTTGCCGCTTTAGCATCGATCCAGAACTCCGTAAAATTGAATCGAATGAATTGATCGTTTATGATACTGAACTTTCTGAGTTCATATACCGCAAGATTATTCGAGTCAAAACGATTACTGAAAATGCAATTTTAAATAATGTGGAGGTTCAACAGATATATGAATCCCTTCTCAGTGCGAACATTACAGATGTGAGTAAACGAGCAGAACATATAAATAAGATGAAGAAAAACAGTTAACCTTGTAGTTTTCTGTATCCATGATTCGAATATATAGAGAGAAGCCCCCTAAATAAAAGCATCTATCCTGTTTGGAGTCTGAATGGATCAAATTTAGCATAGGAATAAAGTATAGATTTAGCCATACTGAAGTTAGCTCAGCTAATTAAATTGTTGCATGAACTCTGTAAAGTCTGAGGCGATATAAATACCCTGTGGATCGGCAGAACGTATCGTTTCTACATAAATAATACTAGGATGAGGCAAGTTGCTGAAATTAAAGCAAAACAGGTTACCCTCCTCATCTATAGCAAAAGGAAAATGATTAAGAGGAAGACTGTTCTTTTGCTCATTATATACATCTAATATATCAAGATCATCAAATGCGATGAAGGTTAAGAAGGATGAGAACATAACTTTCTTTCCATTGATATTCAACGTCCGTTGCACAGGCTCTGCACCGTGATATTTTTGAATAAAGTTAATGTATTCTGAAGGAAACTGTATACCCCATTTTTTTTCTACTAACCTTACTGCACGCATATCAACAGAAGAATACTCCGTGCTCCAGGTATTATTATCGACCATATGCTCTACTCCCTACTTATGATTTAAATTCATTGAATCTATTTAACCCACTTGATATCATCATCTGACCAGTATGTGCTCCAATCGGAGTCATCCACTTGACTAACCTGAATAATTTCTCCCGTATCATTTCTTCTAACAACATAACCACTATCTTTGTGATAATATACTGTAACTGGTGCATTATTCTGTCCTTTTCTTTGATCAACCCAGTCTACAGTCCCTGCCGGTTCATATATAGCTTCACTCAGTCGTTGATCATTCCAACCACGTTCAGTAATTTGATCTGCAATACTTTTGCCACCTCTTTTTGTAGGCTCTTGGCTATAGTGAAAGGGAGGTCCAGAATAACTAGCCATTGGAGAATTCCAACTTTTCTACCGTCGTATACTCCGAATGAGAGCAGCGGCATACTTATGTACAGGCTCCATTGTTGGTAGTTGAAAGTGACTAAAGGGTTCTTTTTTTATTGTCCATCCTTAGGAAATATGTAGTGCTACCCATACATTTTTGGTAAACTATCTTTGCAACTTACATACACATTAAAGGAGTAATCACAGTATGAAAAAGAAATTAGTGTTTACATTGATAGCCGCGATTTTGGTTGCTAACGTATCGACAATAGTAGCTGTACCTAAAGCTGAAGCAAAAAAAGTGTATTACAAGAACTGTACTGCTGTGAGGAAGGCTGGGAAAGCACCTCTTTATAAAGGTGATCCAGGATACCGCAAAGCCCTAGATAGAGATGGAGATGGAATAGCTTGTGAAAAAAAATAAACATAATAAGATTCTAAGCGTCTTAATTTGCTTCCCTGTGATGTCTACTGTAATTGCTGTTCCTTCCCTTCAGCCTAAAGTAGAAGCTGCTGCTAAAAAGGAAAGTACTGTAGCAGAAAAGGTGGCGTATTATAAGAAACAAATCAAGAAACTTAGAATTCTAATCGCTGCATTAAAAGATAAAAGAGAAACAATGGCCTATGCCTCAAAAAGTTACATAGCAAGTCTTAAGCAGGAAAAGAAATACGTTGACCAAATCATATATTATTCTGAGAAAATTCTTGAACTGTCTAAATAATCTAAAAGCACTCCGTTAGATTGGGGTGCTTTTATCTTTCCACATGTTCGATTAGTGGTTAGGAGAGACGAAATTTCATCCTCTATGGATCAGCGTTTACCAAGTTGGTTAGTGCTGAGGATTCTGATATAGCGGATCACCATGTTAGGATTTTTCCACTTCACCATTTAGGGGAATTAGAAAGTAGTTGACGCCACGTCAACCTATTCAAGGCGTGCCACCAAGTGAAACGTTTGTAGATGGATAGGATTGTCCCTGTTGGAGTCTTGGGAGTTGGACGATAAAATTGGTCAGGGAAAATAAAAAGACAGCCTTATACGGCTGTCTAGGCTGCCTCATCACATGCGCCTTCTTGATAGAGTTTTACAGAAACCAACTGATCAAAATTACCCCATTCAAAACCATAATTCATCTCTATTTTTATTTTCTTTTGAAGGGTACTCACCGAAGTGACGAACCCGTGTACATACCGGTTCCCCAATTCGTTCAAGACCTCAATGATTGCTAGTAAAGTATGGTTCAGCGACATCTCTAAATTTTGAGCAATAATTTCCCACTCACCTTCATGAATCAGCGATTTCACATGTGCATGAAGTGGTTTGCGATGCTGGATAATTCGTTCTTTGTGTTGGGGGAGCATCATGCGACTAGATTCCCATATTCCATTGGCCTCCAGTTTTTTTCTCAATTGTAATGCTCCCAATTTTAATGCTCTATCTATTGCTTGGCCAGCAGCCGTAATGGAGCCTGCTCGTAAAATAGCAATGTCAATGGGACCATGTTCTTGTCACTCGACATGGGGGATGAGCCCCTTATATTCTATAAAGCTATTTCAATTGCATTAGGATGATTCTTCTTTAATCCATCAACAATCGCTTTAATTTCTTCAATTGTTCTACCAGTAAATCCTCCTCCGAAGTCCTCGTGCTCTAAGCTAGCTTGTTTATATTCATTAACTTTCGATTCTTCTCCCCATATAATCTTTTCTTCGCCGGTCTCACTAATAGTGATACTCCATACTGAGCACATTAGTCTACTCTCCCTTCAACAATTAAAACACCCGCATGCAACTTCAGCCTCAAAATAACAAAGGAATGATATTACTTGTTACATCAGTTCACTGATATTTTAGGGATACAGTTGAAGATTACTTAGATCTTTTAAGATTAATTAGTAAAATTTCAATGGGAGTTCGCAGTTGTGGAATAACAAAGATCTTCAGGAAGTCTACGGTAACAGTTCCCACCATCTGAAATTGTTGTTTATTCAATCTGTCACTGTTCTGTCTCTCCAGTATTTCTGAACATTTTTCCTGTCCCTAATACGATTTCCTACCCTAACAATTTTTTGACGAACAAAATCTCTATCGATTCCAATTTCTCCCAGAAGATAATATTCAATCATGATCTTTAAATAGAAACAGGCAAGTTCTAACTCTTCTCCAGTAAGGGCTTTCTTTGAAAGCTTATGATCGTAATGGGTATGATAGTTTCTCGTATTTTTGACATCGGTCGAAAATTTTTCTGCCTCTTCCTTGTTATCGAAGAACACCCAATAATCAGGGCCATCGTGTGTCAATTCGATTAATCTATCTTTTAAGGTTGGCTCGTTCCCATAATAGAGTACCTGTTTTAACCAGGGTCTGTATTCTTCTGGAGCAGATTCAACAATCAACTTGTTTCTCTCTCTGTGCTCTTCTTCCGGAATTACAAAATTTTGTCTGGTCCTCCTATGGAACGCTTCGAGTGCCTGAACCAATGTTAAGAAGTGACGTACAATAGACATTTCAGAATAATTTAAAGAGGTCAGATATAAGTCAATGACTGGCTGAAGTAATATTGATTTTTCCAACCAAACTTTTATAATTTCACCGAAATTCTCTTTTATATCTTGCAAATTAAGTAGAGTATCTCTTGGGTCAACACCATTATATTGTTCATCTGTAAAGTTTCCATTATAAACTCTTATTTTATAATAATGTCTTTGCTCACTTTCACCTATATTTTGATAATGATTTGGGTTAAATCCAGATATTTCTGTAAAATTAACAGCCCTACCTATCCCCAAGCTAACCAAACCCATGAACGACTTTATTAAGTCAATACTTTTCTCTATAGGTTGTGGGGAATTATGTTTAATAGAAACATATACCCTCTGTGTTACTTTTACTTCTTTTTCAACGAGTAGTGCCATAGGTGATACTAATCCTGTGTTAATAGAAAGCGTTGTATCTGTATCAACTTTGAAAATTACTGAATCAGGATGTTTATGAATTAAAGAAAAATCACAATCCTCAACCGTATATAGATCAAACCCTTTAACATACGCCCACTCATCCAAGTTGGTGAATCTAAAGTTCACTTCGTGGAATAGCAATTCCCCCTTTTTATTGGCTTTAATTCCTTCATAAACATATTTCACATCGATGAGAGACTCGTATTTTCTGTTTGCCCCCACTCTGATCTTTTCCTGGGCAACATAGCAATCATATAAAGTTACTTCAGACCCTTGGATGGTCCTACCACTAATAATCTCAATATTTCTCATCAACCCAATTGGCTCTAATGAATATAAAATTAATTTTAAAATACCCTTTGAGGGATCAAGGTATAAGATTCCTTCCACATTGTCCCCAGTATTATCAGGAATACTCCAAATCCCTGCAACTTCAATTCTACTCATCATATAACCCCCTATTTTCAAGAATTCACCTTATATTCGATGACAATTCTTTATGCAAAATAACTTTGTGCAAGTGTTACTTCTCGTTTATGGTTTTTCCATAAGCCGACAGCATTTACTTTAAAGTGTGTTTTAAATCCTGCACATAGGTTCAATGTGAAAGGGTCTCCCCGTTACTTGAAAATATACAATTCACTAGGATGTGACTCAGAATACAACTCTTAATTTATATATTTCCTTTTCCAAACTTATTCTAACTACTTTCTTTTAATAAGTTCACTTATATCGACAGTAGGATCCAATGTTTTATTTCTTTCTATGGCTCCTTTCTCTATGCTTTTTCTATTGTTAATAAATTGTCGACATACTCAGTCCGTAACAAAGCAATTATTTGATAAAGTAGCCGTCAAAAATTCCTAAACCTGACATATCGGTCCCGTTTGCCGTTGAAACCTTAAACTGCAAACTAACAGCTTTTTCAAGATCAAGCTTTATTTCAACCGGTATATCTCCAGCTTTAAATTCCTGAGCGTACGCTTTTTTTCCATCTACAGTCACTGTTAATGTGACGGGAGTTAAAGAATTCTTGTACCGTTCTAGTAGCCCCACTTCTGCAACAAAACTCTTATATTCCCCATTCAAATTGTAATTGTTGTAAATCCAGTTATCTGTATTAGCTGCAAATACGTATGTATGATAGTTAGCGTGCTCATTTCCATTGTTATCTTTAATACTCTCCCCTCCGTATTCAACGGAATGGCTGTTGTAATAAGATCCTGATTGAGTCTCAATTGGTTTGATGTCTTTACCAGGATACGACACAATCTCGTCTCTATTTTCACCTATGAGAACCGTTTTGTTTTTTGCATCCCATTTCACAGGTTGTCCTAGGGCACCACTCATAAACGCTAAAGGTACAAAAGTACTCCCCTTATATAAAAAAGGCTGCAAGTCTCCTTCTGGCATTTTTGATATTTGATTTACCTTAATATCGTTTACGTTATAAAACACCTCGATCATCTTGCCCCCTGCAGCAAAAGCGGTTGCACCAGTAACTAAAGATCCGATCCCCACACCAATAAGTAAACCTTTCAATTTGTCATTCATGTGCTTCCTCCTGTACTATGTAATGTTTAGCAATATTAATCCGTCAAAACACAAGGATGTGTTAAAATAGTCCATCTGTATCAACATAGAAAGGAAATGAAGCTGGTATGCTGCGTGATTCAAAGTAAAAATGGATGTTTTTTGTTCCTTCTGTAATACCTATCTTTATATTACCGGTGACTTCACTTTTGCTATCAATGGGATTATCTAAAAATTTTTTTGTAGTAAGGTTCCAGTTATCATTTATTGGTGTGAAGGTAAATGACTGACCTGTAGTGTATACCTTTCTACCCTTAACGTTATCATCAGCTCTAACTTGAGAAAGATCTATTCTAATACTCTGATCACGATTATTTTTCAGTGTAACGTTTAGTTGAACGCTATTATCAATTTTAGTAAGAGAATTTAGAGTGATTGTTACATTGTCACGTGTATAAGACAAAGGAAGTTTTTCGAACTTGTCAATTTGTATAGTACTTCCAGAAGAAACGGAAAAACCTACTTCTTGACCTAACTCCTTTAAAGGAGCATATAAACGACCATTAATATTAACCATAGGATTCTCTAGTACCGTTTCGGAACCATTAATTTTCATTTTACTATCCTTCACAGGAACAGCTTTTAAATAATTATCTGCTGCGTAAGATACTCCTGAGAAAAATATAGCACCACATAGAAACGAGATTACAATCTTTGAGTTTTGTCTTTTCAAAATGAATCCCCCCCACCTAACATTTTCCATAATTATATCAATACGAATAAAGTAGGTCTATATATTTATAATTTAAACGCTGTAATAGTCATAAAGGACTATTATGTGAGATTGGACTGCTAAATAAATTATCCTGCTTGCATACAAGAAGAAGACATAATTTTTCTAAGTATCCTGCAACGTGTTTTAAATATAATGTACTAGCTCTATGTTCATATTCATTTGGGTAAATCAGTTATATTCACGTGCATATGTTCCGTAAGCATTAAGGTTATATCCACTTTAACTTTGCTCCATAAGAGTGTCATTTTATGAATATATCCTCTTACAGAGTAATCTACAGTTAAACTGATATTGGATCTTGATTCATCTATAATTTTTATGTGATGGCTCTTTAGACTTCGTTTTGCTACATACATCTCTAATGCAATTTTCTTTTGGATATTATCTAGGTAATTGACATACACCGAATTCATCTTAAACTCAGAAGCTAAGAGTTTATTCTTATCTACTTCTAAAGCACTTAGCAAATAAGGTAGTTCTACAACCCTCTTCACCAGTGCAAGTTCCTCAGAAGACTGCTTCACCGTAGTCGCCTCCTTCTTCCAGTTGAACAGAAACCAACTGATCAAAGTCAACCCATTCAAAACCATTTTCCAATTCAATTTTGAATTTATACCGACTCACTGAAGTTACTATACCGTAAACGTGGCGGTTCCCCGACTCATTAAACACCTCAAAAATTGCATGCAAAGTATAGCTTAGCGACATTCCTATATTTTGAGTAATGATCTCCCACTCATCTTCATGGATGAGAGGTTTAGATTGAACTTGAATTTGTGTACGATGCTCAATAATTCGTTCTTTATGTTGTGGCAGCATCATCCGGCTTGACTCCCATAATCCATTGGCTTCAAGTTTTTTGCTCATTTGTAATGCCCTCCGATTTTAGATGCTCGATCAATTGCTTGACCGGCAGCTGTAATGGAGCTTGCTCGTAAAATAGCAATGTCCCCAAATCGATCTTTGATGTCATCCATCACTTGATCAATTGCCCGTTTCTGTTCTTGATCACCGAATAGAGTTAATTGATAAGTATCTGCGTCCGATAGTTGAGAAAGAGATACACCTACACGGCGCACAGGTTGCCCATCCCAATGTTGATGAAATATCCGCTTAGCTATCTTGCACACTTCAACCGTTATATTGGTAGGTTCGTGTAATTTAACTTGCCTGTGAAAGCCAGTTGGGCGGTCAAAATCCGCTCCAGATACACTAATAGACACTACACTCCCCATCAGTCCTTTTTTACGGGCTCTTCTGCATACTTCTGTACATATGTCCTGAATGACCACTTCAATCTCCCAGGCGTCTGCGTAGTCTCTAGGTAAGGTCATTCCGTTCCCAATGTCCTTCTGCATGTTATGGCTGGTCACGGATACTGGGGAATTATCCAAACCATTGGCTACTCTCCAGATGACCTCTCCGTTCACTCCCCATTTACTTCTCAGTTTCGAAAGAGGCGCATTTGCCAGGTCTTTGATAGTGTGGATCCCCATCTTCCAAAGATGTTTTTCCATCCTGGAGCCAATTCCCCACATATCACGGATTGGTTTATCTCCAATGTGTAGGTGTAATTCCTCTTTTTTTAAGTGGAACACTCCACCTTCAACTTTTTTAGCTATCATATCGCAGCATAATTTACTAATAATTTTGTTTTCACCTATGCCGGCTCTGGCATAAACGCCAGTCTCATTATAAATTTTGGCTTGAATTTGTTTGGCTAAATCGAGTGGATCATTACCGAATAAATGTAGGGAACCCGTAAAATCAGCGAAAAGTTCGTCTATACTGTACGGTTCGACCAAGTCCGTGAACTCTTCAATAATAGTCATGATTTGCGTGGATACCTCGATGTATTCTTGCATATGTGGTCTGACAATAATAAGATCGGGACATTTCTGCAATGCTTGCCACAGTGGTTCTGCAGTCGAAACACCCTTGGCTTTTGCTAATGGACATGTAGCAAGTATGATACCCGAACGTCTTGCTGGATCACCTGCGACAGCTAATGGTCTGTTCTTATATTGTGGCATTTTTGCCTTTTCGACTGAAGCGTAAAACGACTGCATATCAATAAGCATTATGGTTCGTTGCTTAGCCACCTGAATTCACCCCTACATTTTAGAACGTATGTTTGTATATATTATAAACCGAACAGACGTTCTTTATGCAAGAGGTAAATTTTTATATAGGTTTTACCTTGAAGGGGAAATGAACGCTGGAATTAAACAAATTAAAAAAACCACTTCGGGAGAAGTGGTTTTTTTAATTCCTATAGTTGATCCTATTTCTTAGGAGGTCGTCCAAGCGTGATTCTATAAATAAGTCAGCACTGTTAAGTACCCATTCCATGACCATTCATCTATTATCCCTGCCCTTCATTAAGTTAATTTTATCTGGCCCGTTTCAGGGTTATGCATAGTGTATCACTTCAAAACATAAGTTTTCTCTATTATACACGGATCACACTTCTAACATTATTATAAGTAGAATCTAATAGCGTAAAAAATCTATCCCAGGATTTTTATACTACGTGGGATGCTTTCTTGCCGGAGTAATAAAACCCTTTTTCTCAAGTCGATCTAAATAACTGTATGCAGTGGAGGATGAGGCCAGACCCATCATATCACCGAGCTCCCGCGTTGTTGGAGGATATCCGTGATCTTGAAAGTAAACTTTGATGGCTTGCAAGGCTTCCTCTTCTCTGGTAGTAAGCTGATTCATTCTTTGATCCCCCTTAAGTAATGCACACAATTACTAAGAACGTATGTTTGTATTATAAACGATATCCATTTCTTATATCAATAACCATAACAATGAACAAGCCTGTTATTCCTGTCTACAATATTTCTAGCAGTTGTAGATATTAATATGGATCGTAGAGCATTATGTTCTTAAAAAAGAATATTGTCTGAAGAAAGGAATTTTTTTTATTGTTAACGACTTAATATTTAACATCAAAGTAGCTTTTTTAGCTGAGAGACACGGCCTTGACTAATGCCCAGTTTTTCTGCAATTTGTTGTTGTGAAAGAAATGGCTGCTGCTCGGTAATTTCTTTTAATATTAATAGTTTACGGGCAGTTTTAGTATTGAATTTTGGATACTGTGCCTTAGCTCTCTCTTCGTCTACTGTCTTTTCTTCGTTAGTATCGTTAGTATTAGGAACAGAAAGCTCCTCAGGTGCAGGAGAGTCTTCTTGCTGAGGGGGGAACTGTTGAGGAATGTCAGTTGGATTCTTTAATTCAAGTGCACAAGCTTGGCATATAAATTGCTCTTTGAAATACATTTCTGTACCTGGATCACCACAAAACACACACATTGTTGACTTGTATCTTCTGAGTATCAACTCTTTACCTTCAATGAAGAACTCGAGTGGATCACCAATATGAATATCCATAGTGTCCCTCATTTCTTTGGGAAGAACAATACGTCCAAGTCGGTCTAATGCTCTCTTCATTCCAGTTCGTTTCATCAGAGGTTACCCCCACAATATTAGATTTATTTTTATTGTAAGAAAGATTATTCAGTATTACAACAATTTCACTATTAAAAAGGGATATTCCAGAGGTATGATTTAAAGATAAGTTTGTATACAAAACTCCTGCTCCCCTTAATAATCATAGTATTTTATTAAAGGAAGGGGTCACGATCATTTGCGTAGAAGTTGGCGACGGAGCATAATCTGAATACATAATCCTGTTACAATGGGATTACTTGTCTGAACATGTTTTGGCGATCAAGAAAGCAATGTACAAATGAAAAAGTTGCTTAACTTAATGAAAAAAACGCCTATAAGAATAGGCGTTTTAGTATAATTAAGGATTATAGTACATCTTCTCAGGGAGTTCATCCCAAATAGTTAAGTAATGAATTCCAGAACTGTGGAACCCTTTGGATTAATGATATATTCAGCTTTTTTCATTGTACAGAAGTAGTTGTGCAGAATCCTTCAAACTTGGGAGAACGAAGTTTTCCGTTCTTAGTGTAACATTGAAATTTAATTTTGCAGCTTATTAACGGCTCAAAATAACGCCAGCCTTTACTTTCGCCCCGAATGAGCTGCTTGGATATCTGATGAAAAGCACGTACTTCTTCGTGGCCAGGTGGAAATTCCAATACACCAACATACTTACCGTTTACTGATAGACCCCAACCAAACCTCCCTTGGATCCGCATAGATTCTATCTGACAGGTAATGTATTGATACGCTTTTACCTTAACCACGTGACGTTCTGAACGCCCATCTAAAATCATTGGAGCATCCCCATTATACTGACAGATACCCTCAAGACCGAGTTCTTTAGCCTTCTGAAACAGTTTGTGCCCACTATCATATATAGGAGTTACTGATAATGTCTCTGAATGTTTTACAACCGATTCTAAGACTTCTCTACGCTCCTCAAAGGTTTTCTTTATTATCGGTTCACCATTCAGGTATAAAATGTCCCACAGAGGAAAATGAGCCCTTATCGTGATCATAATTCGTTTTACCCCTGACTCAGTTTTGGTATTAAATCTTGCCATAGCATCATCCCACCAGTATTTCGGTGGCTGGTCCTTGGGCTGGGTTAAATCAAATGCTATGCACTCTCCATCCAGGATCGCTGATTTTACGGGAAGCTGTATATCTAACAATTCCGGAAACCTTGATGTAATTTCCGTACCGTGTCTTGAAAACGCACGAACTTTGCCATCATCATAGTGAATCAGAATTCGAAAGCCATCCCATTTCAAACTATTATTCTTCCAGCTTTTTATTTGATTAGGCTGCAACGGATACAGCAACATAGGTTTAATTGATTGATTCAACATATTTGCTACACCTCTCCATAATGAACATATCATGATGAGCATTTCAGAGGTATATGAGATCACTGGTATAACTGAGAATTATGTACATATTTCATTAGGTACACTTTTATGTAGATACACTGTACGATATCTCTAATCCTTTTTGTTTAACGCCCAGAAACAGCTACTCCCCCCGAACTTATAATTCTAGTGATTTATGTATTTTTCTAAAATCTATTTACTGCTTTTTTTCTTTTCAATGACTAGGTACAACTCAATTGCTCTTGTGATCAGTACCAATAGTGCTGCAAGTAGAGTGATAAATTCTATATTTAAGCCTCCTTCCAGGGGGGAAGTACGTCTCTAATCTCATTTTAATTCAGGGGGTTCAGAAACGTAAAGGTTCGATCCAATATATTTCTGAAGTAAACAAACGCTGGCCTCCACCAAGGGACCAGCGTTTACAAGCATTACATAAAGGTTATTTTCCCGATAAAAAACATCATGGTTACTGTGGCAAGCGTTATCACTATAAATCCTTGTTCCACCAAGTGGCCTTTAAATGTCCCGGTGCTCATTAACCTTAGTCTGATCCGGAATTGAAACGGGGGCAGCGGGCGTATTCCGCGGTTTGTGATGGAGTCTGCTATTAAGTGAAGTAAGTAGGATAGCGACCCAACGATCCAAATTTTGTCTCCATAGCCGAATGTAGCGAAATATAGTATGGCAGTCCATCCCAAAAGACCATACGCGCTATGAGTGATACCCCGATGTGGAGCAAGAGCACAAACAATTAATGTAGCACCTATGACATAAAACCAGATCCCATTTTCAGATGGCGCAGCCCAAAACAGAAGTCCACCGATGACAATGATCAGGATGTTCCTTAGAGAACGTATAGGCAGGACAGAAACTAGCAATGTAGCACCGACAATGATGTTGTTCCACAGAGCTTCCATAGGCTGCAGGAGGAAGATAAGAGCCGCGATAAGAAGACCAGTAATTTGAATACCCTGTATAAAATGCTTAGGGAGCGTTTTGGATAGTAGTAGCGAGTTGGGTTCATCAATATCTGGGAGTAGCGAACTAACTACGGCTATAGCCATCATTGGGAGAGACAGAGCCACATCAAAGATTGAAACCGCGGAGAGTGATAAACCTGTACTTATAATTAAATGGGATCTTCCCATCATAGATGACCCACTCCTTCGGTGATTATGTAATCTATATGAAAAAAGTAAGTAAGCTCAGCAACTAACAAGCACCTGCTTGTTGCCGATTAAGATTCTCCCTAAACTTTAGTATCCGGAAAAATAAAATACTTCAATGCCAAAAAAGGTATGGGGTATATACCTTATTAACAAGGTAGGATGTGGATTAGGTCTGATATATTTCTTGAATACTTACATTTGGGAAGCGTTTTAATCACCATTTTCCCGTATCTCTTCTTAAAGATTCGATTATCCAGAATAATGACGGCGCCCTGACACTGCATGGATCGGTTGAGTCTTCCGAAACCTTGTTGCAGCTTAACCATCATTTTGGGAAACATGTAATCGAAAAAGCTGCTTCGTTGTGCTTGCTCGATGACTGCCAGCTGTGCCTGGATCAAGGGTTCATTAGGCATAGGAAATGGTAGCTTTGCGATGACTACTGCAGTAAGTGCATCCCCAGGCACATCAACACCAGTCCAAAAGCTTGAACAACCCAAGACGACGGTACTAGGGTTAGTTTTCAGTTCATGGATAATGGATTCCCGATCGCAACCAGGATATTGAACTAACAGGTTTAAATCGTTGTCGGTACAATAAGGTTTTAATTTTTGAGCTGTCTGGTTCATCGTTTCAAAGCTAGTAAACAAAACAAGCATACGGCCACCAGTGTACATCAGAATCTCTTCCAATTTCTCGATGAGATAGCTGTTATAATCCGGACTGTTTGCATCCGGTGCATCGTCTGGACAAATTAGCATTGTTTTGTTTTCGTAATCAAAAGGACTGTCAACGACTATGCTGTCAAAGTCCTTCACCCCAACACGGCCGGCATAAAATGCAAAGGTTTTACCTTGCGCTGTCATGGTAGACATCGTAGCGCTTGCGAGAACCACAGGTACCTTATCAAAAAGCCCTCTGGCTAATACGGCTTTAGGATAGAGCGGCGCAGCGTGTAATATGAGCTGTCCCCTTTTTTCGATGGTTGCCCAATAGGCCCAGGATTTTCGGCCATTCTCATTAATAAAGTCCAGATCGTCATTACACTCAAACATCCGCTCCAAGATGTCGGATACACCTTTTAGCTTGAGTGATTTCACTTTTTCAATGAATGTACCTAGGGCTTCGACGACATTGGAGACTTCTCGCTTCTCATACAACAATTTAAAGGTAATAGGCTTCCCATGCTCATTTTTCATTTCTTTCCGAACTTCGTGATACAAATCATTGAGCTTTGTTATAAATGTTTGACGAATTTCATTTAGTTCGATATGCAGGTCTGTACTGAGCTTGGTCATGGAATACCTATTGTAAAGTGTCTCAAAAAGGTTCTCGAGTTGTTCAACGCTAACAGACCTTTCAAAGACATTGCAGCATACGTCCTCAATTTCATGGGCTTCATCAAAGATTACGGCATCAAGGGTGGTAAGGTACCATTCCCGCCGGTTTTCTTCCGCATCTTCAAATCGTTAAAGAAGTAAGCGAAATTAGTTACAATAACGTGTGACTTTTGCATTTGTCCCTTCAAGACTTCAAGCGAGCATTCACTTGGCCGATTCGTGGACGAGCACCGTGAGGCACTCAGTTGGCGCCAAAGGCTGTCTTCAATATCAAATCCAAGTTCGGATCTTTCGCCTACGCCATCTCGATTCATTCGGGTATAGATTTTTTGGATCAGCTGTGCATCCTGGTCATCACTTAACAATTTTTCCTGCCAGAGCCGTTCTACTTTACTAAAACAAAGGTAGTGGTCCTTCCCTTTCACCAGTTGGTACCTCAAATCTAAATTTTCTCGAGAAAGAATATTAGCAACCCGCGGCAATTCAACATTTATGATTTGGGTCATAAGGGGAATGGTGTGGGTACACACCACAACAGTTTTGTGGTTCTGAGCGGCCCAACGCGCTGCAGGTGTTAAGTATCCTAAAGACTTTCCTGTGCCGGTCCCAGCTTCACAGAGTAGGTGTTTTTCCTTCTCCAGGGCATGGCCCACTTTCGTCGAAATCATAATCTGCGGTGCCCGGGGGGTGTAGCCATTGATCATGCTTGCTAGGTGTCCCCCATGTCCGAAGGCCCGTTGAATAAAATCGTCCATTGTACACCACCATCTTATATACTAATATAATATAATACTAGTATATAACTATTAAAAAAAAAGAGAAAAGTGCTTTTCTAGCCTTCACTCTTTTTCGTTCTGCCCTTATTCAGGACGATGTGTTTGTTGTTGTTCATATTCTTGTAGGGTTTTGTTGTCCACTCTTCGTTTTAAGTGGTCAGGAAGATCATTAAAACAATACGTCATTTTACCTCGGTTAAGATTGGGTACCTTTCCAAGGAAATCCCAATCCAAACTAGACAATGGTCGTTTACAAATGAGACACTGATGAACCGTCTGTTCTTGTGATTGAACTGGTACACCGGCAATTGGAGCACCTTGCACTAACAAATGTTGAAGTGCAGGATTAGCCGCCCAATCTTTCGTCTTGTACGGCGCCAGGTCAATCCAGCCGACCTGGTATTTATCTAAAGCTTCGACAAAAGCGCTGTTCACTGCTGAATCAATGGCGATCTTTAGCCGATTCGGTTGTTCGCTAGGCTCTCCCTGGATGATAGATAAACCATATCCATCTCGGAAATGTGGACCAATTTGGATTCTTACAATCGCTTTAACATACTTGTAAGGAATGTTTATATCCAGGTCTTTGATTTCTAAGTCCCACTGGCTCCCGGTTGCAGATTCCACACGATCCGTATAAACCTGATTTGGGATATAAGGACGATGGTTGTCATCCCTGAATTGAACTGTACCAGAGGGGAACTGGCGTTTAAGTGCGGAGATCATTTCGCTGTACTCCATCGACAAAGCGGCCTCCTACTCGAATTTTTTCAATGTTGCTTCAAATATTTTATATACCCGAAGAGCAAGGTCAACACGCTCAGGAAGTTCTCGCTGAAGCTGCTGAAAGTATTCTAGCCCCGATGGGGTGATTTCATAAAAGCGGTGAAAACGGTTGTCACTTTCCCACTCACTGGATAGGTGCCCCTTCTCAGCTAACGTTTTCAGCCGTTGAGCTAGGTAGGAATCGTTAACACCCACCCCGCGTAACGTTGTCGTGATCACTTGATCTAGCTGTTTACCAAAGCGCCGTCCGGTTTGGAGCTCTGCGAGAACGATAAAATCAATCACTTGTTGGACTTTTACAACATGGCCAAGTGTTGATTGTTTCTCGATTTTAGAACCCGCATCACTCATATGGTCAGTCCTCCTGGTCTAAAGTCATTTATTTGTTGAATATGAGATTCATAAAACGATCAGACATTTTAGCAACTTTTGATTCTGAAATATGGCTGTTGAAATCTATTAATACTTGGATGAATTCATCACTGTCTCTCGCTACCCAACCAGCGTATTGATGAATTGTAATGTGCCACAGCTTGGAGTGGGGGATGGTAAGGGCAGTCTTTCTAACGTTGGTGACATACAGTAAGCCGGCAAGATTCATGACAGCAAAAAGTCCCAAAAAACCTATCAACCCAAAATGAAAGAGATAGTAGTTTAAAGCTACGGTTATGGCTGTTGCAACCAGAACCGTAAATAATGCAGCACGGCTTATAAAAGTGTCGCCAAACTTGATGAGCTTTTCTGTTTTTGCGAGCTGCTCCAAGCCGTATTGAGAAAACAATACTAGGTTTTTAAATTCAATCTGATTCTGCTCAGTCATTCCAGACATATATTCATCCACTTCTGCTTTTCTAGGACTACGCTTTAAAAACTCTAAGTATGTAATGTGCTTGAGGGACATAAACACCAACCTTTCCAATAGTCTCTCTTTATTATATCACAATCACACGTGAAGACAACTTACGTGTTAACACGTTAACACTCACTGTTATCCCACCATGCCCCTCTCTTCTCTTATCTACTTCCCCCCTTTTCTACCCTTCAACGTTCACTCTATCTAGAAACGAACCTAGTATATTCATATTGCAAAGTTACTTTATACGTTTTTATTGATTGGCAGCCTTCGTACTCAGCATCTAAATAAATATTAAGAAACTACCTACGGATCAAGAAACTAAACTCGATTGAATGAGAGAGAGACCGACAAGCAAACCCCGTATCAAAAGAGAAAAAACAGATCTAAACCCGAAAACAATGAAAGCGTTATCAAGGTGAGATTAGTTTGTGGATGGCTCAATGTCTTCCTCTACTGGACTGAATACTTGCTTGGTTGCAGATTACATGGATGTAGCAAGATTCGGATCCGAACGATCTGAACTGATGGAGAATATACGATAAGATGAAGAGGTGCTGATGGTAAGTGCGTCGAAAGAAACAAGACTATTAAGATATATGCGTGAAAACACGTAAGATTATTCCACGTAAATTAGTTGTTCTGATGCCTTCGGCTAACACTTTCCCTTGTTATGACCGATAACTTGATAAGGGGGGATAGTATGCCAATGGATCGATACATAAGGCAAGTCAAAAAACCAGGAAGTTTCATGTCCAATAATATACCGAGTGTTTCCGTTAAAGACTTAAAGTTAAAGCGTGAATTGCATGAAATCATTAAACGTAATTCTAGAAGAAGCAAACTAATGAATACTCGCTCTATTGTCTACGAATGGATTGCCATTATTTCACTTTTTATTTTAACTATATTTGTCCCTGCACATACCATTTATATTGGACTCTACAACACTGATCCCCTTGATTATTATGGCATTGCATTTGCTTTACTCTTTTTAACAGCCTTCTTTTCACTGATTGCTGCTGGTCTTGCATCCAACCGTTATGTGAAAACAAAGTATATTGATCGCGCATTTCTAGTTAATACGTCGTCCATTAATTATAATACTGACATTCTTTTTACTATTCGGTGCGACGCTATTTATAATTACTTACGATCAGAAGGTATTCGAGACAATAACTTAATTGAATCAATAATCAAATATTACACAGAGCAAAGTGATAATCATCGTAAAACAAGATGGCTACCTTTTACAATATTCTCAGCTTTTTTATTTCCTCTATGGAATAACTTTGTAACGAAATTTTGGGACTGGTCAGATATCGGAAATATTGTCGTTCTCTTTCTATTAGTCCTTCTTGTAGCCACAAACGTTTGGATCTTTAGAAGATCTCTAGAAACGCTAGTATTTGCTAAGGCTAACAATTATATTGAGCTAGCCAATATTTTACGAACGATAAAAAGTTACCTATGACAGAAGCCTGCTGGCCAGGCTTCTTATTCAGCATTTTTGCACTACCACTAGAATTACATCCAATCATTATACAGACTAGCTGAAGTCACCACGATTGTGCATCTTGCTCTATGCCGACAGTCACCTTTGATTCGTAATCAGCCATATCATACGTACGTAAAAGTTGCAGGGGAACAGCCCCAATTTGTCGAAATATTCAACTAATCCACTACGAAAGGACTATACCTATGCGTTCAAAATCCCGTTTCATGCGTCCTCTGACTTCTGATGTCCACCTATATACCGCGAAAATGGAACAAACACCTATCGTTATATTTATAGGCCCGGAGCTCGTTGGTAGCGGAGTGATCGAAGATATTACTGAAGCCAGT
Organism: Paenibacillus sp. UMB7766-LJ446; assembly: GCF_030226665.1. Lineage (NCBI taxonomy): Bacteria > Bacillati > Bacillota > Bacilli > Caryophanales > Paenibacillaceae > Paenibacillus > Paenibacillus sp. UMB7766-LJ446. Next base: position 94,938 of record NZ_JASOYM010000011.1, read on the forward strand.
ATTGCTATAAGAGGCGAACATTATTTCCGAGAAGTCTGTATATTTAAATATGCAGTATAAAAGAGTAGTAACTGTGTTGCTCCACTAGCAAGGATCTCCTTAACAGCTATTTCAGAGAAATATCATACGGAGGTGATGAGGGTTAGGTTCTTTCGGGGCTTGCCGCCCGATTCATTCGGCACTGGGTGGAAAAAAAAAGACCCTGAGGATTGCTGCCCTCAGGGTCTCAAACTTATTGAATAACTACATAAAACAAGAATGCTTTTTTGCTATCAGTTGAAGAGAGTAAGTAGTATACGAATGAATCTTTTTTATCTTCCCTCACATAGAATGTCGATTTATACTCTATAAATCGTACTAATGAGGCGAATATGATTTTTGCCGCATTTAAGTTAAAGTCTTTTAGTTTAATCACAATATTATACTGACCATCATCATATTTAACAGAAAAGTCTGCGATATTATCCTGTCTTTCAAAGAAGTCCGTTGTCTCTGACCAAATCCCTATCTCATATTCAGTATTTAGATTCTTTGATAATTCTAATAATACATCCTTATTCATCTTTTCTTATCAACTCCAATTATCATTATTAAGGTTTAGGAATATACACGCCCCCCGAAGCAGGGGAATGGACAGAAATAATTCCTCCACTTTCGTTGGTTACAACCTTATTGCCCCGAGCATCTGTATATTCCCATGTTTTCCGCCCTTGGTCATCAACCTTACTTTTCCTATTCCTTTTATTGTTGTTTATTATGTTGTCAATCGTTTGAGGTGAAAACCCTCTCTCATTTGCACGTTCTGCACCATGTTCACTAAATGAATGACCTCCAGGTGTCTTGTCACCTGTTTTAATAATACAATCACCAGTATTCGTATTGTGTACCCAAATTCCTAAATCAGTTACATAATACGTATGGTAGTCAGCAACGGCAAAATTGTAAACTGTAACAGGCTCATCTTTTTTGACAAACTCTACCTTGTCAATCGTTAGATTGCTTCCGTCAGCTTTTTGGAGTTTATTGCCCGCTTGAAGCTCACCAGCAAGTACCCAACCTTTTCCTTCAATATAGAACGGATGATTATTAGTCGTCTCAATGACTTGCTCTCCAACATGCAACTTAATAATATCATCACGTTGGTTGCGGAATAAAGCTGTTACTTCCTTGTAAGCCAACTCTCCATCAGAATTATTCTCATCCTTGGCGAGAACCATATCTCCGACTTGAATGTCTTCAATATTCTTCTCCCCTTCGTCGGTTAATACCTTAGTCCCCGCTGTAAAACAGTTGCATGCTTTGCTAATGGCCTTGTCTATGAATTTTCCACCTTTGGTAGACAATTTTGCTGTAGTTTTTCCTGCAGGATTCAGTTCCATGACCAAATACCCTGCTTGAATAAATTGTTCCATTGACCAAGGGTTTTCCATAGACACCCGGTAATACTCATTTAATGCGCTGACAGTTCCCATCGTCCAAAAATCAATCGCTCCGGACCAACTGGAATGTGCCCCCTTCAATGCATTCCATTCTTTTTGCCAGAAACCGAAATCTTCGCCTCCACTTCCTCCTGAACCCCACTCTTCTCTATGCCCGCTTGGGTCTACATAGATTAGCGGATTATTACTCACATACGTATACAAATTCAAACTTAGCGGATTTGTCAGTTCACCTCCGTACGAATCCTCACTTAGAAATCATCCAATACTCGGATCGTACCAACGGGCTCTTAGGTACTGGAGTCCTGTTACTTCATCCCAATATTCACCGGCATATCGTAAGGAATTCTGTACGGTCTCCTTTGTCGTTTCTGGATTGCCCCAAATATCATAAGTGTATTGGTTCAATATGTTCCCGGATGCATCTCTAATCTCCGTTACATCCCCGTGGCCGTTGGTTACATAGTACTGAAGCTGGTTCTCTCCGACTATCTGTCGGGCGGTCAGCTTCCCGGCCGCATCATATACATAACCTACCGTGGTCTGCACCGCTCCAGAACTGCCTACCGAAGCTTCTGCTATCAATATTCCATGGTCATCATAGTAGTAACGGGTTGTTTGCCCTCCCTCACTTCGCTCCGTCAACAGACCGTCTCCGTTATAACGGTAGCTCACCGTCTGATCGTTTACCGTGGCACCTGTCAGCTGGTTGCGGGCATCGTAGGAATAAGACATAGCGGCTGGCGGGCTCCACTCCTTACTGCTCTCCAGACTGCTGCGATTATCCCGGGCATCGTAAGCATACGTTTCAGCATACTTGCTAGATGTTTTTATTCGATTCAGCTTATCATAAGTAAATTGAGAGGCAATCCCTTGATCAGTCTTTCTTGTAATATTCCGGTTGTTATCATAGGCGTAGGTATAGCTTGGACCATTCTTTTCTTTAAACGCATGGCCAAGCCCCTTCAGGTTCAAACCCTCGTAGGTGTAGGTTTCCTTCCACCCGGAGCCAGCACCTTTTTCTGCCAAACTGTTGTTACCACGATACGTATAGGAAAAGCTACCGAGGACCGTTCCGCTGCCGTTCGTCAAACTCAGGGATTCCGGAAGTGCCGACGCCCCCTTGTACGACATGCTCAGGTTGAGCTTATAACTACCTTGCTGGAAGGTCTGACGAGTCCTCATACCTCGGGAATCATACCCCATCGTTAACGTTGCTCCATCTGGATATCTGATGCTCTCCAACTCGCCAACAAGTGTATATCCGTACTGAGTGCTTCCTATGGTATCAGTCATGCTTGTTCTCCGACCCATGGCATCATAAGTGAATGTGATTTTTCCGTCACTGGCACGGTTTTCAAGCAGGAAGTTACGTTTGTTGTATATATAGGTCCGTTCCTGTCCTTTGCGATCCAGTACCTTTGTCACATTATTATTAGCATCGTACGTATATTGTGTGGATTGACCCAAAGGATCGGTCTGTACCAGTAAACGCCCCACCTCATCATATCGCTTTTGGAGAGTTTTCCCGTCTGCATAGGTGACTTTCGTTAAGTCGCCACCGAGACTGTACGTATAACTGGTTTTTTTATTCTCTGCATCTGTCACTGATGTCAATCGGGATAAAGCATCATATCCATTTTTAGTGAGATTGCCGTTCCCGTCAGTAACAGAGATGAGATTCCCTTTAGTATCATAGGAATAGCTAGCTAGAACAACGTTTCCGGCAGCCCGCAATTCTTCCGTTTTGGTCACTTGACCTAAAACATTATAGGTCTCTCGAATGCGATTATTCTCACCATCGGTAATGGTCCGGGTACGAGCCGTATCATCATACGTCATTTGAGTTGTGGAGGTCCCATCATGCTCACGAGTAATTCGATCAAAGGCATCGTATGTATACGATGTAGTTTGTCCTGCGGCATCTGTCTTAGCGACCATCCGGTCGTACTTATCATATGAGTACGCTATGCTACCTCGTTCATTGGTCTCACTAGACAGCCTGCCTAGCGGGTCAAAACGGTATATCGTTTTACTAAGATCCGGCATAGTCACAGTCAAGGTATTATTAGAGTCGTCATAGGAGAGTGTTGTAGTCGTCCCGTCTGGATTCTTCTCTGAGATGACACGCCCAAGTTTGTCATAGATTGTTGTTGTCGTATTTTGATTCCCGTCAGTATAGCTATTCATCTCTCCGGTCGCATTGTACCCCGCTTGTAGGGTAATTGTAGAACTTTTTCCAGAGGCATTAGTTACATCTACCTCTTGCTGGGTAGGCTGCATGGATTTATAAGCAAATTGCTGACGCACCACAGTATCAGCCGTTTCTCCCTTGAGTTGGAAAAAAATCGGATTACCATAACTATCATATTGATAATTAGTTTGAGCCAAAAGATTGCTTTGACTATCCCGCGTCACCGATTGTGTTAACGACCCGGTAACCGAGTTATAAGTAAAGTTTGTTGTTGCAAGTCCGTTATTGCCACCGGTTTCGCTACGCTGGGTAAGTACATTCACAGGAGATAAGTCATACCCGCTGAAGAACTTCATCTCGTAAGTAGACTTCACAGTGCCTCCAAGTGGATCCGTTTGAGAAGTGACATGTCCCCAGTCGTTATACTGGAATGTAGTCACTGCCGCACTAGAAGCACCGGCCGTATCATAGGAGCGTTCTTCAATCCGGGTCGGTACATTTCGGTAGGCTGCTTCATTATACGTATATGCAGTAACTCGTCTCTGATTCCCTTCCAAAGCTCGGGTGCTGATTTGCGTATTGTACACCACGTCTGGCTTGTTATGGGCGATGTATTGCTTCTTAAAACTATATTCGGATCGAGTCAGCCCGTCATCCACCGTAGTAGTAAAGGTATTGTTTTGTCCGTAGACCGCACCAATATCGCCGCTATAAGTTACATTAATTTGGTTTGATACTTCTTGTCCTGCTGTGCTATAGAATACTTTGCGCTGTCCATATCGCGGCTGAGTCTCAGCACCCGTTGGTCCCAGTTTTCGAAGCACAGTTCCACTAAACGTGTATTGTGTCATAGCTTTCGTTGGATGCTCAATGGAAGCCAAAACGAGCCAGTCATTATGCCCCCAATAAACCTGCTGATTTTCTCCTGTGTAATCCTTGAAGTGATCAATTAAATTAAAAGGAAGAGCATTCCAACGAAGATATCCATACTTTGTTGATCTCCCTCCCGCATCGATAACTTCATCAAGGAGGCTTTGGGTACGATTATTGCTCGTGACATTCCTTTTCTTATAGGTAACCACCCGGTCGTTGAAGGAAGCTTTGACTTCATTTGAACTGTAGGAGATGTCCATCATCTGTGCTGGTTGATTAGGCCCAGCTTGAGTTCTCACAAAAGTTAATACATTTCCAAACTCAAACGATGTCGTATAGAAGTATTCTATGCGATTACCAAACTGGTTTTGCGTCAGTAGAATATCTCCATTCTGTGCAAAGTAATGAACGATACCCGTGTTATAGTCTTTAAAAACGTAATGGGCTTTTTCGCCGCCTGCAAAAATTTCAGTATGGAGGAGTCCAAAATCGATATTTTCCCATGGATATCCGGCTAATCCGCTGTATTCAAACTCGGATTGGGCAAAGGTACCCATATCGGGAATGTGGACAAAAGTTCCACCGTTATCATGCTTGACATAGGGAAGATCCCAGATCCAACCTTTTCCTAGAGGGAACTTATACTCCTCTGTTGTAGAGGTTGTCACGTTCTGAAAATCGGGGGAAACACGTGCATAGATCTGATCTTTCCCTAGCGAACTATCATATTTACGTCGCAAAGTGAAATCGAGGCCATTGGCTCCTGGCATTACGAGATCTACTACGCTCATATTTAGTGAGCCATCACTTGTAGATATGCTGTCATTGACAGAACCTACTCCGTAGGGAGCCTGATCAAACTTAATAGATTGACGCTGAAGGGCAATATCATCAAATCCGTTTGCAGCCATCGTTGAGATATCAGAAGATATGTATACCTCATCTGTCACGGATGCTTGATCAGGTAACATACTGTATGTAACATCGGTTACCGAAGGTTCATCGGCCCGACCCAAAGATCCTGGTTCAAGATCAAATGGTTCAGCGATCTCAGCAAATGACGTAGCAGTCAAACTCGGATATTTTTCTTGCATGCTTGACTCGTAGGAACCACCTTGTTCCTGAGCAAGCAATGCTTGATAAATATCATTCAAAGCGTAACCTTTTCCCAGTTCGAAGATGATCCAATCCCGTTCCACCTGGAACCGTTCGGATACGGTTGAAATCGTAATGAGATCATTGGGATCAATAGAAGGATTCAGTGTTACGTCGGTATAAACAGCATCAGTTACAGTGCTGTTTGACATGTTGTTATGAGAAGAAGAAGCATCAGCTCGTTGTACTCCCAGTTCTGGCGGGAGTAACATAGATATTACAAAAGTAACTATCAGAAGGATGGATAAACCTTTTTTCATTTCTTCTATCTCTCCCTAAATAGATTGTTTTTTTAGACTATTGCAGGCAAGTATAATTACAACCCTTACATGTCTGGAGGCTGAGGATTCGTTGATACTTCTGGGATCACGATGTCCTTTAGGTATTCTTTTTGAGTTCCATCATTTCCAATTTGAACAACTTTAATGGTGTATGTCCCAGGAGTGGTTGGAAAATTTGTAAACGTATATTCATAACCTGCATTACTGTTAGAATAGGCAGGATATGCTTTTAGAATATCATCACGCTGCTTACCATACGTGGCGTCCCCCATAGGAATTCTTCCTAAATAAATCTGGATTGATTTCACACCACTTTTGTCTAGTGCCCATCCCTTGATACTCACTTTTCCTGATGATATATATGTTACAGATTCAAGTTTCCCAATCGCCTGAGGCATGTTTTGGGTAATTCGTAACAGATTACCGTTCTTATCATATTCATAGTTATATTTGATTCCTTCAGATGTCGTAGCAGATGTCATCCGATTGTTGGCATCATACACATATGTCATTTTTCCTGCTGCCTGTACAGATGAAGCGAGGCATAGTACGCCTAAACCCAACACGCAAGACCCTACCCAATATTTCCATTTTCTTTTTTTACTGTTTTGCAAAAGTGCTTCCTCCTCTTAATGACAGAATGATTGGATAAATATCATTATAGAAGACAATATTTGTAATTTGCTATCATAATTTGTCGTCAGAAATAAAAAAATACCTTACAAGAAAAGGTCAGAAATTATGAAGACTTTTATCTTTATTTGAGTAAGTAAAAGCCCTTTCCTACTTAAAAATCAAGTATAGAAAGAGCTTTGATAATGATACATATTAAATGGATTTTTATGAACAGTATTGAAAATCTACGCTTGAAGATCTCTTCCGCTTAGCCCAACCGTTTCCCAGGAATTAGTCACATAGTACTGCAACGCTTTCCGGAGAATAGTTCCTGGCTGTGACTTAAGTGTTAGCGCTTATCAATTTCTACTATAAGTAAGGTCGGCAATTTCTCGGATGCATTGCATTAAATATGGACTGAGTAAGAAAAAACCTTGAGAATGATGCTCTCAAGGTTTTAATATAGTAATTATATGTGTGTATAATCGAAATGGAGACTCAATAGGCTAACTGTGTTATTCGTTATGGGTAACCAGTTATTTTGAAACATCTTTCTGATAATCATTACCTTCCCCATTGAGCCATTTGTTCTTATAGTACTTATTAGGATTTATTCGGAGTTTATTAAGATAATTTGCTATACTCCCCTTATTAATAGACCTGTATGAATTTATATCCGTAGTTCCATCATCTTGCCACTCGCAATATGGACAAATATCATAACCTGTTCCTGCAGTCTTATCATAAAGTTCTGTTAGGGTTTTTAAACCACAACAAGGGCATGGAAACAATTCTTCTACTTCACCAATAACTTCAACTTCATATCCTGTAATAGCATAAACAATTTCTGATAAATATCCATTACTCACTCCTTGGAGATCCACCTCACTTAGTTCCATATTAATGTTTGAAGAACCTTCTTCAAAATATTTGGGCAAATCTATCTCTTTTTCAACAAGATCACGTACTGAGCTTATTAATTCAAAACACTTTTCTCTCGATATATTTCTCATTCAATTAATCCCATCCCTCTTAGTAATAAGATTACAGCATCATCAGGACGGCTATCCCATAACGGAGGATATTAGGCACGGTTACTATTGTCTTTTCCGGATTTCTCAAAATATCATACGTGTACTCATTCAAGATTTTTCCGGATGTATCCTGGATCTCGGTGATATCTCCATGACCATTAGTCACATAGTACTGCAACTCCCGCACTTGGCCCTCGACACGAAAGAAAAAACTTTAGGGACATTGCCTCAAGGTTTAAACGTAGGAACATTATACATGTTCATCATAAGAAATAGACTCAAATAATTCGCCGAATACAGGTATTAGTTTGGTTGTGTACCAATTTATATCAGTTACTTTATTATAACTTTCTACATCAAGAACTTTTCGATTGACATCAGGACTCATAAGTATAGTATTGTTTTCTTTAATTAAAAAAGTACCTCCTATATTAGTATCCTTCCAAGTTATCGCCACTCCAATTAATTCACTTTGACTATCCTTTATAGCTAAAATCTTTAGTAACTCCTCTACAGGAATATCTTTGTGCTGCCAGTCAAAGTCATCCTCGTCCCCAATTGGCAGATAACTTACTTTTCCGATCGTTATACGACCAACCGAATTCTTCTAATTTTTGAAGAATAGTCAGTCTTGAAAGTGGCTTTGATAAACTTATCTCAATTGATGATGAAACAGACATGTACAGTCCTCCTATCTTTAATCTAAGAATTTCTTAAAACCAATTCCTTTCTTTGTTAGCCAATCCTTTATTGCTTGAGGAATCCGTGAATTTGAATATAAAAAATATGTGGCATCATTTTGTTTTGCAATTTCAAGTCTAGCACCCATATCTGATTTAAATTTCCCGACTCCACCATCAAAAACTCGCCCACCTTTTGAGAAGCTTCCTTTCCCACCTAACTGATTAGTTAGGTAATCCTCAAAATCTTTCCCAATTAGATCTTTTGCACTAGAAGCCTTGTCAGTCCCATTGGTAGATTGGCCATTACTGGATGAAGATGGCTTGCTGCTTGTTCTTCCGCTTGAGCTTCCTTTCGACCACCACCCATATTTCCGCCAGAACCACTTCTCTCTGCACTAGCACTTCCGCTGCCTTGTACTAACCCTTCCATTGTATTTTTAGTCGGCCGTTTGGATTCACCTGTGAAGTCTACGTATTTAAGCGGATTATTCTCTACATACATGTACAGGTTCAGACTTAGCGGATTCGTATAATCGGTGATAAACCGGCCTACACTCAGGTAATATCATCGAGAGCCAGTAAATACTGGAGTCTTGTTGCTCTTAAGTAAAACGACACACGTTTACAAATTAGAGAACAAATTAATTAGCCACTAAAAAATCACCCTAAAGTCGGAAACTTTAGGGCATTCTATTGCTATTTATTCAAATAATATTTATTTAAATCATGATGTAATTCACTGATTAACCTATCTTCGCCTAACGAAACAGGATATACATCACCGTCCTCAAACAAGTTCTTTTTTGCTTCATCATAATTATTTGCAAATTCGATGACATATGAATTGAGACCTTTAATGAAACTTATTTTGTAATAACTACCATTATAGTGTAGCATTGAGATGCCATTTACAGTGACTCTTTCAAAATTCAACTCGTGAATTAAGGAATCAATTTTTTTTTGTAATTCCATACTAATCACCCTGACTTATTTAATTAAATTCCCTTGCATATCATATCGATTTGTACCTGTGGTGCCAGAAGATATTTTGTAATATGGAACATTACCATGGTGCCTACTTCCAGGATGGTATTGCAGTATCCTGTCACCACCCCAATTCACTTTAAATCCTCCGCCATTTTCAAAAGTAACTCCTTTTTGGGAACCGCTGCTTAGTGGTTCTGGTTTAAAGCCATTTTCTTTTAGATACTTATGAAGCTCATCCGGTTTAACCCCTTTTAATTTACCTGGGTCTGTCAGAATATCATCTAAATTCTTAATGTTTTTTAAAGAGCTACCTGTCCCTTTACTCGTCTGACCATTATTAGAAGTGGAAGGTTTGCTGCTTGTTGATCCTCTTCCACTTGAGCTTCCTCCTCGGCCACCACCACCCATGTTTCTGCTTGAGGAGCCTCTCCCTGCACTAGCACTTCCGCTACCGTGTCCTAACCCTTCCATGCTATTTTTTGCTGGCCTTTTGGATTCACCTGTAAAGTCTACATATTTAAGCGGATTGTTCTCCACATACGTGTACAGATTTAGACTCAGCGGATTCGTATAATCTCCCTCAAACGTATCTTCGCTGATAAACCGTCCTACACTTGGATCATACCAGCGAGCACGTAAATACTGAAGACCTGTTTCGCTATCCCAATATTCTCCGGCATAGCGTAGTACGTTTGATACCTCCTCTTCTTCAATCAGTGTGTTCCCCCACACATCGTATGCATACCGGTTAAGCCTGTCACCCGATGCATTTCTAAGCTCTGTGATATCTCCATGCCCATTTTTCCAATAGGTTTGCAGTCCAGACTCACCTGGAACATGACGAGCTTGAATTTCTCCGTTAGCATCGTATACGTAACCTGCTGTGATCGTGACCGCTCCGTCTGTTCCAATTACCCCTTCTGCTACAAGCAACATTCGATCATCATAATAGTATCTGGTTTTAGAACCGTTAGTACCTGTTCGCTCTACCAACAACCCATCGCCGTTATAACGATAGCGGACTTCTCCGGTTTCCGTATTTACAGAAGTCAAACGATTTTTTTGGTCAAAGTTATAATCAACTAGACGTGGATCAAATGGACGGTCACTTGCCATTTCCTTTCGATTCCCGCGTACATCATAGCTGTAACTTTCTGTATACAAACTCGATGACTTTAATCGGTCCAGTTCATCATAGGTAAACGTAGAAGTATCTCCATTATCTGTTTTAGAGAGTATACTTCTATTGTTGTCATAACTATATGCATAATTACCAAACGGTGTCCCGTTTTGACTTTGGCTAAGACCTGTCAAATTCAAACCAGTATATACATAAGATTGTTCCAACCCGTCATTCGTTTTGATTTGAGTTAGACTTTGATTACTTCGGTAAGAGTACGTATAAGCACCCAGAACTGTATCTCCACTATCCTTTACATTTAAACCAGATACAAGTGGTAAAGGAGTTAGGTAGTTTTGCTCTACTTTTAATTGGTAATTGCGTAAAGTAAACTCTTGTTGCGTCCGGAGGCCTCTTTCTTCATAAGAAAAAGCAAGTGTAGCACCATCTGGATACGTAATTTGAGAGAGATCACCACTGGAATCGTAAGAGTAACTCGTTGTACCTGTCGTATCAGTCATCAAAATTCGTCTTCCAGCAGTGTCATAATCGTAGTTTACAGTCTCATCTGGGCTTGACTGACTCGTCATGAATCCACGACTATTATACGTGTTTGTCTGCTCATGCCCCATTCGATCGATATGACTTATCAACTGATCTGCCCCGTCATAACGAAAGACTTCATATTGACCTAGCGGATCAGTTTGTTTGAGCAATCGACCAATCTCGTCATACTCGTATACCATTTCTTGACCATCTGCATAACGCTTTTTAGTCAGATTCCCCTGTAGGTCATACGTATATTTTGTCATTTGCCCCAAAGGATCGGTGACCGTCTCCAAACGACTCAAAGCGTCGTAAGTGTACTTAGTGGATTGATTGTTAGCATCTGTAAGAGAAGTTACATTGCCAGCATAATCATAGGACGTTTTGTTAATCACCACATTTCCTGCTGGACGAACTTCTTCTTTTGTAGTAATTCTGTCCAAAGAATCGTAGCTTTCTCTGATTACTATCCCTGCTCCATCCGTAATACTCTTTATCCGATTTACATCATCATACTCGTATCTATTTGCACCAATTCCAAATATCTCCATAGAGATCCGGCTCCATGGGTCATACTGATAGGAAAGGCTTCCTCCGTTATAGTCCAGCTTTCTCATTAATCTACCGTATGAGTCGTAACGGTATGTGGTGGAACCACGGTCATATCTTTCTGAATTTAAGTCTCCAAGTGGGGTATAAAGCAGACTTCTTGTTATACCTGTCGGATCAGTGATGGTCACGGAATTCAATTCGTCATTATATGTCACTGACATTCGGGAAGCGTCTGGGTATACTTCAGCAGTTATACGTCCTAGTGCGTCGTAGTTGTAAGAGGTCACATTTCCGTTACCATCCGTAAATGATTGCTGTAAACCATTAAGAGGATCGTAAGCTGCCTGGACATGTCTTGTCTGCACTTCTCCAGTTGAATGAGTTGTATGAACTGATTGACCCGTCAAAAAGAACCCTTTGGACGCCTGATCAAAAGTCTGCTCAACTACTGTGTCCTTCCCACTACCTTTAAGGGTGACTTTCTTTACATTTCCATTCGCATCATATTCGTAAGTGGTTTGTTCAAGAAGGGTACCAGCTTTGTTTTTGGATGAGGCTGTTAACAAATATCCTTTCTTAACATCATACGTATAGGTTGTTATTAAACTCTCAGTTGAACTAATAGGTACAACAACTTGAGTTGGGGCAATCCGGTTATTACTTGATACGACATCATTGGTAATCATTGTAGTTGCACCAGTAGCATCGGTTATGGAAGAAACTAAGCCGAATGAATCCAACGTCTGTTTTTTCTGACTTCTAATCAGTAAACCAGACTCCCCAAAACTATATTCATCTATGGTAGTTGGTTCAGGTATTCGTTTAGATTCATCATACGTATACGTACTTACCTTCTCCGCAACGGAACCCTCTATCGGTTTCAACGTTTTCTTTTGCAAATAGAAGGTGTCAGGCGTGTTATCTCCCCAGTACTTACGCTTAAATGTGTATTTACTTTCGAAAGGACCTTCCGTTGTATAGGTGGAGAATGTTACATCTTGACCGTGAGCATTTTTATCGAAGTAGGTGGTCTCTACAAAGGATGTTGTTTTTCTAGTCTCCGTAGCTGAAGAGGAACTGTAAGAATTGTTAATCGCGGAGTAAGTTACCGCTGTCTCAACAGCATATTCCCCCGTATGAATGGAATACATGCCTGTGCTATATTGTGTGATCGCTTTATTTGGATGTTCAATAGCAGAAAGGAAAACCCAGTCTTGCCATCCCCAGTACAACAGGCGCATGGTACCTGTAAAGTCTTTGTAGGACTCAAAAAGATTAAATGGAAGCTGACTGTACTGGGTGTATGTATACTTTGTAGATCGACCAAGGGGATCTATAACTTCGCTTAATACGTCCCTTTTAACCGAATTCGTAGTATAAGGTAATTGTGTCTTTTTGTAAGTAACTGCCCGGTTTCCTACCGATGCCCGAATCGTTTTTGTGTTTTCCTGATATTCAAGTGTAAGATAATTTCGATTTTTATCATCAGCAGATACGGTCATCACGGTTTGAAGTACTGGCCAAGCGTATCGTCCCATATAACTGTAAGTTAATACAATACGATTACCTGAAGCATCTCGGATCTCAACAAGGTTACCCATTCCATCGAAGTATTGACGGGTATCCTCCTGAAAATTCTCAAGGACGTATCGTATATCTGAGTTTCCTCCTACAGGAGGGGAAGTCTCTGCAAATACAATATAGGGATAGGGCATCCCTTCAAGGCCACTCCCAGAATGTTCCGAACGCATAAATGAGCCCATACCAGCGATATGAAGTCTATTTTCATTTGTGCTGTAATAAGAGATATCCCAGGACCAACCTTTTCCGAGCTGAAAACGTTCATCATCTATAGAAATACGAGTGTGATTACCGTACAAACCCCCTTCGCCCTCAGCAAAATAAATATCATCTTTCCCAGCTGCACTGTTGTACACTCGCGTAAGTGCAAAGTCCATTCCATTTGGTCCAGGGAGAACCAAGTCAGTTACTCGGATGTTAAGTGATGAATCCGTCATGGAGATGCCACCAGTTGCATCACCTATACTATATGGAGCCTGATCGTATTTAAGTTTAGCCCGTTGGATGGCAATTTTATCATACGCTCCAGATTGAGTTGCCATGATTGAAGAAGAAGCAGTGGACTGTTGTCGAAAGTCTTCCTTCTCTTCTGCTGTTAATTGATTCTCCAACTGTGCAAGTTCTTCCTGATGGATTTCGTATGCGGTGATTTCTCTATTTGGATACTTATTTTTTAGATACTCCTCGTAATCACCACCAGATTGCTGTACATTCAACCCTTGATAAATGTCACTGAGATCGTACCCTTTACTCATTTCCGATACTATCCAATCACTTTCTACTCCAAATAGCTCAGCAACCGAACTAATTGAGATAAGATCTTCCAAAGGTATTGAGGACTCTGTGAAATCATCTTCTGTTAGATTGACATCCTGTGCAGCGGTTACTCTAGAACTTCCAAATGGTACTTCATACGCTGCAAGTAAAGAGAATAACATGGTTAGTACGAGTATCGCACTGATAACTTTTCTTACGGATAAATTCTTTTTCATATACTTCTCCTTTTTTTAGTAACGGATGATTGGTTTTTAACATCAGTGTTACGTTGCTATACATGCATCAGTTAGATTACTGTTAAACATGTTGTTACGAGAAGAAGTTGCAACATGTCGTGCTCCAATTTATGGAGATGGTAACGTAAGATATTACAAAAGTGGTGTACATTTATTACCCTTACATATCTGGAGGCGGAGGATTCGTTGATACTTCTGGGATCTCGATGTCCTCTAGGTATTCCTTTTGAGTTCCATCATTTCCGATTTGAACAACTTTAATGGTGTATGTCCCAGGTGTGGTTGGAAAATTTGTGAATATATATTCATAACCTGCATTACCATTAGAGTAGGCAGGATATGCTTTAAGAATATCATCACGCTGCTTACCATACGTGGCGTCCCCCATAGGAATTCTTCCTAAATAAATCTGGATTGATTTCACACCACTTTTGTCTAGCGCCCATCCCTTGATACTCACTTTTCCTGATGAAATATATGTTACAGATTCAAGTTTCCCAATCGCCGGAGGCATGCTCTTAGTAATTCGTAACAGATTACCGTTGTTATCATACTCATAGTTATATATGACTCCCTCAGATGTCGTAGCAGATGTCATCCGATTATTAGCATCATATACATATGTCATTTTCCCTGCCGCCTGTACAGATGAAGCCAGGCACAGTACCCCTAAACTCAACACGCATGACCCAGTCCAATATTTCCAATTTCTTTTTCTTTTGTTTTGCAAAAGTTCTTCCTCCTCTTAACGACAGAATGATTGGATAAATACCATTATAGAAAACAATATTTGTAGTTTACTATCAGAATTTGTCGTTACAAATAAAAAAATCATATTATATTTTATGAGTATTGATCACAAAAGAAGCGCCTCTGAAATAATTTATCAGAGACGCTTTTTTAAGGTTTACTTGTATTGCACTTTTTCTTTCTTTTTCTTTCTTTTTCTTCTTACTGCTCCATCCGCGCTAATATTACAGGAAATGGACTATATTTATCGAAGTTCTTATATAACTTATAACGAAAGGAGTGTATCTATGCGTTCAAAATCCCGATTCATGCGTTCTTTGACTTCCGACATTCAACTTTATACTGCACTTATTGACCGGACTCCCATTGTTGTTTTTATCGGCACGGAGCTCATTGGTAGTGGAGTGATCGAAGATATCACAGAGGTTAGTGTTGCTGTGAAAGGCGAACGCTATATGCGTGAGATCTGTACGTTTAAATATGCTGGATGAGATATTTTGTTAATTGATTCCTATATTAAGGAGTACTGAAATGGTTGCTTCGAAGAAACTTGTGTCTGGATGCACTGCAGATTAAATGTGGACAACAAGTAGACTTCTTCATGGATCAAAATAATCAATAAAGAAGTACTTATTTGACGCACTTAATCGCGCTACAAATACCTTTGCTTTACATCAATAAACAAGAGGTTAGCTACATTCATTAGCTTCAACTGGAGGAAAAACTATGTTAAGATTTGACACCTCACTGACCGAAGAAAGCTTCAAGAGAGTGGTTACACATTTAAAAAAACACCAGATTATTTTTTTCTTTGCTTACACTAGTGGTGATAGTATTGATAACGAAAAAATAGATTTGGAAAATATAATTGAATCTATCTCTTCTCTAATAAGCGAAGATTTGTTAGTCACAAACGAATTCGTAATAGGGGTTGAATTTGAACCTGGGGATGAGTTCGAATTATTCTCAAATGATTACAAATTGTTTTCTTTAGAGAAACTTGATGAAGTCTTTCAATATGTCGTACAAGGTAAGATACATAACAATAAACTGTTTGTTTCTCCTAATTTAATTCTTGTACATGTTGATTACCAAAAACCTAGATTTGAAGAGTTGGGCACTGCGGAGTACACTATCGAACAAATGTGGAAAAACAAAAATGTATACATCACTTTAGAACAGGGTATTTCAGTTTTTGGTATGAAGTTGATTATGGATAGAATGTATGATAAATATACTCCCCCTATTTTGGCTGAGGACTTGTTCATAAGAATCTATTCGGAAGATTCAATAGACCTATCAGATGCAGAAGAATTAATCCAAGCTTATATTTTCGAATGTGGAACTACTTTAAATCTTAATTTAACCCCTTCACCCCGACCGACTTCGTATGATTTCTTCCATATTGATGTAGAAGAAAGCAATCAAGAAAATAATAACTTAAGGCTCAGATCACTTATTCAGGGAAAGGGAATATCTGAAGTTTTAGAAATTTACAACTCAGGAAACGACATTCACAATTCTGAATTTTTGATACTCACGTACACAAAAGTTATTGAATATGTTTCTCAAACAGTACTAAGAAAAGAGATGCTTGATTCAATAACAAAAAAGCTGTATAGTCCTAGAGCTCTAAATCCCGATTCTTCATTTATTTTAGAACTGGAAAAACTGTACGATGAACATAGAAACCATTCAAAGGATCATCAAGCAATTAAGCTAACTGTTCAAACTTGTTGTGACATATCAGATATTGAATTAATTGCGCCTAGATATCTAAAAAAGCTAAGCCTTGAAACTCTAGCAAGTGCGATATCCGATACAAGAAATATGATAGCCCACGCTAAAACTAATTACAGATATAAGGGGCACGAATGTCCAATTGATGATATGGAGCAATTTGCGCAATGTTTAAAAGTTGTTGCAAATCAAACCATTCGCTGGTTTGCACGACAACACGAAGATGGCAGGATCGTGTAGAGTTATACAATGAGAAAGTTAAGCAGCAATATAAATTTCCATGGCTTTACTTATATATAGTAGAATTAGTTCCCTTCATTACTATCACTTCTATGCAGGGTACAGGGTACAGGGTAGGAGTTACTTACATTCTTTACCCTGTATAGACTTAATCCTCTTGCGTACATCTTTTGATGAATAGTGTATACGTGTAATGGGTATCATTACAGAATATTCATTTTTCTCGCTTGAACTACAAGTAACTTTTCTACTCTCCCCTTAATCAATTTTGGCAACGCCATCACTTTCAGTACATTTGCTATTCTTTGTAGATCAAAAAACCTTGAGAATGATGCTCTCAAGGTTTTACTTTATGGTCCATGAATTTTTGTGGTTAATTTAAGCGATCCTGTCATTAACAATTATCAAATTAATCCAATCACTACCTATTCACCACTTTTGATTTTTGTTAACTCTTTCGTAATCCCCACTCCAACAAGCTCGAGTAGTTGTTTAAATTCTTCTGATGAATTTGCCATTGACTCATCGAAAGTTTTGATGTCATATTGAATTTTCAGTATCATTTTGTCCATTTCACTTTTAAGATTATAGAACTTCTCAGTTTGAATCTCATAGGTTTTATCCATATAATAGTTTCGCATAAATGAGGTGAAGAATAGCAATGTTAAACTGAGTAGAACAATATACGTTCCTACTTTTTCATAATCACTACCTACCACAACACTAACAAAATTATCAGGAAACAAGGGAATAACAACAAGTAATACGAAGGATACCATCAACAATAATAATGATATACGGGAAGAAACTTCCCTTACTGGCTTCATACTTTCTAAAGACGAAGTAAGCTTTTGAAAAATTGAATAATCAAATGTTAGGTTGTTCGTAATATCAGCGATATCTTTTGCTGGTTCTATTATTTTTTTGGCTTCTGATTTAGGGCTTCTAAAAGTAAAATCATTGGTGAGTAATCTAAAGAAAAGCCCTTCTCTAGTGTCTTTCATACGTTTCTTTTCAATTTGGGCCGACTCAATAGCTCCTCTAAAAATTTCATTAACAGAATCAAAGTATCCCTGAATTTCCTGCTGACCCTGATCCTTTCGCAATGTGTTCAACCTGCTTCTACCATCTTGAATTGTATTTATCAAATCGATGATCGAAAAAACAAAGGTGGCAATGGAGTAACCTAATATTACTTTAGCGTCGATTTCACTTAATAGTGAAATAATAAAAATAACCAAAAAAGCAAACGAGAAAAATAGGTACACGAAATTAGATTTATTCACACTTTTGCTCCTTATAATATGTATAACAATATAGCACTCAAGAATCATTACATGAGTGCCATATTGAGATCTGACTTTAATTTAATTCTAATTCCAACTGAGAATTCATTTGTACCATTAGGAACCGAAAAGCTTCTTTCGCATACGCATGGTAGAAATCTTCTTCCTCAAGTGGGCGTTGATTACAAAGTGTTCTCTCCTCATATACTTGGTGGATCTCAATCATAATTTTAGAAAGCATCTCGCGTGTACCGTCACGTTCAGTCTGGACTCCCGACTTTATACACTCATTATAAAACACGATTTGTCTTGATATTCTTTCATTCAACATTGGGATAGAGGTCTTACTATTCTCATCCTCTTCCGGATCATAAGGCCTTTGAATATCGGCGTAATTTTCTTCAATTGCTCGGATAATATAGCCGGCCATATTGCTCACTTCTATATTCCTTTTCTTTTCAAAAACGTACTTGATGTTCTCACGGATATGCTGTTCACCAAACTTTGATACAAGTTCTTTGGCCATTTTTTTCTTGATTTCAAACCGGGCAAGTAATTCGATTGTATCCTCTTGATCAATATATTCACCATCATTTAGAGCGTTGCGTTCTTGTTTATGATTGGGGAAGATGTGAAATACAATTCCAACTACCTTAGCTCCCTGCTTAACTTCATCAAAGGTGAATCTAATATCCGTTTTCGCTTCTAGTTCCTCCTGTGCTGACAATAAGATCCGATTCTTTAGGTGACTGTATCTTACATATTTCCCTTCATCGATCTCCAGCTTATCCCGTAGTTGTTCCATCGTAAACTTGCGCTTTTGCAGGGGAAGATACTGTTTAAGAAGCTTGTATAGTTTAGAAGAGTAAAAGCTCTTCAGATAAAGCACATTCCATAGCTTGAATTTTGTGAAATTCTGTTGAAGCTGCAATAGGTAAGGGCGCAGCATTTCGGAAAATTCAAGTTCAATCATACCTTTACCGTGATAGTAGCGCGCTGCAGCCAACCAATGGGCGGACAAGGTCGAATTCATACTCTTCTCTTCAATGACCACTTTCTTATCCTGCAGACTACTAACAATCTCACGAACTCGTTTATAGAAGTTCTTTTCTGTAATATCAAGCTTCTCAGCAATATCCTTTACTCGGAAAATGTGTGTCTTGAATGCTGTGTCTTCTGGATGGATTCGAGAAGCAAGTATATAGATCAGTCGCTCTTCATATAGTGTTAGATTTGTCCTGGCTTCAACAAGTGCATTGGATTCCGTCACAATGTAATGATCTGAAATGTTGTCGACTTCAAATTCAAACTCTAACTGCTTATCATCCATCATAGTTCATATCCTCACATTGGTTTGATAGTTAAATTGTAGGACAGTTTCGAGAGACTTTTCCACTCCTTTCCGTGTGGCCTCAACTTGTTAAATTCTGGAGATGGATAAACTGCTGTAAAGGCCACACGTACGGGAGTATTTTCACGCCCCTTTTAGATTGTGACCTAAGTAATCCGTATGATCCCATTTATTTATAAAGTTTAAATTACTTAAGAATAGTAAAGAATGAATCTATAAACTATTACTGCATATTCGTAAAAATGGTCCCATACAATATATCATTTAAGCAGTAATGAAAGGAAGGAATACCATGAATACTAATCGTTCTGATTCTTGGTCCACAGCTGATGATTTAATCTTAGCTGAAACAATCCTAGATCATATCCGTAATGGGAGCACACAGCTTAAGGCGTTTGAAGAAGTAGGAAAGAAACTAACCAGAACGGCTGGTGCATGTGGATTTAGATGGAATAACACGATTAGAAAGAAATATGTACAAGCTATTTTACAGGCTAAACAATTAAAACAGGTAAAAGTAAACCCTCCAAAAAAGCTATCCATCCAGCAGCTGGAGGACGAATTAAATATTGATTCGATCATTCGAACACTAGCTACATTGAAAGCAACACATGAAGCAAAGATGGTTAGAATTCATGAGTTGATTGAATTATTAAAACAAGTTAAAAGTAGCAGCGATCAACTATCTGCAGAAAACAATCGTTTGAGGCAACTTATTGATGGAATACCTCCTATGACTGATGAAGAGAAACAAGGTGCAATCTTAAATCTATTCAAGGAGGTAAATTTATTATTAAAACAGGAAGCCACACTAGAATTAAAAAGTGAGAACACTGGATAAGTGGATTAGACCTAACTCTCCCCTTGAATCCTAAACCGTTAAATAAGCCCCACTCTTAACTCACTTGCATCGTGTGGGATACTATTATTATTTAGACATGTATTTCTTTCGTCGTAATGAATCTATTCCTCTCAGGGAGTTCAGATCAGATTTTTTTTCTAAAAATTGAAAGGCCACACGAAAAGGAGTCTTTAAGCTAAAAATGATGTAGCTCGCTAATAATACTCCCTTGTGTGTGGCCCTTTTCCTTAAAGGCCACACACAAGGGAGTGATTATACTATCCAAAACTTCTCTAACAGGATTGGTAGATCATTATTCAAGGCATTAGGCTGTTAATTACGCCCCTCCTCTAACACGAATAACATCGTTTCATAGCAAACGACACTTGAATACTCCTTTAGTTGTGGCCTTCATGTGAAAGGCCACAACTAAAGGAGTATTTGTAATTGATATATCCCTGCTTCTACGTAAATGCAAGTAAAACTTATCTATGGTATAGATATTATCGCTGAGTATTATGGCCTATAGGTTGATATCACGGCCACATCAACGGGAGTCTTATGCTACCGTAAATTTTGATGAGAAAATGTCTCTTGATGTAGCTTTTCATTATAAAAGGCCACATCAAAAGGAGTTAAACCCTAAAAACTCCGTCATTTATTAAAATAGTCCCTTTAATGTGGTCTCTCATACTAAAAGGCCACAAGAAAGGGACTATGTTTGCTGGATGTCCACATATTTAATTCTGTCTGTTGTTTGCATAGTTCAATTCTACAGAAAACTACGGTACTTAAAGGGTTTATTAGAAAACTAATAACCAAACAGGCCACATTCAAGGGAGTAATTCGTTCCTAATTAGACTTATCACAAGGATTTGGGCCACATCAAAAGGAGTCTAAATCCCATTTATCCACACTTCATACTTAATTCGCAAAGACCTAAGTCCCTTTATTGTGGCATATACTCTCCTGTTCATGTGGCACTACACTCCTATCCATGTGGCCATCCCCCTCATCTCTCTGTGGCATCTTACTCCCGTTTATGTGGCTAAGTACTCCCTTTATTGTGGCCTTAAACTCTATCAGCCCTTTTCCTTACTAGCTTCTCGGAACTAGTAAACAGATTAAACAATTAAAAATAACTATAAAATACATTAAATATATATGTAAAACAGACTGTTCTCACATAATATATATTATTCTTATTTTGATTAACCTCTTTTATGTGGCCTTTGTTAATCATATGTCTATACTCTATACGATATGTGTTTTATCTGGTCATATAAAAAAAATAACAGAGGTTAAACACAGTATCGCTCCCTATAAATCTAAAAGAACAGCTTCTATTACAACAAAATAGATGAATACCAGTCCCGCCACTGAATACATATTCCTTTTATATTAAAAGGTCATTTTGAACTATACTGAGCTTAATCGAATAAAAGGCCACAAAAAAAGGAGTAAAAGAAAATTATGAATCACGATCCTCATCTTCTTTAACATGAAACGTTTTTGCTGCCCACTCTAAAAGTGAAATGCCATGACGATTTTCAAAGTCATCACTATTAAATATCTGAAGATCATTTAACTCGTCCGGTCTCCGCGCTTCTTCTTCAATCGGAGTGACTTCAACACCAAGATTATATTCATTGGGGACAGCATGAAGAAGTCTAACGTAGTCGCCAGATGCCACACATGATGCAGCTAGCGCAGTATTATCAGCATTATTTACACCAAGTGGCCCATAAATAGCACAATGGGTCATATCTTCACTTAATTTCTCACAAAGCCGGCATGTCGGAATAATCTTTTTCTTTTTCATCATACAAGTTAACCTCCCTATTCCTCTTATAATTATCATATAACGAAACACTCATATATCAAAAAATAAATTAATCATAATGATGTAAACACTTGTCTCCCGTGGTTCTCCAGCTTCTCAACTTTAAAAAAAATGTGAAGTTCTATGCTATCCTTCATACAGAAAAAACCCCTTGCTTTCGCAAGAGGCTCAGTCTTAAAAATTAAAGGCAACTTGTTCATCCGTTACGTTATACGATTTCTTACGTTTGGATTGGAGCTGCCCTTCACTGATTAACGTCAACTTTAGCTCATGATCCGGAGTCACAATTACAGGTTTTTTAGAAAGACTAAAGAGCCATTTTCTAAATTTCCGCTCCTCCATAAAAATAGCTTCAGGCTTCCATTCCATTTCAACACCAACAGAAGACTGTGTAAAAGGTAAACAGTTCACGCCAAATTCTACTTGTTCAACAATATGCTCAATACTGCTCTCCATTCGTTGTCGAAGATCTAGAGGCACTCGTTCGTGTATCCAGCTAAGAATAGCTTCATCAAGAGACTCTCCAACATAAACGTATTTATGATCAGCATTCAATACATCTCGTGCAGCTACATCAACCTGTTCTTCAGCAGAATCAAGAAACTGACTCGCATCGATGGACATTGTTCCCCAAATGGATTCTGCACTTTCTACACCGTCAATCTTATTTCCAATAAACCGTTTAGCCAATTCATTAGCCAAGCTGCCACCACCAGAACTTTCAGTCAGTGCCGACAACCCATCTTCACTAAATTGACCTTCCAAAGCAAGTGCAGCACTCATTTTGGTAGCCATCAAATTGATGGCAAGTTCCTGCATCGAATGTTTATAACCACAGTATACAGTTTCACATACATCCTTTTGCCCGATTCTCCAATGACGACGGCTGGATTGGCGGACAATTGTTAAACGGTGCCCAGTCTGATAAAAAAATAAAGAGGGGAATCCTAACATATCGAGCCCTGTACTTACAAGCATAGGATTTGTCAGTAAAACCTCTATCCCTTCCCGTTCCTTTTTAGCGATCCACTCCTCACGCAACACACCAGGTACGCTAGAATCAAGAATAGCAGCACGAATGCCCTGCTCCTCAAGTAGCATCAGTAATCGCTCTAGAGTCCCCATCTTGCCCGTATATGTCGCATAGACCCCAACCTTTCGACCAACCTTTAGGCGAGCTTTGACAAATTTTAATAACTCCTGCTCTTTCGGATAAATAAATCGATCACTCAACCTATACATGGGGGAAACAATCTCTTGACCGGTATCAGGATGGTAGACACCTGCAAAGTTAAAAGGGACATCCGGATAAGACAAGAGGGTATTGACCAGGCTGCCTAAAAGAACAGATTGTCCCCCACTTTGGAGCTCTTTTTCAACAGCTCTTTTCAACTGCTTAGAAACTGCAGTTAAATTACGCTCTAAGTATCCATAGGGAGCCAACATTCGTACTGGCTTAGTCCATTTTTTAGAACCCTCTGTTCTCGGCCGTCTACTGATCGTTGTTACGGTACTTGTAAATTTACGCTGACCATCCATACTGATAAACATCGGACCTTCATTCAGCTTTGGCAGTATTTCAAACATATCTGCCATCTGGATAAAGCAAGCAACATCACTTAAGATATCCGTAAACAACTGTGGAGCTGCAGCCGGTAATTCTTTCGTGCTGACTTTGACGGAAGACCCATTACTGGAGCTATTTAAGGCTTCATTCTTTGGAATCTTCGTCGTTTTTTCACGCACGCCATACAAATCAATCCATTTTCCTACATCTCCCCATGAGAACCCCATCGCTTTCAATCTTTGCGGAAACATCCGGAAGATCAGTTCGAATAGGTTGCTTGCATATCCGTTCATTAGGGTCCCTGTCATGGCTAATGAGTATTTAGCACAGCCCATTAAAACATGAAAAGCGTGTGCTTGTGCACTGCCTCCAGTAAGCTCATGGCATTCATCTCCAATGGCAATATCAAATTTATTTTTAAAATAACGGTGAAATAGTTCTGCTGGTGAAACTTTACGAGGGGCTACACCACTTGAGGGTAGCTTTTCACCGGATATGTTGGACTTATTTTTATTTTTCGCAGCCCACAATCGAGCCCCACAAACACGGTACTCATCTTGTTCCGGATCCGCACTTTTGTATAACCGAACCTGATTGGTACAAGTTAAGTTATTCTTTCTTCGAGCAGGCTTCCCATGTTTATTATAAAAATCTTGATATTCCAAGGGTACGATACTTTGTTCTTCTTCCTTCATGAGTTGTTGCCCACAATCCGGACAAATCCAACCTTCGAAAATGGTTTTTTCCGTTTTATATGGTTCACCTTCTCGGATCATTTTCTTTTTAATCGTTCGCTTAATCCAGCGTGCAACTGGTTCATACATGTAGCTTAACTTGCACGTATCACGAGCGATAATGAAAATTTCCATTTTTTCTGGAGGGGCAAGCATTTCTCCACTATTCTTAAGCTTAATCACATCCTGGTATCCGGAAAGAATACGAGTACGATATGCATTCCGTTCTAGCAGCAAACCAATTTCTCGCTCTGTTTTTTTTAGCAAATGATTCGGAACCATATATATCACTCGACCTTTGCCATTCAAAAGTGAAAACAACGCTGCAAAAAATGTAGCAATGGAGACAGATGTTTTACCTGTTCCCATTTCCCCGATTAAGAACAGACGTTTGTGTTTCGAAAATCCTTTAAGTAAAGCTGTGGTAACATGTGCCTGAGCATTAAATAGAGGACGTTTAATTTGTTTTAAAATTTCTAGTGGCCCATCTGTACCTGGATGATGTACAGGAACATACTCCTCATTTAGCCTTCGAATTAAATCTTCACCGAACGTTTGAAGATAATCTGTGATATTTTGTATGTCATCCAATCTAACTTCAGCCGAATGTTCCATGTTCTGCATTGCAGTATCCATATATTTATAGAGCCTCCTGAATATCTTCTTCTATTTGGATCTCGCCGTTACGTAAACCGAGAGAAACGTGCTCATCCAACACTTCATCATCTACTAAAAGCTCATACACAACTAATTCAGGATACAAACCATCAAAGTCATGAACTTTCAATACATTAAGCTGACTCTCTTCAAGCAATCTCCGCATCAAGTAGCCGGTCCATTCAGGTAAAAATGGAGTCTCATAATGTCGGTCAATAGCCCAGAACAATTTTTCTTCAAAATTCCCATCCCAAGCAAAAATAATGTAGCCATCATGCTGACGCTGTAAAACTTTTTCATTGACCACGACTCCGGAAACCAACGTTTCATTTTCCCTAGATGAGAGATGCTTATACTTCCCTTCTGGTCGCAGATAGAATGTGGACTTATCATAGTCTAGTTCACCAATACTTGGAGCATGCGAGAATCCAAAGGTCACATCACTCACCTTTCGAGCAGAGTGAAATTGAGCAAATACGGCTTGAACTCTGGAATCAATATCAATGACATTCGCATATATTAATTCTTCACGAATTTTACGTTGCTGCTCGTATACCTCCCGTGTGACCACCAAAGAAGAATGAACTTTGACCCAAATATCCTTATGTTTAAACTCCATAAATTTCATGTCTATAGTCCTCTCCCTATTAATTCTGAATTATCCGTACATTTCCGAATCGATCAACGGTCTTAAACGTGATCTGATAGACTTCTCGATCAATAATGATATCTTCTTGGGGGCTCTCCTCGGTAATCTGTACAATCTTCTTCTTCACTACTCCTTTGAGAACGTGCAGTAACTCTCCTCTTCCTACTCGGCCATTTAGCTTCCCTGAAGCCATTCTCATGACTCGATGCATTTCCTTATCCGGTAGCAAAGGTTGGAGTTTTTCCGATGGCTTGTGCGGTGTTGTCCATTCGACTGATTTTCTCATGAGTGTTGAGGAAGCAATAGTTGAACGAATCTGCTCAACATCCATACGGATCGATCGGAACAGTTTAGGCGTCACATTTCCTGGCTTCACACGGTATAGAGGATCTGACGAAAACGGTATGACTTCCAAATCGTTTTCCTCATCCAATAGAGATAGAATTCGTTGAACTTCATTACGATCGATCACTTTTTCTGCCCGCTTGCGTCCAATGGCATACACCTGCTTAAACGTTTCGTCATGTGAACGATACACCCGGATATCCTCTAAATTCGCCACCATCATAGTCACAATGTCTTTTGTCATCCGATATCTTGGAATGTTGTACACTAGAATACCGTCCACACATACATAGGGTAACAAGTGCCGCAAAAACCGCTTTTCTTTTCGCTCTATTTTTGTTTTCTCCGTCTCGCTATCGGCATCATAAGGGGGATTGAGGTACATGAACCTGAAAAACCCTCGGGAAATCCGACACTCCTCATACCCCCCAAACAAAGCAAAATCTGCACGTGCCCGAAGTTCGATGTACTTCGTTTCGTTGGGTTCAATACCAAAGGAGACGGCAGAACTTTCGTTGCAAAGGACTTCTAAAGCTCTACCGCTGCCAGCACAGAAGTCTGCCACCGAGAATGGGTCTTTCGGAAATTGGATTAAGCTGCGTATACATTCCATATCCTGATCCGTGGTTTCATAGTTACCCATTCTAATTTTGTTGTTAGTTATTCGATTAAACATCCCTCGTAATTCGTTACTCATTGATGAATCCTCCTAAAATAGAACAGGAGCTGACTTAAAATAAGCCAGCTCCTGTGTTTGATTTTTTTAACGTACGGGGTTAATAACGATTGTAACCGAAGGATCCGCCTCAAAACTTAAGAATCCTGGAGAACCACTGCTTCTAACTCGAAGCAAAACCCTGTTGATATTTTTATCTCCCATTTTGGAAGCCTCTTTTAAATACTTTCCGTTGAATTTCATGATCGGACATTCTCCGTCAATGATTGCATCCTCGAAATATTCCGAAACTTCACTGGTCTCCGATTGGGAATGTAACACTAAGGATCCAGTTGCTTCTTCAATCTCTAATGATATACGATTATTTTTTGCATCCAGTGACAATGCACGATTTAACGAATCTTCCAGTTCATGTCGGGAAAATGTAATTAGGGTTCCCTTTTCAGCATTTGACATGATTGACTCGAGCGCATCTAATGGGAAGTTCGCATCCATAAGTCGTCCAAAGTAAATCGTCGAAGATTCTCGTATGACCAGGTAATGTTCCGTAAGACAAATATCCACCCGTTCACATTTGAATGAATCCACAATTTGCTTAAAACTTCTTGCAGAGATCAAAGATGTTTGAATTTGTTCCTCGGTCACTTCAACATTGGAGACATACTTGTATACTCTATGTCGATCTGTTGCAACAAAACCTAGCATTCCATCGAAATTTGATATGCAAATTCCAGTCAATGCCGGTGTCGCTTCATCAATAAGAGCCATCTCTTTTCCAAGCGCACCTTTCTTCAAAACATCTGTAGGTACTTGGATGAACTCATCAACTACCGGTTGAGGTAGCGTTGGATATTCTTCGGCCGAGAGGATAGTTAAGGTAGCTTTTCCGCGTCTGCCGTAATTTACGAATAGAGTCCAGTTCTCTTTGACAAAAGTTAACTTCCCATTAGGCAGCCGTTTGACGAGCTCGATTCCTTCTTTGGCTGGAAAAAGAAAGCTACCTTTTTGTTCTCCCATGTTATGAATTTTTACCATTTGCAGTAAAGATTGCTCGGTATCCACTGCTGTAATAAACAGTGTATCTCCATCGAGGTTAAATTTAATGTTCTTTAATATCGGAATGGTCGCCACTTTAGGAACGATTTTTTCACAAATGCTAAGAATATTAAGAATATCCTCATGTTCAATCTCAAATGCTATCGTAGGTTGTACTTCTCCATCTACTTGTTCCTGGTGTCTTATGTCCAATAATTGTTCCACTTTTTCTCATCCTCCTGAATTGGAGCAAACAAAAAAAGCCATGGAAAACAAAAAAGACATACCGGTGGTATGTTTCTTCATTCTCCATGGCTAAATGCTTGCCAGATATTTAAAATTTGCACTCCTTTACTGCTTACAAAAGTAACAGTAAAAATTAAAATGGTTCGTAATGACGTAATTATAACGTTCGCACAATGACTTTTCAACAAAAAAGACCTCAATATTTTGAGATCCTTTTGAACAAAATTACGAAGCTATCGTTTTTACGTAATCAATAAGTTGTAAATGCGCTTTTTTTGCAATATTCATCTGTGTAAACCAGATAAGATGATGGTTCATCCGTGTCTCTAAATTACATTGAACCTGAAACGTGTGTGGTACTTCAGCAATTTGAACAATCTGCTCCATTAGTTTTTCACGTATAGGAGCAATTGGTTCACAATCCATAGAATAAAGGGCAGTTAAAGCTTCATTCGCCCATTTTGTCTTTTCTACCCAACACATGGCGTGTCCTAATCCTCCCCCAGTTCCTGTGTTGATGCGAATACGCCCTAATTTATTGTTTAATACATCAATAATATTCATCTCAAATATACCCCCAACTATTTCAATCAAAAACTAATGTTTATATATTAACTTTATTTCTTCACGACTGATGTACTCCGGAATCAGCAATAACATTGCTGTATTTCAAAAATCAGCCACCTCTTGAGTCAACAATCATTCAAGTATCAGCATTCCACCACTTGCAATATTCCTTGTTAGTAGGCAGGCACATATACACAAACATAGCCAATACTACGTTTTGTAAAGGCAATTCCTATGCTATAAAGTCTGCACGTGATTATTCATTCTTTATGCCTCCCAGGGTCGTGCTACTTAGCATGACATCCTTACATACATCACCGATGTGTTCGATAGATCTCCCTAAGCCTATAGCAACAATTCTTTGTATCCACTCTGAAGCATTTTTATTTTCCCAATTCATTTCCAAGCCATCATCTAAGCTATCGAGCGAATCCATGACCTTCTCATCACTGAGTTGTCCATTCCAAATCGTCAGGATCTCTTCCGCGTTAAAAACATTAATCTTTATAATTTCGATAAAACCAGAGATTGTAGAAGTTGTATCTTTCAACTTCTTTTCGATTTCTTCTCGAGCCATTTGTTTAATGACTTCCCACTCAGCGTTAGCATAAGTTGATAACTGCCCACTCATCATATGTAATACGTATATTTGACCTGTGAATTTGGTCATAAACCTCATTCCTCTCGTAGTGCCCCAATTCCGCGGGAGCACCAATAATGTGGCCCCGCGGTGGGTGAGGAGTCCTAATTTATATCGTCAATTTCAGAACGGCAGATCATCATCGGCGATATCAATAGGTTTTCCATTGTACGAAAACGGATCTTGAGAATTCGCTTGATTACCTTCCTGCCGGCCAGAATGACTATAACCTCCTTGAGTTGATCCATTGGAACTGTTATTCCGATTCTGGGACTCGAGGAAACGGACATTGTCGGCAACTACCTCCGTGACGTACACACGTTTCCCTTCATTGTTTTCATAGTTTCTCACTTGAATACGTCCTTCTACTGCAGCCAACCGACCTTTGCGTAAATAGTTCGCACAAGTTTCAGCAAGCTGTCTCCAGGTAATAATGGGAATAAAGTCAGCCTCTCGTTCCCCTCCTTGAGAAGTAAATGGTCTTTCAACAGCCAAAACAAAATTTGTTACGGCTACACCCGCGGGAGTATAACGTAGCTCCGGATCGCGAGTTAGGCGGCCAATTAGAATAACACGATTCAACATTGTAAAAACCCCTTTATAGTTATTTTAATTTCCCAATCTCACCAAAAATTACTCCACCAATAAGGAAACTTGGGGAATGTAACCCTGATCGAGGAGGTCGTCAATTCCTTTACCAAGTGAGATATCCCACATGGCCAGACTCAGTTTCATATCTGTGTTGGCAGCAAAGAACTCTGCACAAAGCTCCAAGGCACGCTGAACTTCTGGTGTTTTCACGCTGTCTGCATCAAATGCAATGACTACATGCTTACATCCTAGCTCTTTCAGTGGTTCCAGTATGAGCGGGTAAGAACCAACGCCAGGAAGGCCAAATACTGGCTTTAGAAGACCATCTGCGGCTTTATCTGCCTTCAAAGCACCTTCAGTCACCCAAACTTCGCTGCAGTCGATTAACGATGCAGCATCATTGTCAGAGTTCCAATAACGCAAACAAGGCGAAGGTAAAGCTAAGTGATACGGAATAGGCCCTCCTATAGAAGCACCATTGGTTTTTGATCCACTACTCCACCACCAGTAACGTTGTGATTGCTTCAACTCAACACTGAATATGAACTGTTCATCCTTCATGCAGACTTTTTTGTCCTTTACAGTTAACTGGACTTCCAGCTCCTTGCCTCCCACGGTTAACGCACAAAGCGCGCGCCGGTTACCTAAATGGTCTTTTTCAATTTCCTGTCTAATCGTACCTTTTACGGCTCCCTTCAAATCCAATTCCAGGGGAGGGGAATCTACTCTGATTTGCCAACCAGTAATTTCATTTTGGATAGAACGAAATGGCACCATTAGTCCACTGTATCCGGACATTGTCCAATACGGACCATATTTACCCTCCTGAACAAAGAATCCTGGAACTCCAAGCAGATCTGAATCTGAACTAAGCCGTTTGCCCACTTCTTTTGCAATCGTCCAACGCTCACTTTCTGGCATGGTTCGATACTCTCGAACACGGATTGTATCATCTGACATGTTCCGTGCTTCTCTCAAATGAATTTCATGAGCTACAGAAATGCACAGTTCTTTGGTCAATGCTCGGTACACACGATCCAAATGCGCATTCGGTTTTTTATCAACTGCATCGACTTGCTCAATTTCAATTTTTTCATGATTTGGAATGGCACCTGGTACCAATTCGTGACGGTATTGCCTTCCCATATTGGAGTCATAGTATTGGTCCGATGGAACCCTCATGCAGTGCACAATTGTTTGTTTCTGGTTGATTGCACACCATCCTTTGTGTCCACAAATCGGGCACATAGTCATAATTTCATACCATCCATCCATGTTTCTAAGTCTACGAAGTCTCATAATATACCTCCAAATATTTGTTATGTATCTCCTAAATAAGAAGTGAAAAAAGCAAAAAAGACACACTCTATAAGTAGAATGTGTCTCCTTGGCATATTCGATGATAAAAGTACAGTCCTGTAGTGGGACCTTGTTATCATCCGAATACTATATTTGAAAAAATGCATTCAAGCATAACTCCGTCTTCGCGAACTATAAAAGTGCGAAGAAAATTAAACGTTTTTCATATTAACTATAGTATAGCATTGGGTTGAAACAGGGTAAAGAAGAAACCCTCTTGTTTCAAAAGCACATTAATTCTCCAGCCTTGTGAATATATAAGCTTCTATTCCTTCTTCAATACAACACTCTTTATACCTCTGGTATACTTCAGGTTTTTCCGCAAATACCTGCTCGATCTCCTGCATAAATGTACCCGTAGATCTGGCCTCTTTAAAAGCTGGAGTTAAAGTTCTAGCTACTTTAACATTCATTTCTGCATACCTTAGAATATTTGGAAATACATACTCATCTTTATACCAATAATTTTGCATTTGTATATATGAGTGAGTAGGCCAGTCAGAAATGTAATCATAATAATAATCAAAATAACCATATTTTTTTAATACGGAGCCAAGAGCCTCAGAAATAACCCCTATAAAGTTAATGTTTAGAAGCCTTCTTTTAGCTAATTGCTCCCAAACGTGATTCCGATTAACCTCTTCAATTTTATTAGACTCAAGTAGATAAACTAAAATCTCATCAAATGCTTTCGGAAATCTGCTTAGGGTCTCTATTCTCTTTAACCACATTTCCCTAAGGTTCTTATGTGTCTTGTCTAAAATAGAAAGGATATTAGGGTCATTTACAATAAACGTTATAAACTCCGTAGTATCACATTCTTCCAAGTAAGAGATGAAACCCTCGCGAATTCGTACATCAGGTGATGTGTATATTTCCTTCCAAAACTTAAGTACAAAATCCCTATAATACATTTCATCTTTTAATACATTATATATTTCAGAAAATATTGTCTTAATATCACCGTGTTCAACAACTGTAGGCAGTTCGGATAGTAGAGAAGTAAAGTTATCTTTTGCCTTTCCGTTATAAGGATCAAAGTGGAACTGTATATTTTGAATAAATCCTTTGACACCTCCATTTACATAGAACTTTCCAATATTCTCTTGTATGAAGTGCCAAAAAAGTTCAACATGAGCAGCAACGATTTCCTCTTTTCCATGTACTGAGTTGTTCCTTAAATCCAGCCAGTATGCAAATTTTTTCCTTTGGGGAACCGTCAAGGCCAATACTTTGCTGATATTATCATAAGCTAAACGATTTAATCTTTTGATAATATCTGGTTTCTTATCTCCAGCAAGATTTATAACTTGGGTATCCCAAGTTTCAGGCTTTATTAGATTTTCTCGAATTTCATCCCACTGTTCTGTGTCCAAACCAGGTGGTTTTATTGATGCATTTAAGACTCTGTCTTTAATTATGGTTTGAAAGCCTAACATGGATAACATTAGCGCTCCCCTATAGGCACCTACGTTAAAACACATGATTGACTCATCAAAGAAATTTCTTGCCTGACCTCGGATATTCATCTCATCTAGCCAACGTTCGAATCTCATGATATTCATCCTTCATCCTTTACTGAATTTGTCGGTTGCAAAAACTTTATCTAGTGTATCTCCTTATGTATACTATCGAAGCTCAAATTATTTAGAGAAATAGAAATCTTAGGAGTATACATATATATAACGGCAAATTTAGTTTTTTTTGAATAGTGGTTTTAAATGAGTAGGCCGACTCTTACTGAATGGATATTCGTTGCTTTCTCTGGATTGTAAGAAGATTCCCACTAAAGTCGCGGTTTGCTCCATAAGACCAGAGGAAATTGAGGTGCAACCTAAATACCTTTACCCTTATATATTAATATGTTATAGTCGAGATGCGCATGAGTATCTAACTGATTTTGGATGCGTATGTCTTTTAATGCACCCATTTTGCTGTTAGTATTATTGTTAGCTAATATATTGGTATATTACATATTTAACTACTTTAACTACAAAAAAAGCCCCTACGTGAACAATTGATGTATTCGGCCGCCAAGCGTACTACATCAGTTGCTGGAAGTAAGGGACTTCTCTTTCTGCAAACATATTGTGTTTATTCTAGCACAGGGTTTTTAAAAAGTGAAGTCTCTACTTATTTCAATCGTGCCAACGGGAGAATACAAGGAGAGTATCGATGTTTGACAAAAACCTAAAGGGATCACACCACAAATTACTGTATTACCGTTATCGTCCCACCGGTGAAGAAGAAACGAAGACGAGAGTCGTAAATAATGAGCAGCAGCACTATAAGAAAAAAGAATTGGAGAAAATCTACATTCCTGAAGAGGAGATTAGACGCTTCTCCCTAGATAAACATGGACAACCTATTCCTCATGTAGATGGTCATATGACCATCATAAGCAATTACATATGGGATTATTGGGGACATTTCTTTAGCGCGGAGGGCGTAGCTTTATACGGGCATCTCAAACGATATTGCTATGGAGATAAGGATTACTGCTTCCCGGATCTCAAACTAATTTCCCAAAAGATGAATAAAAGTAGAAACACGGTGAAGAGGATACTGGGTGATTTAGAACGATATGGTTTTGTGGTGGTATTTAACTGCCAGAATGCAGACAAAAACAACCTGGAAGAAAGCCCACTGTTCAAAGTTAGAAAAAAGGTACCTTTCTTGCCGGAGGATCTTTACAAACAGCTACCCACCGAGCTGCGTGTGGACCATGATAAATATATGCAGAACATCGTGGAAAATTTGGACCAGGTTATTCATCTGGATCCGTCCCTGGATTATTCGGAAATATATGATAAAGTGATTCAACGCGGTAAAGTTGTCCGTAAAGCTAAAGATGCTCAGACCATTGAAAAGGAAACCCAGTCTAAGGTTAAAGTGCTAAATACAGAAAAGACGGAGTCGGATCAACTTCTTTGGAGCAATGTATTAGCATTCCTCAAATCCAAGATGAGTAAACCTTCGTTCGACACATGGTTGAAAAACTCTTTCTGTATTAAACGAAAACGGATTATTACGGTATACTCCCCCACTTCATTTACAGCAGAGTGGATGAGCAATCGGTTGAGTGATACCATTAAAGCTGCATTATTAGAATTTAATAAGGAATTTGACGAGATACGTTTTGATTTCATACATCAGTAAAACTAGGACACCTGAATTTATATTCAGGTGTCTTTTTTTGTTGAAGATAGAACGTACAAAGTATATAAAGGCTTCTCAAAATTTGAGAGTCAGACTGTTAGTATTTGATTAGCAGCCTCTCAAATCTTAAAACATAGACTCTCGAAATTTGAGAGGCGACGATTATCAAATTCTGAGAGACGGAAATATAAATGATTTGTCGTCTCTCAAAATTTGACTAGCAGTATATCATTTTTTGAGAATTGTGTACGCTTCTCAAATTTTGATTGATCTTCTTTCAAAATTTGAGAGGAAGTCTCTCAGAATTCGAGAAAACCCCTCTCAAATCTTGATGCATCTTCTCTCAAAATTTGAGAACAAATAATAACAATCTTTAATAGGAATTAAGAATTACAACGAATCATTACAAGGAAGAAGATAATCTCCACAAAAAAACGCGGCTAATATCGCCGCGTTAAAATGAGTTATATGCTAATCTTTTTAGAAAGATTCAGTCGGTTATACAGATTCAGAATGTTATCTAACTCTTCTGAGAGTTTGATTGCTTCCGGAGAGCATAGACCATACTGTTCTCCTACTTTAATCAGTTCACTCCGTTTTGTTTCTATTTTATGACTCAATGTTTCTTTATCTTGTTTTTCCATTAGAAGACCCTCCCGATATGATTTTCTTCGCCCACGACATCACTTACTGATCCAAGCATTAGAAGTGCTGAGGATTCCAGAGTTTTGAATGGCTTTCCAAAACTCGCGGAAGGCTTCATTAATCGTTTCGCGCTCATATCCTGATGGGTAAGGTCCACTACATTGCGTCCCCGCAACCAAATACGAATTCGTTTTGCCTGCTGCCTGCAGTTCGTCTTCGATCCAAGACTCAAATGCTCTGGCAAACAGCTCGTGATCTCTTTTCCAATATGCACCTAATTGTTTTGAAGCTAACAAATAGTTACTCTCGTCTGAAGGTATAAGAACTTCACTGGGGACTTTCTTACCTTCACGTTCAAGCATATTACAGTATAGCAAGGCAATATCCTTCCACGCACGAGAGCTAATTCGATAAGAACTATGCTTCAAAGATACCAATGTGGCATTAATATCGTAATTATGCTGCTTTAATCGATTTACAACACCTGATACGTATGCTTTTGACTCTATAGGAAGTGGGTTCGGTATGATTTCCCGCTTTAGCCCCTCCCCTTCTTTGATCTCCTTCATCAACGCTTTTACAGCCCTCCCCACTTCAGGTGGAAGGTACATTCCAGGTTTATTCCCTGTAATAGATAACTTTCTTCCATTGGTAAATTGATGGGAGTAAGAATACAAATTCCAATCGAGGGCATGAGCCAACTCGTGGCACAATGATCCTCCACCTCGAATCTTGGTAATATTCATGATGTTGGATCTCGGCTCATAGTGGGCTAGGGCAGCGCCGGAACCACGAGCCCCAAATGCAATACCTAACCGTCCAAAAAATGTGACAGCCTTGGGTGGGATCTGAAGAAACGATACAAGATCAGTTAAGGCAGAGCCACAACAAAGTACGTGGTACTTTCCTGAATCATCATTGACCCAGTTTCCAAACTGAACTCCTCTAAAACCAAAAACTCGCTGAAGGTCTTCAGGCTTACTCACACCTGATTCCTCTTGGGATAGACGAATCACTTCATCCGGTACTTTTCTGATCCAAACCTCACTTCGATTTTTCCGCTCACCAGTGGTTTGTTTTTTCTCTAACCATTTCCAATCCTGTCCTTCTTCTGAGAAAGCCTTTTTTATTAATTCGTTATAGCGTGGCCGTGTACTCCGGGTACCAAGAAATAAAGAACGGAATCTGGTCCCAAGCGTAAGCCAGTACCGGTCTATAGGTTCACAAGTTGAAGCCGTCATTCTGGCCATTCGAAGATTCTCACGAATAGCTTGAATGACGATTTCTAAGTCTGATTTATCCTTCGCCTCAAGTAAAATTCGACGAAGTTCAGCCATGCCCTTAACAAAGCCCCTCCTTGCTACTGGACTATCCTCTGGCCGCTGGCTAACGCGATCAAGAATCAGTTTTACAGCATATGCCGTCTCGGATGAGAATCCTTTAATTCTAAGCTCCCGGTAATCAAAGTCCTTTAGGATTTCATTCTTACAGCAAAGTTCGTAGGCGGTGGTTGGGTCTGTTTCCAATTCAGGACCACTGTAATATACGTTGTTGATTGTGTGTTTTCGTGCTCCAAGGAGTTCCTCCCCTACATCGTGAACATACTTTTGACTTTTCATTTTTTCTTTCTCTACAGTTTGCGCTGTAACACCAAAATACTCGAAAAGTGATAATTGACTCATTTAAATACCTCCATATTCTCCCGCACCTGGCGGGAGTTTTTTTCTCCGCCGGTGACCGGGCAACATGGTTTATAGAGATTACATGATCTCATCCTCCTCTTTTTGAACGCAAAAAAGGAGACTAAACATACGTATCCCGTATGTGTTAAGTCTCCTGAAATGGTCTGCTTTAGCTAATTTCAATTAGCAGCTCCGTCTTTGTCTCATGAAGTGACAAAGAAAATGAATAGTTCTTCGTAATATGTTGAGTATACCGTAGAGCAAGACGATTGTAAATTTATTGAATTTATCGATGAAGTGCAACTTGTCACCGATTTAGGGTTAACAAGACAAAATAAAGCGACCACTTCCCATACTGGAAAGTGGTCGCTGCCTATCTCAATGCTATATTTGGGAAAATTAGTTAATGATCTCCCAGCCGCCACCGGAGCGAGCACGCTCCACTACGCCTTGTCCCTGAATGAAGCGAAGTACTGTACCATCTTGCATTGTATACTCCAAGAAAGGGAATTTAATTTGGAACTGACTATAGCGACTGCCATATGCGTTGATTTCAGACAAAATTTTATTCATCCCTGAAATACCGTATTCCAGCACGTCTTCCATCTTTCCACCAGTTCCATAGGAGTAGAGAGAGAATGCCAATCCAGCAACCCCTGCTGCGATGCTCACAGGTGCACTTGCTATGAAGATCAAGCCCAGAACTGTCGCGCTGATACCGCCTAAGCCAGCAATGATAGCTGCTTTATCTGCTGCGCCCGTACTGAACTTTCCTGAGTCTAGCACAGTCTGTTGTGCAATAATCATCTTACCCAGTTCCGCAGGGGTTACTGTAATACTAGTTGCATACTCACGAGATGTTGCCATAATTATCATCCTCCATTTAGTTGTTATTTTGAGAGAGTTAAGCGCGCTTTATTTCCTTCTCATATATTAGGGAGTTTTTATCGGTTCATTAACAACCAGCGGGATAAATAATTTTTAAGTTTTCTTTTATCGTTACTCAGTACTGGACTTGTCCTTAGGATTAAGTATACTTTCTAAAAACTCTAACGTTATTGCTGATATGGCGTCTTCAGTAGGCATATAGATGAAGTTACTGATTCGGACAATATCTTCTTTGTAAAGTTCAATCAGTTTTAACATTGCGGCAGGATCCTTTTTTTTTGCGGCTTCAATGAGTCCTAGTAGTTCGCTATCTGTGATAATTCTTGGATCATTTTCCTTTTCCATTTGTTCACCGCCTGTTGACTAATTTGTAAGTTATGTGCAACCTCTTCTTCTGTTCGCCCTTGCATATAGATTTGATCAATAATCATTTTTCCTTTAGGAGGAAGCTGATCCAATAACTGATGAACCCAAATTTTATTCTCAGAGGAATTTGTGAAATTATTCTGGGATGGGATACTGTCGTAGATTGGATCCTCCTGATTGCGAATCTTTTTCGCTCTGTACTGGATACGCCATCCAATTCGGTAAACCTCACGCTTATATCGCTCATAAACTTCATGTGTCTCCTCCATTTTCTTGTCCCCTTTCAAAAAAGTTATCTATGTAAATAGGGAAAAATTAGGGGGCATATTACAACCAAAATAAGAACAAATGTTCCTAATTTTATTATATCATTTTTCCTCTTAGTTGTAATTTATGTTATTAAATTTCCCTAAACAGTAGATAAGAAAGGAGGTATGAATATGGAAGTAGTGGACATCGTTACATTAATCACAAATGTTGGATTCCCAGTTACTCTATGTTTCATTTTGGTACGTTACGTGTTAGACACCATAGGAGAGCGATTAGCTCGACACGACGACTCCTTAAAGGAACTATCTGAAGCTATTCAATCCGTTCAACGTCAAGATTAAACCAGAAATTACAAGAGGAAATAAATCTGTAGAATGTGACTCTATATACAACTGGATTTGTTACGTTAAGGAAACTAAAGAATTGAAACAAGACATTT
Source organism: Paenibacillus sp. UMB7766-LJ446 (assembly GCF_030226665.1). NCBI lineage: Bacteria > Bacillati > Bacillota > Bacilli > Caryophanales > Paenibacillaceae > Paenibacillus > Paenibacillus sp. UMB7766-LJ446. Next base: position 133,577 of record NZ_JASOYM010000011.1, read on the forward strand.
AAGATTCGGATAAGTTTTCTATGATCGCTGTTATATTTTCCTATTTTTATGTATAATTAAAAGATACATTACATCATTAGATCCTTCTTGCGGGGGTGAATTTTCGGAAAAGGACCTAAAGAACTACTAAACTGTTTGTTTAGAATTACTAATTAAGGAAGTGACTTATGAGAGAACAGAAACGTGCTTTAATTGGTGGAGTTATAGGGATCGTAATTGCTGTCGCTGCATTTGCTATTTATTATTTTGTAAACTTAAATACGACCTTTCAAAATGCTGTTCTTGACGAGGTTGACAATGTTGACAATGCTTATCTGCAGATCGTTCGTATCCCTAAATCAACTGATACAAACGAAGATGTTTTAACACATACCATGGATATGAATGGTTTCCAGGACGTTTCAAATCAACTATCAGGCCTGGACATAAAGAAAGTAGATAAACCAATTAATGATAGTAATGCGGCCTATACCTATACCATCTACATTCGCAACAAGAGTGATAATTCTGAAGTAGCGAGCTTTAGTGTTGATAACAGTAAACAAATTTCGATTGGTAATAGCAATGGTTATCAAAGATACGAAATAACTAACTCATTTGACTATGAAGCCTTCTGTGCCTCTGTAGATAAACTCCTTACTGAAAACTAGAACACAAAAAAAGGGAAGAGTCATCTTTTAGACTCTTCCCTTTTTTTTGCTCTTGATTCGATATATGCTCACTCTTGAATGTAGCACCAGCTGATACTCGTCTACAGAATAATATTTATCCAACCATCCATTCCATTGCATTAGAAGGAAACTTTTCTTCCTTTATGAATAATACATCCTCATCAGTTAGGGCGTAATAATCGGGGTTATCTTTTATTCTCCTATTCGAGAATTGATCTTTTACAAAGTAATGATAGAACTTTAGAGTATGACTTGTTTCAAATGTATGGATTATTGCAATTGCATCGCCTTTTTCGAACTTGATTCTTTCAATTTTTTCTTTTAATGGTAGAGAGGTTGTATACGTGAAATAATAGCGATTATTCGTATCGCGATAAAGTACAACAAATCCAGGTTTGGGAAGCGATTGTTGTCTTTTCTTTTCCTCCCTTTGTTCTCTTTTTTCTTGTTCTATCTGGAGTTGTAACTCCTGTCTTTCTTCGACTTCTTTGTTGTATTTATTTATATAGTTTTGATCAACTTTTTCTGCAAATGTGCGTATTTCATCGGATAGGCGCAACATATCTTCCTTCGTCCACATTTCAGCACTTCTTGAAGTCCACCCCTCATCCATTTGGCTTGTCACAGCTATACCTTCCTGATAAGGGATTAAGACAACGTAGCCCATGTGTTTATTGTTGTTATACCCCATATCCTTGAACAAATTGATGCTTTCTGAGATCCGCTGGCTAATACTTTTCTCAGCCTCTTGAATTCTATTTAAAGATTGATATAGTGCTTGATTATCAATACTATCACCGTCAAATATGATTTTTTTTCGATCAGCTAGGGACCAGAACACTCCCTTTAAATCCTGAGCACTCATTCCTGTCGTGTCTGAGAGTTCAAACCAGTCGATTTTAGAATGATAAAAGCCCTCATGAAGAAAATACGAATTTAAAACAATAAATTCATCATTGGTTAGCCCGTATTTCCGATATGTCTTCGTCAGTGCCTGTGATAAATGAATGTTATGTAATACTCTGTTCAAATAACTCCCTCCCTTTATTTGCTACAATAGAAATCTAATTATTTTCTTCAGATAACAACTATACATTATCGTATAAAATAGGTCTAATTTTATAAATAAACCAAATTATTTTTTTCTATTGTTCGTCTACAAAGAAACAGGAGCAGTCCTCTGTAGGATGCTCCTTACTCTCTGTACAATGTTACCCGTTAATAAAATGGAATTATCGCATCAGCATTTGTAACAAGCAAACATCTCATTCGGACGGAGGTTCTAATTCCCAACCCCTAGCCCTTCCAGCCAATGCGTCTCAAAGCTCTCTCAATCATTTCACTTGTAAGATCATTCCCATTCTTTGAAGTTCAACGATAAACAAAGGCCATGGTGGGTGAATCGCTTTGATGTGCCAGCTGCGCCCTGACAAGTCGATAATATTAGATACCGATCATTAATAATCGTATTGTCGGATCGATTTAAGGCTTTGACCTCGTTCCGCTTTGAAAGATTGTCGACAAATTTCTGCGCTCGGGAGAGCAAAAAAGGCAAAAAGAAAACCACCCTTGGAGACTGGGTGGTTGGGTTGAGCATATAGGGATTAGTCCTGCATTGCTTTTCTGATAGCTGCTTCATTCACTTTGTCCTGGCATTCAAAGACCGAATCAATCAATCCCTGAAGCTCTTCAACGGAATAGTTAAAGTCCTTATTAGGGTTATCGAAATTTTGAATGACCTTCCTTACGGCAATTTCAAACTGAGCTGCCGCTATTTCCATATCCTCAATATCGTCTCGAACAAGAGGGTATACCTTCTTGTATTGATCAAACCGATTGTAGATACTTGCTCTTGCATGCTCAACGTCTTTGTTGGAGTTGACCCTGCGGAAAGTAGGAATTATCGTTAAAGAAGTGCATGTCCGAGTATTTACGCAGTTGTTTATTGTACTGGTGCTTCTCAATTATTACTCTAACCTCAGGAGTTATTTTACCCAAGAAACTCACCTCTCCACTCATCAAATACATATCCCTTACGATACCATTAAGTGGAAATGCGGACAAGCGATCAAGTATTCTCAGCAAGCTTCGCATAGAGCAGGAGCTGCAGGTCAAGCTTGTCTGTTTCCAAGTCCACGAAAGGCGGCAACACCCCTGCTCCGACGAGACGCTTGATATGATACTCCAGTAATGATGGTTCATAATACGGATTGTGCAGGTACTCGAATAATTTGGATAAGTCGTAGGATACCTCTTTAAACCTTCTCGGTCTCGCATGCAGAAGATGCCAATGGGACAGTTCTTCGGAATCCGTATCGTCATCTTCATTTGTAAATGTCATGCCCTGAAGTGCATTGCGTAGCTCATCAACCAATAGGTGAAGGGACTTCAAGTACTTAGCTACTTCTTGCCGTTCTTGCTCAGGAAAGTCCTGCGAAGCAGTAAACAGCTCGATCATCGTCTCGATCTCAAACTGATACCCCGATTTATCACCGATCCGAGCATTGTTTTCTTCTAATAATATTTGAAGCTGTTCGACAATGTTTGAACTACGCCCAATCTCCCGCTGCCGCTGCTTCTCGACAAAGATACCATTCTTTTTCTTAATTTCGCTTACCACGTTCGATAAGAGATCGTATCGCATAACCGTATACTCATAAATTTTGGCGAAGCTCATTGAGAAGCGAATCGGTTGAACCTCATCAGGCTTGTTGCTGTAGAGATAAACCGCGTAATCGCCCATACCCCCGACATCACTAGACCAAGAAGCAAAGTACTTGTCCGTACTCTTCTTGTCTGGCGGGGTTCCGTCAGCACTCCTTAAATCTACCGGATGTGCCCCAAAACATGCCCGGATCTGCGCGAAGTACGCATCGTCTGGAACTGCCGCGTTAAATACCGAATCGTCCTTCTTTAGCGGGTATTCTATCTCGAAGACACGATGGAGCTGCTCCATCGATTGAAGAACAAGATCGTATGTCGTGATCAGCTGCAAAAAATTCAATGAACGAACATCGTCATGAGGATGGGACAGATTGATGTGCGGCAAACCGTTCACGCTGACGGAGAGCCAGTCCTTCGCTGAGCATATTATGCTCCAGAAGTTTTTACCGTTGTAATTTCTGTATGTATTAATCAGGAAATCGTCATGATCGCTTACGGCTTGCTTGAAATTCTCAAGCAAGGTGCTATCGAGAATGTATGGGTTCATTACAAATCCTCATTTCAGGTTTAGGTAGTCTAAAAGTATTTTACCTGAAATTGTAAGATAGAAAAACCACTCTTCGAGCATGAGTGGTTGGGTGTTGGGGAAATATTTATTGACCTTTAGAGAACCGCCTATTCATACTAATACCTCACATATAGGTAAGTGGAAGCACCAGTATGCACGGTACTTGAAAGGAGGTAGTTGGTATTGTTCCTATAAACAAGGTTGCCCCCATATTCGTTTGAAGTCGCTGCACTGCTTCTTGTACGTCTTTAATCGACCTTGCCGCGATGATGCCTTTTACAGCAGAAATAAACTCAGGATTTACTCACCTACCATACCGTCACCATCACGATCATCCATATATTTATACAACCAATGTTATATTTAGGTTAAGTAAGTTAAACTGTTGAAATTAAAAGGATCACACATATTAGATATGTCTAAGATGTATGGTCCAATTTTATTTTACTACAACTAAAGTTTCCCGTTAGCGTAATTGTCATATTGTATAGTAGCATCAATTCTTGTACGTTACGTATTCACTATTATTAGCAATGCTTATGAGTTCTTGCCAGCCTTATAATATTGGAATATGGAAGCTTTAGTAAAGGTAATTTTTCAGATTAGTTTAAAAAATTTCCGATTCATAAAGAAGGACCAGTCATTAGACTCGATCGAGCCATTCATTCATCAAAGCGTTGAAAAGAACCACTTGTTCAATTTGCACGCTATGCCCACCATTTTCTAAAACATAAAATGCAGCTCTTGAAAACTTCGCTAAGATGTGCCACGCGTCTACATATCCAACTACAGAATCTTGTTTGGCCAAGATAAAAAGCTTCGTGAACAGTATCTACAACTTTTTTCCATGCGCTTGCTTGTTCATCATTCACCAAACCTGGTTGGTTAAAGTAACACTGACTATATAGTTCATCCGTATAGGTTCCCTCTGTAATAACAAAACCAAATCCTCCACGAGCAAAAGAAGCATAATACGCAGCCATTTGATCTGTAACCAAACCTTCTGGTGAAGCACTAGTACGTGTCATTGGAGCAACACCCACACGATTTTTTACAAAAGTGGTCCCGATCTGAACTCGTTCAAACAATTTATGATGTTGATTCATTCTTAACATCTACCTTTCAGGTAATTTGTATTGTTAATCTTGCTAATATTGATTTATTTTCTTCAAACAAAGTAAATTATAAAACAGCATAGTTGATCAGTAAAATTGATTTTACTGAACTAAACATTCAAAAAAAATGAACTGAATATAATGATTGGATGAAGATATGGTACTCCGCCTTTGATTACCTTAAAGACTACCGTGGAAAAGCTTATCATCTCGGGTTACACTCGGTCTTCTGTCACAACGTAAATTTAAAGAACTGGAAGCTGAAATCGGAAAACCTATATTTTTGATCGATTGGCAAAAAAGTCGTACTCACTCAGTATGGTCATCAGTTTCTCCCTTATGCCCTTAGAATCATTTAATTGTACACTCAAGCGCTAACAACGAGTGACGAGCTTACTGGTAATTTAACACTTGGTGTCTCGGAGGGTTAATGATTTGCAGTATCCCTTCACTTTTAGTGGTACATAAGGAAAAAATCTCCCTTAATAAAACTGACCAGTTAATTTAAGTATAATTCTTCTCACTCTCAATTTTTGCTCTACATATCTAAATTGAAAACGTTCCTCAACAATCTGGCCTTTTACATACAAAAACGCAAATGCTATTACACATTCGCGCTTGATTGTTGCGTATGTTATTTCATTGATTATCAAAAAATTCTGAGAGCCTCATTTCTAATCTACTCCCAACTTTTAGAATGATTCTTTATTAAAGAAATCATCTTTACAAGTGCTGGAGATAACCACTTGTACTTGTGATATGCAATAAATGTTGAAATAGCTGGAGAATCTGCTTCTATATCTTCTGCCCAAAGTTTACCACTTTCCACTTCCTCTTTAACGGAAAAATAGGGTACTAAGGAAATCCCAAGTCCACTTTTAACACATTGTTTAATGGCTTCTATACTTTGGAAATCTAAACTTTCCTTTACATCAATTTGTTTCTTATTAATGTAGTGATCAAAAACAGCCTTATAACTGCACGATTTTTCCGTATACAGAACCGTTCTAACCGTTTTCGAGTTTTCTTTCTTTGGTGGGCTTATTAAAACCATTCTCTCTTTATTAATAACTTCACAATTAAGTTCTGGAAGAGACCAGTCATCTTTTTCAAATACAACAACTAAATCAATTTCGCCACTTTGAAGACGTGATGCTACCTGATAATTTTCTATTGATTTTACTGAAAGATTAACATTCGGATATAAGTTTTTAAATTCTAGAAGAATGGCTGGAATCCGATCAATTGTAAGTGATTCAGCTATTCCTATTGTTAGCTCCCCAGTTGGCTCTTCATTTGTTAGCAGTGCTTCGGAATAAAGATCTATAATCTTCACTGCATAAGATAGAAAATGCTGACCGTACTGAGTTAATACAATTCTTTTCCCTAAACGATCAAATAATGGATTCCCTACCTCTTTCTCTAGTTCTTTTATATGAGCAGTAATGGAAGATTGAGCATAACCTAGATGCTCAGCCGCCTTTTTAAATCCTTCTTTCTCTACAATGGTCTTAAAAGTAATTAAATGGCGAAGTTCCATCTATAGCACCTCTTTTTACCTATCAGTTTTAATGAACCAAACGTTCTGATATATCTATTTTACTAAATTACATACTAACACTACAATAGAGCGTAGCTTAAAGCAACTAAGTTGATTGATGTAGAGAAGAATTCCATACTAATTATCTTCATTCAACTAATTTAAATCAATTAAAAGGAGCGTTTCAAAGTGTCAAAATTTTCGTTTCCATTGTTAGGATTAGTCTCTCTAACTATGGCAGGATTTATCGCAACCATGACAGAAACACTCCCTGCAGGTTTGCTTCCCAAAATCGCGCAAGAATTAAATATTTCAGAATCATTAGCTGGACAACTTGTCACATTATATGGTCTAGGATCGTTAATCGCAGCAGTTCCAGTGGCATTAGCTACACAAAGTTGGCGGAGACGTCCACTTTTACTTTTAACACTTACTACATTCTTAATATTCAATACATTTACTGCAATATCTACAAATTATGTTTTCATCCTAGTCTCTCGCTTTATTGCTGGAGTAGCGGCAGGGGTAGTTTGGGGAATGATAGCTGGATACGGCATGCGAATGGTATCAGAACAACTTAAAGGACGGGCGACAGCCATAGTTTTAGCAGGAACGCCTATAGCCTTATCACTTGGTGTGCCAGCAGGTACATTTTTAGGCGAGTTAGTGAGCTGGCGTATAGTCTTTTGTATTATGTCTGTACTATCACTTATCGTAATTGGATTGGTTCTTTGGAAAGTTCCAGATTTTCCTGGTCAAGAACCTGGAAAACGAACCTCGGTAGCCAAATTATTTAGGACGCCTGGAGTTCCAACTATCTTATTTGTTATTTTAGTTTGGATGCTAGCTCATAATATTATTTATTCCTATATCGCACCGTTCCTAGGTAATTTTGGTTTACAACGTTATACAGGATTAACCTTACTTATTTTTGGGTTTGCTGCGCTTATTAGTGTTTGGTTAATAGGAGCATTAATTGATCGATGGCTTAGACTTTTGGTAATAGTTAGTCTGGTTATATTTGCTGTATCATCCCTTTTATTAGCATTCTACAGTAGTAATATAATAGTAGTTTTCTTATCTGCTGGGTTATGGGGACTCTCATTTGGTGGATCAGCGACTCTCCTTCAAACGGCACTAGCTCAAGCCACAGGCGAGAAAGCAATAGATATCGCGATTCCAATGAGTGCAACGTTTTGGAATATAGCAATTGCAGGTGGAGGTGCTATAGGAGGAATAATTCTTGATGGTTTAGGAGCAAAAACAATACCGTGGGCAATATTCATTCTTATTATGGTTGCTTTAATTGTTTCATGGATAGCAAAAAATTATGCTTTTGTTAAAGTGAAAGTTAAATAGTGTTAGTACTATGCTAGAGCTAATTTCTTACAATTATTATCTATACAAAATAATTTACATTAACAGTTTAGAGGTGAGTATTTGTAATGAGTAAAAACAGTATAGTAATCATAATGTTGTTCCTAAGCATATTTGCTGCCATAACAAATGAAATGGGAATTATAGGGATTTTACCACAAATTACCGATAAATACCAAATATCCACTTCTCAAGCAGGGATTTTAGTAAGTGTATTTGCTCTAGTTTTAACTATTTTTGGTCCAATTATGACTTTAAGTACTGGTGCTTTTAATCGAAAACACATGTTACTATTTATCATGTTTATTGTAATCATTGCTAGTGTAGTTCTGGCCTATAGTTCAAGTTTCATAATTGCAATTATATTTAGGATTATTCCTGCATTGTTTCTTGCAGTACTTTATCCATTAGCCATTTCAGTTGCAGAGAAGGTTTCAAGTCCTGAAAAGAAAAAAAGTGCTAGCGCAAAAGTTTTTGCAGGTCTTACACTTGGTACAGTTACAGGGGTTCCTATTACTTCCTTTCTTGCGGAGAGACTTTCTCTTGAAGTCGCTTTCTTATTTTGTGCAGGTATTAGTTTAATTGCATTCTTAGGCATAGCATTTTACATGCCCTCTATGCCAGTTCAGCATAAAGTATCTTATGGTAAGCAGGTTTCTATATTAAAAAGATTACCAGTTTGGTTAAACATTATAACTGTAACTTTAATATTTACAACAATGTTTTCAGTCTATACGTACTTTGCAGATTATATAACTAAAGTTGCTAATATACAAAGCACGTGGATAAGTGTCATGCTTATGGCGTTTGGATTATTTGGACTGATAGGGAACTTCCTGTTTAGTTATTTCCTACAAAAAAATACAAATCGAACTGTTATTATATATCCAATTATCTTCCTTATTACTTACGGCTTACTTGGATTAAGCGGAAATCATACTACCATGACGATAATCATAGTTTTTATTTGGGGAACAGTTCACTCTGCAGGATTTCTCTTAAGCCAGACCTGGTTAGGCACTGAAACACAGGATGCTCCTGAATTCGGGAATAGTTTATATTTATCGTTCGCTAATTTAGGAATAACACTTGGATCTGCAATAGGCGGATGGTTCATTTCTCAATTTGGGATTGGAAGTCTTTTATTTAGTGGAATTTTATTTGCAACAATTGCTTTAATTTCTGTATTAACGAAGTTAACCTTTGCTAAAAAACGTATTTTTAGTAGTAATTCATGCAACTAATAAAGCAAAATACTTTGGAAATTAACTGTGTCTCCCCAACGTGATCCAGGCAATCCTCCCCAAAGTCATCTCACTCCTTTCGGAAAAGGACCTGGTTACGATCGCGCACTGTGACGCACGCCAGGTCGAGCTCAGCATTCGGATCAATGGTGCGTTATTGACACCAGCGCCGATGACAGTCACGTCCCGACCGGCCATTGATTGGATATAGGTCTGCAGGATTCATAAGCACATCCGCTTAGTAAATGTCATTAAATGAGATATACCACAAATTGGAACTTATGTGCCCGTTTGTTCAACAAAAGCAGATGATCACTTTGATCAACTGCTTTCTTTGTATTATTGAAAACTAACGTTTCCCGTTAGCTTAGTCCATTTAAAAATTTCTATTCCAAAATGACAAAATTCGAACTAAAAAAATACAGCACTAAAATGATTACAGAAAACACTACTACATTAAAGATTAGCACATTAACTGATCTTCAATTCTTGTAATAAGCAACTGCTATAAAACTTGAAATTATGATAATATTGAAAATGTAATGCTAATTACAGTAAATAAAAACATCGACAAGAATGAAATTGTCCCCAGAATATATGAGATCCGAATTATGCTCAAGTTCATTCCCCTATGATCTTTCACGGGTACCTCACACCTAACCTCAAATATATCATTATTTTACTATTTTTTTTGGAACCAGCCTGCCCGATAGCTGAATGAGAAGAAGCAGTAGCCGCGACGGCAAACTGCTCTTACTTAATCTTACTCACCTACCATACCGTCCATATCAGCATCGTGCATATATGGATATAACCAATGTTATATTTAGGTTAAGTAAGTTAAACTGTTGAAATTAAAAGGATCACACATATTAGATATGTCTAAGATGTATGGTCCAATTTTATTTTTTTCATCTAAAGTTTCCCTAGTTTAATCGTTCCGCATTTCTGGTTAAATAGTGCAGAACAAATTCAACTCCGCTCCTCCCAAGTTTAGTCTTCCCTTTATATACGAACCCGGATTTTTCATACAAACGTTTTGCTGGTAAATTATCCTTGTTTACAGTTAGTATTATCTCATCTATTTGTGGAAAAAGATTTAGAACGAACAAAGGTAAAAACTTCATTGCTAATGAAGCATAGCCTTTTCCTTGGTTTAGGAGCTTTCCTGGGATCCAAATTGCTTTAAAAGACGAACATTATCTTGCATAGTCTTTCTAATGAGTTTCAAACTCCTTCATAACCTTGTAAAAGGTGTTCTTCTTCAGATCCAATCTTTTCATAAATTCTACAGCCGAAAGCTCATTATTCTTCCATAGAGGATAGTCAGTATCCAGGGTGTTCCTTTGCGCCGGTGTAAGAGTATTCAAATTTATTTGTGGCCGCCCTAGGTGCTTCCCTTTTTTCTTGGCTTCAGCAATACCTTCAGCCTGTGCTGACCTAATGCCATTACGTTCCTCTTCAGCAAGCCAGCTAAGTATCTGAAGCACAAGATCCATAAATAAGCTGCCCGATCCCCTCCAACTCCTGGTACTTCCGAGTATCGAGAATTGGAATGTCGATCACCACAACATGAATTGTTGCATCGATCATCCATTGCCACTCTCTCAATATCTCTTGTTTGTTGCGGCCAAAACGATTAATTGATTTTACAAAGAGCGTATCTCCCTCACGCATGACTCGCTTCAATAACTGATATTCCGGTCGATCAAAGTTTTTACCGCTAGCCTTGTTATGTGCTTTAATTTGCATTATACAAAACTCTATGAATACCTTCTTGTACCTTGTTGCTATGTCTCAACTCGAAATAGATAAGATTCAGCAAGACAGTAATTAATACGAGCAGTACTGTAACAACAACTCAAAATTTATCCACCGTAGTTGTTTCCCCTTTTGAAAATAATATTTCTCAGAAATCTTACAACCTTCCGATAATTGAACACGTTATACTTAGTAAACCTAAAGGAGATTTTCCGTTATTTAGGAATATAACAGAAAAAGGAGTCTTCAATCCATGAAGGGAAAAAAATTATTACCGCTTTTACTTGCTGGAATTGTTGCTGGTTCTATTTTAGTAGCGACGAATACAACTGCGGAAAGAGTTATTGCCCAAACTCCGATGGAGGCAGCAACTGAGTACTATGATGCTTACATTGCTAGGGATGCCGAGGGAATGATGTTCTATTCAAAAGATATAAACTATTTGGATGAGAAAAGTCGTGAAGAAGGGTATGTAAAGGATTTTAAAACCAATCCTACTACTGGGTATGAAATTGTGGGAAGCAAACAGATCAATAGAAATGAAGTTGAGATTTCAGTGATTGAAAAATATGCAGGACAAGGCTACGAACAGTCACCACCACTCCCTTATAAAGTTTTTAAAAGCGACAATAGGTGGAAGGTTTTAGTAGAACCCCTAGAAATCAATACAGCGACAGGTGAAGTCACTAAAGGTACGCCGATTCACCAAAGGAAGTATACGAATAATTAGCTTTGCAACTGAATACTGAAACATAACCTGTTCTATCCACTGATTTCGACTTGCGGGACTGACAATAGGGATCGTTGCAAAAATGCTGACGATCCTTTTCTGTATACCTTTTAGGACCAAAATGAATGAAGTATTTTTATAAAAAACTCGGGCTGATTATATGCCCGTTTTTCTGAATAGAATCAAACTATTATATTGAAAAATGAGAGGAGCATTAATAATGAAAAAGAAGAATACGATTGTTGCAGCGCTTGCTGCGGTTACTCTACTGGGTGGTGCTGGTTTTGCTTATAACCAAGCATTCGCTTCAAACTTGGACGAGCAACCAACCACAAATTATGAATCGTCTTCAGTAGCTGAAGTGCAAATTACTACTCCTACGGTTGAAGAGGGAACACCGCTAGCAGAAACTCCTGAAGGTCAACTTGGAGTGTTTGGCCTTTTATTTAAAAACAAATTTTTATTTTTCGGACAGGAAGCAGTTGAATTGAAGATGCGCTCCTTCATTAATGTATTCACTGTGATTAATAATTCATCAATCACCTCACGTTCTCCCGCTTGAATTCGATCCACTACGCAGCTTTTCATATGACCTTCTAGTAGTAGTTTACCTACACCATATAACGCCGACTGAATTGATGCTATTTGATTTAGCACATCATCGCAATAAGTATCCATTTCAATCATACCTTTAACACCGCGAATCTGGCCTTCAATCCGAATTAAACGGGAAACTAAATTATTTTGACCTTATCTGAGTGATAGCTTTTGCGAGTACTATTTAGCGAACAACTATCATGGTTAATATTATCACTCAGTATGTCTTTTGGCTGATCCATAACGACACCTTACACAATAAATTTACTATACCCCCCATGGGTATGTCAATGAAAATATTATAATGTATTCCCTTAGGAAACTTTTATTTTCTAAATATTCAATGGTAGGTTTCTTTCGTAATTGAAGCCTAGTCCCTCACGTTTGTCACTATCCTCCCGTTATTTTTAAAATTAATGGAGCCGTTGCCGATCGGCAACAACTTATGGGTAGTCTTTTCAACTAACGCTTTAAGTTTAATGAGAATTAGAATACTCTTACTTCGGTCTTCATATCCCTCTCTTTCCTTTCTTATGTCACAAACTTTTAAGCTATCAAAGAAAATCAAATAGCCATTCTCAGTTGAACACTGAGAACGGCTACTGGTTGAAAGAGTCTTTTTAGTTTACTTGACAAGGGTGCTTCTACACTCAACTTTTCCATCTTGGGACAATGTTCTTGTCTCTCGACATTTAATCTTAGGATCACTTTGCTGAATTGGGTTCGAGACCATATTCCATATCATAAGCATCAAATATTTTACGAGCAATGGGTGCTGCGCTACTTGATCCATACCCCCCTTCAGGTACAACCACGGCTACTGCCAGTTTTGGATTCTCACGAGGTGCAAAGGCGATGAATACCCCGTTCTCAACATTAATTGACTGACCATTTATATAAATGGTTTGTTGGGAGGTGCCTGTCTTTCTCGCGAAATCATATGGAAACCCACTGAACGCGACATCTACATTGGTAGACATTCCACGTTGAATAGTGCGCCAGTATCTGTCATCATAATTTGCTGTATTCAGTATTTTAGGTTTAACTTTTTTAACTATATTTCCTTCCGAGTCACGTATTTCTTTTACCAGGTGTGGTTCTAGACGTTTTCCTTTATTGGCTAACATCACGGTATATTGTGCAAGCTGCATCGTGGTATACTTCCCCTGTTGTCCAAATGAAGCAAAAGCCAAGCCTGTGAGTGCAGATTGGTTCTCCTGGTTATATTCAATTCTGCCTCTAAATTCTTTGGGTAAGTCCACTCCGGTGTCAACACCTAAGCCAAATTCTTTCATATATTTGTCCCATACTTTAATTCCTTCAACATTATACTTTGTCCAAAGCTTCTCACCGATCATGTCCACCATAAAAGCATTGGATGATTTCGTAATTGCTGTTTCCGGATTTAATAGCCCATAAACGCTACTTGAGGAGTTCCTGACTCTGGTACGGTCTTTCCCAAATTCTGCGTATCCTCGATCCTGATATGTTGAATTTGGAGCAAAAAAACCTTCATTTAGGCCAATTAAAACACTCAACGGTTTAATTGTTGACCCCAATAATACGGTTGACTCTGGGTGCTTTCCGGTATCGTTTGGGGGGAAAGATTCAACTGTTCCATTTCTATAGATGTATTTTATCTTTTCATAATCCCATTCCGCATTCGGATCATAATCTGGCATACTTGCCATAGCCACGACATTACCGGTATCCACTTCCATAGCGACAGCAAATGCTGTTGTTGCATTGGAGTGAAGCTTTCCTGAAACAGGAGTTCGCTGTAGCCAATCCAACTGTTCTTTAATAGCTTGTTCTGTTTGAACTTGTACGTTTTTGTTGATGGTCGAGATGATATCGAACCCTTTTTTTGGAGGGAGCATGTTCCCGCCTTCTTCAGGCAAATTCAATGCATTAATTGGGATCTCTTTATAACTACTTTGTCCTCGTAGCACATCCTGATAATGAAGTTCAAGACCATCAACACCAACACTTTCCAGCTCAGAATATACAAGTCCGGGATTAGTTTGAGTTTGATTTAGATTATCAATTTCTTTGTATTTCTCTAAAGTCTTTGATGTTTTAAATGTTTTCATGTAACCAATAGCTTGAACAGCCACACTATCTTCATCATATTTACGTTTACTTTCCTCCACTACACTCAATCCAGGAATGATATTTTTGTTTTGAAGAAAATAAGCGACTTCTCTATCGGATAATTCACTCTTGATCAATCTCGGAGAATAACCTTGAGTCTGTCGATATTGCAGGTCCATCGCATTTAATATATCTTCTACCGACAATTCTTTGCTTCCAGGATCTTTAAATTCCTGAAACACTCCATATAGTTTCTCTGCAAATTGTTTAGATTCCTCACGATTTGGGTTTTCAGGACCACCTTCCTGTTGACTATAATTTTTATATAAAGTGATATATAGCGACTGAATAGGTTCAGAATATGCCAGTTTCACTTTACCTGATGAATCATAGATGGTACCTCGGACGGGTAGCATAGGACTCGATCTGGTGACACTTTCATTTTGTAAACGGGCAAGTTCGGGGCCTTCTACAAATTGTATAACAGCAAGACGAATGATAATAATTGAAAAAATGACAAAGGATAAAAAAAAGAAAAAGTTAATCCGTAAATTGGAACTCTTTTGGTTGGCTTCTTCTACATCGTGATGATTGTTCATCTGATACTACTCCTCTTGGTTTGTTCTTAAGAAATAGTGTAAAGTTTAAATTTGAAGTAAGTGTGGATTTTGTTATATCAATACAATAAAATTTCAAATGAACGAACGAATTCAAAAGCAAAAAAGCACTACGAAGAACGTAGTGCTTTTTTAATTCCCCTTATGGAATTGTAATTATTCTTTGTTACGAAGAAATATTCTATTCCCAATAAAAACCAATAATAAAAATGAAGCATAGACCAGACTGACTTGTACCAAGCGTGTTCCATTATTCCAAAATTCATGCCCTATATACGCAAAGGCAATCATAGCAGGAATTTTACCTATACAGGTTGCAAGTATGAAAATCCAAAAATTTAAATGGAATACCCCCGCGTAAATATTGATTGCAGCAGCTGGGAAAAAGGGTATGATGCGAGCAAAAAGAATCGTCCAAAACAGGCGCTGGCTGCTCGTCGTATGCAGTTCGTTTAGGAAGGTAAATCTCCGAATGATCCTGCTTCCCCAAGAATGAAGAGAGGACTTTGCCAATACATAGACAATGATTGCCGCTAAAGTGGAGGTGGCCACGTTCAAAACACTGCCCCATACTACACCATATTTAGCGCCTATCACTCCACCTACAATGCCGAATGGGACCACAGGAAATATAGCAAGCATAGTCACAACGAGAAACATCAGAGGAAAACTAGGCGTATTCTCCCCAGCAATCCATGCATACAATGAATCTCGCTTACTAAAAATGAGAATAAACATAATCAGGTTAGCACCGAATATAATCCATTTTTTCAACCTAACATTCTCCTGAACGGATTTCTAATTTATGTGTGCCTTTTCTTCACTAAAGCACCCACGCAGGGGATACCCCGTATCCCTGCGTGGGTGCTTTTATATAATATAACAACAATAGAATCTATAACAAAATATATTTTATACATTTATTGGCTTTAATCACATCGCCTCTATGAATTACGTATTTTCACACGTTGTAGCCGAAGTGCATTAAGAACAACGGATACTGAACTCAATGCCATCGCAGCACCTGCTACCCATGGGGCCAAGAGGCCGATTGCGGCTATCGGAATACCCACCGTATTGTAACCGAGTGCCCAGAATAGATTTTGTTTAATGTTAGCCATCGTTTTACGACTCATATAGATGGCATCTGGGATACTTGATAGATCGCCACGCATCAAAGTTACATCAGCAGCTTCCATAGCCACGTCCGTCCCCGTGCCAATAGCCATCCCGATGTCTGCCATAGCAAGGGCCGGAGCATCGTTGATACCATCTCCTACCATCGCTACCTTTTTACCTTGAGCTTGCAACTTTTTAACTTCATCCGCTTTTCCTTCAGGAAGGACTTCAGCGAGGACGTGATCAATTCCCACTTGAGCCGCTATCGCTTTTGCCGTCCTTTCATTGTCCCCTGTAATCATAATGACCTGGATACCCATTTCTTTTAAACGGCTGACAGCAGCTTGTGAGGTTTCTTTGATAGTATCTGCCACAGCAACCATACCCGCATACTCTTTATCGATGGCGACAAGCATAGCCGTTTTCCCAGATTCCTCTAAAATAGACATCGTAGTGTAAGCTTGTTTTGCTTCTACACCGAATTTATCCATGAGGCGACGGGTACCAATTAATAATTCTTTCCCATTAACAGTAGCCTTGATTCCAAAACCTGGAATGGCTTCAAAGGATTCTGTCCCGGGCAGTTCAATATTTCTTTCCATAATACCCGCAACTATAGCCTCGGCTAATGGATGTTCTGAATTTTTCTCAGCTGCCCCCACAAGTTTAAGGAATTCTGTTTCATCTCCATCGACCAAAACATCGGTAAGTTCAGGTTTACCTTTTGTTACTGTACCTGTTTTATCGAGAATGATCGCATCAATTTTATGGGTCTGTTCCAGATGTTCTCCACCTTTAAATAAGATTCCAAGTTCAGCTGCGCGCCCAGAACCAGCCATAATGGAGGTTGGTGTAGCAAGCCCTAGAGCACAAGGACAAGCAATAACCAGAATTGCAATTGCTTTTTCTAAAGAACCTGCAAAGTCACCAGGTGTAACTATAAAGTACCATACCAAGAATGCCACTACAGCGATACCTACAACAATAGGTACAAAGATCCCGGAGATGACGTCGGCTACCCGTTGAATAGGAGCTTTTGAACCTTGCGCTTCCTCGACCACTTTAATAATTTGTGCAAGAGCAGTTTCTTTACCTACTTTTGTTGCTTTAATTCGAAGCACACCGTTTTTGTTAATGGTGGCTCCAATAACAGCATCCCCAGCTTTTTTTTCAACAGGGAGGCTTTCGCCTGTAAGCATCGATTCATCCACAGACGAGAGGCCTTCCAGAACTTCCCCATCCACAGGCACTTTACTACCTGGGCGAACAATTACAACATCACCTGCAATCACTTCTTCCACGGGAATGGTCAATTCTTGACCTTCTCGGACAACTATTGCTGTCTTGGCTTGAAGTCCCATTAGTGATTTAATGGCTTCAGACGTACGTCCTTTTGCCAGGGATTCAAACAGTTTCCCCATTACCACTAATGTAATCAACACGGCACTTGTTTCATAGTACATCGCTGGGCCATGATGTACGCTACCGCCTTCAAACGCCCACACAACGGTTAGATATAGACTGTAAAAATAGGCTGCTGAGGTCCCTAATGAAACGAGAACGTCCATGTTCGCACTACCATTACGTAATGCTTTATATGCACCAATATAGAAGGGTCTTCCGATATAAAATTGAACAGGAGTTGCTAAAATCAATTGGAACCATGGATTCATAAAGAGATCTGGCAGCCATACCCACGATGTGAATGAAAAGTGACTTACCATCGCCCAGAGCAGGGGAAATGATAAAATAGTAGAAATTAGAAGTTTTCGTTTTTGTTTTGATAATTCTTTTTGTCGACGTTCCACCGGGTCGCTTTGTTCCTGTTTGGGTACAGCTTGATATCCGAGTTTCTCAACTCTCTTTTGCATATCAGTCACAGAAACATCTGCCGGATTATATTCGACATGAGCAACTTCCATGGCGAAATTAACGGTGGCCGTGCTTACGCCGGGTAACTTTTTCAGAGTCTTCTCGATTTTCAAGGCACAAGCCGCACAAGTCATACCGACAAGTTCCAAATCAACAGCTTCCTTAACTGTACTGTAGCCAAGCTTCTCAATGCTTGCTTCCATCTTACCGATGTCGGCTTTACTCGGGTCATACGTTACTGTCGCCTTTTCCATCGCAAAGTTTACGTTAGCTTCTGATACACCTTCCAGCTTGTTCAGAACTTTCTCAATTTTTAGAGCACAAGCTGCACAAGTCATACCTGAGAGTTGAAGTGATGTTTGTGATTTTTTCTCTTCAATTGTTGACACTACATATTCACCTCACCTTTTAGACTTCATATCCTTGTTCTTCAATATCCTCTTTAATACTCTTTTGACTTACCTTACTATCATCATATACTACGGTAACAGTGCCATGATCAAGATTAACATTAACATCCCCTTGAATTCCGAGCGAATTTAGAACCCCCTTCGATCGAATTGACACAATGTCAACAAGACATGCCTTTCACATCATGCATTCTCCTTTTAATAGTATTTTTCATTTATACTTTATACAATACCCCCCTACCCTATATTTCGTCAAGCGATATTTTGCGGATATTTCATCATCTCATATTAAACTTACCAAATTTCTGTTGGAATTCATTAAAAGGAGTTTTCTCAGAATTTGAGAACTTATTCTGAGAAAACTCCTTCCGTGTTACATTTCTTTTATTAAGCGGCCATTTCACGACACATTTTTGCACAAGCAAAGCACGCTTCGGCACATTGCTGACAATGTGCATGATCATGTTTTTTACATTCGTTCCCGCAAGCTTCACAAGCGTCTGCGCAAGCAAGACATATCGCTTTAACATATTTGCTATTGATCGACATGGCATGAGCGGCAAATTCACAGATATCCGCACATTCACGATCCAAGCGAATACATTCCTTCAGCATTCCAATATGCTCCTCATCTAAACAAGAAACATAACAGTGATTACATGCAACCATACATTTTAAACACTCTTCAATACACTCTTTGTACTTTTGATGTGACATAATAATTCTCCTCTCATAGCTATAGTAGTAAGTTTAGGGTAGTCCCCTATTCTATATATACCCCATATAGAAATATTCTATTCATGGCGGTATATTTCAGAAGATAACCTACTACTTTAGAGTGTGAAAGAGGATGCTTCCGTACTCCTTTAATGTCCAAATTTCAATCAATGGACTTTATTTAGGGTCTTAACCAAGAAGTTTTTGTTCAATTTCTTGACGATTGAAGACAAATCCGAAATAAACTTCACCTGCAATGAAAATTGTAGGTACCAGATTTTTACCTGTTCGTTCGCGCAGAAGAACTGCATTTTCCGGATGATCCGCTATACTAAACTCTGTATAGGGTATTTGATGATCATTTAAGAATTTTTTGAAATTTTTGCAATCTTCACAAGTTGGCGTTGTATATACTTCGACCATACGCTTCACCTTCTTCTACGTGATGTATACAATTGAAGCTTTAACTGTTATTCAACTACGTCGTAGCCTTGATTTTCAATTGTTTCTTTAATATCCGAGAACTTAAGTTTGGTTTCGTCAAATTTCACTTCAACCTTACCCTCGGCAAGAATTACTTTTCCTTCTACGCCTATTTGACTTAAAGCACTTTCAATTGAATTTACACAATGTCCACATGACATACCTTTTACTTTTAGCGTAACATTTTCCATTTTCAATACTCTCCCTTAAATTGAGATTTTAATATATGTTATTTCATTGAGGCATTAACTGTTTCTAATTCATTTGTTGATACGGATTATGCCTCTTAAAACCTTGCTGACACTAAGTGGACAGCAGCGAATAGCAGTAGTAAGTCAGTTGTTCAATAATTAACTTTTCCGATTGTCATCAATAACTTAATCCTATATTGTCCAAATGAGTGGCTTTTAATGTATATCACCTCCTGCTCTAAACCATACCCCCCCATACTATATTTGTCAAAGTATTTTGCTGTAAAACAAAAAAAGAGTTCTTTCGAACCCTCTTTTGTTTAGCACTATTTGATTAATTTATTTATGGTCACTAATAATTCATCAATAACTTCGTTTTCACCATCCTGAATGCGTTCCATTACACAGCTTTTCATGTGATGCTCTAACAAAAGTTTACCAACACCGTTTAAAGCCGCCTGGACTGAAGAGATTTGATTCAGCACATTATCACAATAGGTGTCTTTTTCAATTAATCCTTTTAGCCCTCTAACTTGTCCTTCAATTTTGTTAAGTCGGTTAATCAAATTATTCTTTGTTTTCTCAGAATGATGGCTTTTACGTTCTTCCGTACTGCAAGACTCCTGCTCTTGAATTAGGTCCCCCATTTTTCGTCACTCCTTTTTCTTATATCTTATATTATACTATAGCCCCCCTATACTATACAAAATGAAAATCAACTACACTATTTCTACATATTTTTTCTATACTATTGTTGTTATTACCAATCAAATACAAAACAATGGAGGAAAGAAATATGAAATTGATGCTCTTAAAGAGGATTATCGTAATTAGTTCCTTTGCTATTCTCGCTACGGGATGTGCTAATGCGATTAAAAATAATGCAATGGAAAGTATGGATCATTCCAACATGAATAATCCTACAACAGCTAATTCTAATCCTAAAACAGTGAAATTCACATCTGCTACTCCAGTGGTAAACGGCAAAGAATTCACGATCACCGCGAAAGAGAGCAATCTTGAAGTTTCCAAAGGCAAGATTTTACCTGTTTGGACATTCAACAATTCTGTACCCGGACCCCAAATCCGTGTAAAAGTTGGAGACAACGTAAAAATTATTCTAAAAAATGAATTGAATCAGCCTGTCTCCATTCATTGGCACGGCTATCCAGTTCCAAATAATATGGATGGCATTCCTGGTGTTACACAAGATGCCGTTGAACCAGGTAAAACATTTACGTATATGTTCAAAGCCAATGTACCAGGTACCTATTGGTATCATTCTCATCAAGACAGTGTAACCCAGGTGGATAAAGGCTTGTACGGTTCCCTTGTTGTTGAGGAACTAAAAAATGACTATGACCGGGACTATACTCTCATGTTAGATGAATGGATGAGTTCCGGTGACATAAATACGGGTGATTCCGACAGCATGGGTATGAGAGGCATGAATCATAATGAAATGAATATGTCCGGATCGGATATGAACATGGGCGAGGACACTACGAGTATGGGCGGACATGATATGAGCATGTATGACCTATACACGATAAACGGGAAATCAGGCACTGCCATTGAGAAGCTCACGGTTAAAGAAGGCGATAAAGTTAGAATTCGCTTAATTAATGCAGGATACATCAGTCATCAAATGCACTTACATGGCCACAATTTTAAAGTTATTGCTTCGGATGGACAGCCCCTGAATGAACCCGACATGATTGAAGATCAATTACTTTCTATTGCTCCTGGGGAACGTTATGATATTGAATTTACAGCGGACAATCCAGGCTCCTGGCTCCTTGAAGAACATGGAATTGAGTCGCCGATACAAAATATGAAAGCCGTTATCCAATATGAAGGTTCAAAAGTTCAAAATGACAATTCCAATGCCTCTACCACGCTTCCTGTGTTTGACATCGAAAAGTACGGTAACATGGCAGATCCTTTATTTTCGTTGAATCAGATATTTAATCAGAACGTGACAATGAATTTAAATACGGAAATGAAAGACGGAGAAATGGTTTACACCATTAACGGAAAGGTATTTCCGGATACAGATGTCATAAAAGTCAAGAAGGGTGACAAGGTGAAAGTTACTTTTGTGAATCAATCCAAAACGGATGACCATCCTATGCATCTCCATGGTCAGTTTTTTCAAGTACTAAGTAAAAATGGTCAGCCCTATCAGGGGTCAACGATCATAAAAGATACACTAAATGTTAAACCAGGGGAAACCTATGTTGTTGCTTTTGAAGCCGATAACCCAGGAAATTGGATGTTCCATTGCCATGATTTGCATCATGCTTCCGCTGGAATGGTAACGGAAGTCATGTATACAGATTATGAAAGTAACTATACACCTGATCCAAGTGTAGAGAATGTTGCTGAATAAGGATTATGAATGAGAAGCATTGATTTTCACTCTATTAAGATCTGCTAAAAATACTTGTTAATAAGATATTAAAAACCGAAGAATTCATGATGCGGCGATCTTTTCCCGGAATGTATCCGAGGATTGATTGCCGCATTTGTTTGGGAACACCTTGATCGTAAAACAAGCGGTACTGACGATGATGAACCACCGCTTTTATGCATATCCATGCTTCTATTAGCTGACATACCAAAATCCCCCCCGGTATAATGAGCTCATTATAACATGATCTCTATTCCGAGGGGACGATACATCAGAGCTATATTGGGGGCGTTATTGATTTTACTATTACAATATCATTCTTTTTGAAGATGGAACGGAAAAGGAATACGCACGATCTTCAATATATATTTGATGCCATAAGATAAATACAAGGATGGTCCACAATTTACGGCTTGCATCCAATTTTCCTTCTTTATGGATCTGAAGTAGCTGCAAGACATACGTTTTATTGATCCATTGATCTACGTCTGCTGTCATAATCAGATTCCTAGCCCATGCATACCATTCATTTTTTAACCATACTCTGGTTGGGACAGGAAAACCTAATTTTTTTCGCTGCTGTACATCAGGCGGAACCACATCTTTCATAGCATCACGGAGCAATAGTTTAGTTGCTGTGGGCGTAACTTTATACTTTGTAGGGATGGTAGCAGCTAATTCAAATACTTTAGTGTCTACAAAGGGAACGCGAAGTTCCAAGGAATTTGCCATCGACATTTTGTCTGCTTTCATTAGGATGTTCCCACGTAGCCACGTATGAATATCAATATACTGCATCTGTGTGACTTCATCATATAACTTCGCTTGCTCATAAAGAGGCTTAGTCACCTGAAGGGTCGGTTTACATACTCCCTGCTCCAATAACCATGGTGCTAATACCTTACTTTTTTCATGATCCATAAAAATCTTCGCATTTCCAAAGTATCGTTCTTGCAGAATGAGACTCCCTCTTTCCAAGAATCCTTTTCCTTTCATGCCGGTAGGCATTAATCGTCCCAGATGTCCTGCAAGACATCTCCATGGCCCTGGGAGACCCTGAAACATGCGGAGAGCATAGGGTTCCTGATAAATGTTGTAGCCACCAAAAAATTCATCTGCACCCTCACCTGAGAATGCCATCTTAACATGCTGACTAGCCAACTTCGATACAAAGTAGAGACCCACGGCTGAGGGGTCTGCTACTGGCTCATCCATATGCCATATTAAAGAAGGCAGTATATCTATATAGTCGCGGGCATTAATCCGAATTTCATGGTGCTCAGTCCCTAAATAGGCTGCTGTCTTTCTGGCATCATCCAATTCACTATACCCCGGCATATCAAATCCAACGCTGAATGTTTGGGTTGGTTCCAATCGATGAAGTAAACCAACTAAACTGCTTGAATCAATACCACCCGATAAGAATGCTCCCCTAGGGACATCTGAGTTCTTGTGAATACGAACAGATTCAGTTATTACTGATCGCGTCTCCTCTACTAAATCGGAATAGGACCTGTTTTCATGGGGCTCAAACTTCACTTCGTAATACGGTTTGATGGTCATTCCATTATTCTGTACAAGCAAATAGTGGCCAGCTTTCAGTTTATGGATTCCTTTGAACAGGGTTGAGGGTTCAGGTACATATTGAAATGTGAGATACTGATAAAGAGCATTTTCATCGACTTCCCGATCAATCCTACCTGAAGCCAGTAACGTTTTAATTTCAGAGCCAATCATGTATCCGGAGGCGGTTTCACTGTAATATACAGGCTTTATCCCGAAATGGTCCCGTGCCGCATATAAAAGATCACTTCTTCTATCCCATATGGTGAAACCAAACATGCCCCTTAAATAGTTGACACATTTAATTCCAACGTCCTCATAAAGCCTCAGTAATACTTCGGTATCCGAATCTGTATAAAATGTATACCCTTTTTGACTCAACCAATCCTTCAACTCTTTATAATTATAAATCTCCCCATTGAATACCAGCCAAATATCTCTGGTCTTATTGGTCATGGGTTGTGCCCCGTGCTCGATATCTAGTATACTTAGTCTCCTGAAACCCAGACCGATATGATCATGGATATACATCCCTTCATCATCTGGGCCACGATGAGCTATGGAGTCTGTCATCTGTTGCAGAATGTTTGCATCTACTGGCATACGATATTTGTTATATAAACTTACAAATCCACACATTGGGCTAATCTCCTCTAATCGATATAAGATTAGTTTAGCCTTCATGTATGTGGAATCTGTGTAAGAATACTGTCTATATCATAAATCACGTTCTTTTAAGTTATCTATATATTTACTGGATTTGTTCAATGGAGTGATTCTATATGTTCGAGGCAAGTTGTTAAACAAAATGGACAAACCCGTCTCCTCACGGGCTTGTCCATATTTTTAATGACTGTCGTCAATCATTTTAAGATAGTTCTGCTCGCTAACCACTCGGCGAGCTGTAACATATCTGGATTTATAATAACTTTCAGATAAGCTACTAATTCGAACACCTTTACTGCTTGATGAATGTGCAAATTGATTGTTACCTACATAAATTCCCGCATGGGAAATGCTGCGACCATTTGTATTGAAGAAAACGAGATCTCCTGGGCGTAGTTCTTCTTTTTCTACAAACGCTCCCTTTGTTGCTTGCATACTAGAGGTGCGCGGCAAATCTAGTTTAAATGCATTAAAAACATAAAGGATAAAACCGGAACAATCAAAACCTGATGTTGTGGTCCCACCATAAAGGTAGGGCGTTCCAACCACTTCTTTTATTTCTTCAGTTAGTTTTGCCTGACTAGCAAATGCTCCCGTTGCTGTGGAGGTAAATAAAACTGCTGCTCCAAGCACCGACAAAATGACCTTTTTCAAACTTTTGTTCCTCCCTTAGATGCCTACGGAGTTAGCTTAAGGATTCGGTTAAAGGCTCCCTATATTCTTTTCTTGCAAGAATAATTCACCCAACAAATGGTTCCCCCGTTTTCAATACGAAATTCGGCAAAAATAGTTAAATGTTTGTAACCTATAGAGTATTATATTGTTAAAATGTGTGGATTTTATGTAGAATTCTCATATATCTTACTCTACAAAAAATGAAAAGACCGTCCCCAGTTAAATTCAGGGAACGATCGCTTTTTAGTACAAATTTTTTTTTACCAGCTTCTACTTATAAGCTCAAGGCTCTTCTACACTATACAACCACTTATACCCTATGCCCCAAACTGTTTGAATGGGATTCTGTTCTAATCCAGCCAACTGTAACTTCTCGCGGATATTTTTGACGTGGGTGTCCACGACTCGGTTATCCCCAAAAAAGTCACTTCCCCACAGACGTTCAATGATTTCATCTCTAGAGAAAACTCTTTGTGGATGCTCAGCCAACATAAGCAAGATATCAAGTTCCTTTTGGGTTAAATCCAGATTTGTGTCTAATACCAAAACTTGTCTTCGATCTGGATAAATAATCATGTCTGAATACACGATTTTTCTACCGACTTCTTTTAGGCTCGAAGACTGTGAAGAACGTCGAATAAGTGCAAACAGGCGAGCGATGAGTTCATCTGAATTTACAGGTTTCACCATATAATCATCAGCCCCCACACCTAATCCATGTACCTTATCCTTCACATCCCCTCGGGCTGTAAGCATCAATATAGGTGTTTCACTAAATGCTCTGATTTTTTTACAAAGATGCCAACCATCCATATCAGGCATCATAACGTCTAATAAAATGACATGATACGAATTTTTCTGAAGATAGGCCAGTCCTTCTGTTCCATTATGAGCTTCGGTAATATCAAAACCTTGTTTAGTTAAATATATACGCAAGAGATTTCTCATATTCCATTCGTCATCAATAACTAACGCTTTCAATTTATTATTCATACAGTCAACACCACCCAATAAAAATCTGTAGCCACATGGCTTATATCAAAATATCATGAAATTTTTCTCCCTACCGTGGCTTTCAATATTATTAGCTCATTTGATTCATATTATAATTTAGAGCTATGTGGTTTCAATGAAGATGCGATGAGCGGGAATAATACTTTAAATGATGTGCCCTCTCCAATCTTACTCTTTACATGTATTGTTCCTCCTTGTTGTAACACAAGACTTTGAACAATAGACAGCCCAAGTCCTGTTCCTCCATATTCCCGAGACCTGGATTTTTCAACTCTATAAAATCGTTCAAATATAAATGGAAGTTCTTCAGCTGAAATCCCTGGTCCGGAATCGTTAATGCTAATCGCTACTCCACCTCCTTCGGAAGTTAGTGAAACTTGGATATTCCCCTCAGCTGTGTAACGAATTGCATTATCCAATAGGTTTAAAATGATCTGTTCCAACCGATTGGGGTCCACAAAAATATGGGGTACGGAACTCAACTTACTTTGAATAGTAAGACCTTTCTCTTGGGCTTTTAATTGAACCTTATCTATAGACCTCTGGATGATCGAAGTGGGTTCGACTGACATTAGCTTCAAGTCAATTTTACCTTCCTCCATTTTAGACAGTTCGAAGAGATCATTTATGATAACATTTAAACGTTGTGCTTCCTCTGATATAATTTGTAGATATTTTTTCTTTTCTTCTTCATTTTCCACAAGATCTTTAGCCAGTATATCCGCATACCCTTCCAAGTAAGTAATGGGTGTTCTCAATTCATGGGAGACGTTTGCAAAGAACTCGGAACGATTATCTCGATATTGTTTTAACTCTCTAGAAAGGTCGTTTATGGCTTGTGACAATGAACCAATCTCATCTTTAGTTTCCACAGGAATTTTTAAATTTAGTTCTCCTTTGGCAATCAGACGAGTTGCCTTTTCAATTTTCAACAATGGATTAGATAATCTTTTAGATAGAAAAAAGATGCATCCCATTGCCAACAATAGTGATCCAAATCCAGTGATAAACAGTAAATTTCTGATCGTTTGTATCGATTCTTTCATATTTTCTAGAGAACTAATCACATAAATCCCTTTGACAGTTGGATTAGTGGTCACGGGTATACCATGAAGCAGGTACAGTTCGTTATTAAAAGTGAATTCCCTTTCCACCTTCTTTCCCTCTAACAATTTATCATTCTCCCAGATATATTCAGGGAGAGTAGGGATGCCTGAAGCCTTTGATTCAATGAAGGTACCTTTTGAGTTCAAAATATACATCTGAACCCCTGTAAAATCGGCCATTTGTTCTACACTGTTACCTTGCTTCTCAAGCATAGAGGACAAATGTGCTGCTAACTCATTGGCTTCATCGTGCACTTTAGATGATAAAAAATTCGTAAATATGAGGTTAAGTACAATATTTAGCAATATTAAAATTCCAATAAACAAACTAAAAATGGTAAAGCTCAGTTTCAAATGAATTTTATTCCATGTCAAATGCATCACCTTTTTTATCGTTATTAAGAAAACAAAACAGTCGCCAAAATGGCGACTTCATAAATTTTCTTCTCGGAAAGGACGAGATTATTTTTTCACTTTAAGAACAATGCGTTAAAGTTTAGATATTAAAACGTATCTTCCCCAGTCAGTGTCTATTTTGATTTTGCCCTTTCTATGAATTCGAAACGACACCCTTTAATTCTTCAACAGAGATTCTCTTCAAAAACTTACTGAATTTTTCTTTACATTTTGCGTGTACTTTGTAGTAATCAATTATGTTCATTACAGTTTGTATCACTTCCACTTCCGATAAACCAGTTAAAAAAAGTTCCGCTAAAGAAGCTTTGATTCCCTTTGGATCTCCACCAACATAAATATCGAATTTCTCTTTCATTTTAACGATGCCTATATCTCTCAAGAGGGGTTCACTAGTCCCAAGTGCGCAGCCAGCATATCCGACCTTAAGAGGTGTCGGTGTCAGTATACCCGCTATAGCTTGATTTAATTTTTGAGCAATGTCTAGTCCAGCATCCTCTGCTCCTCTGCAGAAATTGCAAGCGATCAGGGCCTTAGTTGAATAACCTGCAGGGTTTACCTCAAGTCCAATACTTCGAAGATTGTCAGTTACGATTCCTTCCATTTCAGCAGATACCTCAATATAAAATTGTTTAAACGGAGTCATCTCGGTCTTTTGCTCTGGACCCAAAAGTTTACTGATAGCTGAAAGTTGCACTGCAGTAAACAAGCTTCCTCCTACTTGAACTGGTGGGGAAACCGCAATCATCAACCTTTCATTGTTCACTTCTTTTTCTCCTTTAACTGTTATAAAATTTAAAGTCCTCTTCATGTATATCATATGACTGTATCAATGCAACTCTTTATTTAGGTTCACCGTAATGGTATCTCATTGCACTGATAGAAGATTTCGCAGTTGGTATCTTTAGAATACCCCCCTATTGTATAATTTTCAAGCTTTTCTTTATAAAATATGATTTAAGTTACTCTACCCTTTCATGTTGCGTAACAGTACCTACTTAACTTTTTTTGTCCATAATAAGGGAGTTATTCTTTCGCGATTCCTTTAAAGACCATTTCTCTCCACTATCATTGTTTTCATAGACTGAATACTGATCTGTCAAAATGATGATCCAATTTGATCTTGTTTTGAACTTTTGATCCCCAAAGGCATCTCACCATTTAAGTCTAGGTCTAGGTCGAGGTCAGACTATATTTGCATATCAGTAGATTTTATAAATCCACTTTCTGTCATGGTAATCGTTCCTCCATATGACAAAGACAGTACTCCGTATTGAAGTGCACCCCTTAGAATAGACATTGGAAAAACCCCTGAGTTTAACCGATGAAATTCTAGGGGGTGCATTTTTTATGGCGATAAAGGGACAAAAGTTTAAAACCTATTCGGAGAAGATTAAAAAAGAGGCCATTCGTCTACATACTGTTGAGGGATGGACTTACCGAAAGATTAATGAACATTTGGGGATTCATGACTCAGGGCGAATGAAGAGATGGATGCGATAATACCGGGAACAAGGCGAGTTCGGACTGATGGATCGGCGAGGTCGCCGAAAAGAATACATGGATCAAGACCGCTATGTGCAAAACCTGAAACGGGAGAATGTGTTGCTAAAAAAGTGCTTGGTAGCCTGGAAGATGGAAGCAAACAAGAGAAATTTCAGATCATGGAAAAGGTAGCAGCATACGGTGATATCCAGAAACTCTGCCATGTGTTTGGCGTGTACCGGAGTGTGTTTTATGCCTATGTAAAACTTAAACGAATCGATCGCGATGCAAAGGCGAAGAAACAGGTGCTTCAAACGTATCAACGATATGAAGGCAAATATGGTTATCGACAGCTCCAGTTGTTCCTTTGGCAAGATCAAGGGATTTGGATGAATCACAAAAAGGTGCTCCGCCTGATGCAAATGCTCGGTATTCAATCTCGAATTCGTCGTAAACGACGCTCTAGCAGCTCGTATGCACCTGCTGAGCGTGTAGCAGAGAACCGCTTGAAGCGACACTTCAGTGCGGAAAAACCGAATCAGAAATGGGTAACCGATATTACGCATTATCGAGTGGAGAGCGCTGGGTATATCTTTCAGCCATAAAGGATCTGTTTAATAACGAAATTGTGGCTTACGAAATGGGCGAACGCAACGACAATGAACTCGTGCTCCGCACATTCAGCAAAGCGTTTGCAAAGCAAAAAGACATGACCGGACTGGTCGTTCACAGCGACCAGGGGTTCCAGTACACGTCTCATGCTTACAAAGCATGCTGCCAAAGGTTGGCGCCCGAATCAGCATGTCTCGCCGAGGAAATTGTTATGACAATGCCTCTATGGAGAGTTTCTTCTCGCATCTCAAAACGGAAGGACTCTATCCTTATCATATCCGAACAATTACCGAAGCACAAAACAAAATCGAAAAATATATCCGTTTTTACAACCGAAAACGGCCACAACGGAAACTGAAAAAACCGACGCCGGTAGAGTACCGACGCCAGTTTGCCGCCTAGGGTCTTTTTATAATGTCTACTAAATGGGGTCTTGACCATATGCCGCTCGTTTATTATCTGAATTTGTTCCATATCTCTGCCCTTGAAGCGAACCAGCCTTGTTTCCGTTGCAGCCAAAATGGTTTCTGTAGCCGAAGTAAATATAGAAATCGAATAACCCCCTTTAGGTACACTTTCGACTTTTTGCCACTGTACCCCACCATCTTTCGTTTCGTACACATTCGGGTAGTACCAGCGAAGATGAAACCACCAGCAAAGTAGATGTAATTAAATGTAAGTATTAGTCTGATAGACTTAATATTTCGTATTGCTTCCACCGGGGCCCCCATACGGCAATTCTTGCTACTCGGTCTTGCATCATCATTAATCCATTGTATTAAAAAAGGCCATATCAGGATCTGACGTATTCGTTTGCGTCGGGTACAGTAACGCTGCTATATCAGCATAGAACATCCTGGCATTTTTTACATCCCGTTTCCCTGTAACGATATCGTGTAGTAAATTCAAAGTCAAAAAGTTCATTTCTTCCGTGTGGCATTTAGCCGTAGCTTTTCCTTGAGTACGATCTAAATACGCACTTCCATCGAACTTGGCGATTTCATCGAACATGTCCACAGGAACCCGGTTATCAACGATCTGCTCCATGAAATCAACATGAGGAGTCGGAAAGTTATGCTGCACAGGTTCTCGGAACACAAGTATGCGTTTCCATGCCCTGTTATTGTACCACTTAAGCTCGCTTAAAGTTGCTACATTAGGTAGTCCGTACTTTCTAATCGTTTTGTAGGCTCCTTCTTTTGGTTCGCCAATCCAATGTGCCAATATTCGCTCCACATAATATCCATAGTGATTCATCTTTATCTTTCCCTATAATTCATGTGTACTTACAAACTGATTTAGCAACCGCCATTGGCTAATTTAATTCCACCATTCCAATGTATGAATTAGGACTGGGATATGCGCCTAATGGAAAGGCTATTTAGCCTATAAAAAAGCCGAACGCGGTTGACTCGGTTTTGCTCACGAGTAAGGGGCCGGTATGGGCTTAATCACCCGTTTATTTTTATCCAGCACAACACGATAATTTGGATACATCTTTATTGATCGTAAGAGCTACAAGTTTTAATCCTTCAGACATCGTTAAATATGGTGCTAGGCTATCGCGTAGATCCTCAACCGTTAAACCGAATTTGACTGCAAGTGTCGCAGCATAAATCACATCTCCAGCATTTTCAGCGACAATATGAACACCGAGCACCTTTAACGACTTGGAATCAGCGACTAATTTAAAAACGCCGGTTGTTTCGCGATTTACAAGTGCTCTAGGCACTGAATCCAAAGGTAAGACGGATGTTTTCACTTCATACCCCTTAGCTTTGGCTTGTTCTTCCGTAAGCCCTACGGTAGCAACAGAAGGAGAAGTGAACGTAACGCCCGGAACAGCTTCAAGGTTCACTTTTTTCTCTAAGCCGCCAATGGCATTATCCGCCGCGATCCGTCCTTCATAAGCTGCTACATACACGAATTGCGGACCCATTGTCACATCGCCTGCGGCATAAATCCTCGGGTTTGATGTTTTTAAAAAATCATCGACGACGATTTCGCCTTTGACACCCGTATTGACGCTTGCTGCAGAGAGATTCAAAGCTCCGGTATTTGGTTTTCTGCCGGTTGCAATAAGCAGTTGCTCGGCTTCGATGACTTTCTTTTCGCCGTTTACGGTAATATGAATTTGTTTCAAATCCCCCTTTGCTTTGATTCGATCGTACGTGACACCGGTAATAAGATTGATCCCTTGCTCCGTTATTGCCTTCGTCACCACTTCGGAAATTTCAGGATCATATTCTTTTAAGATGCGAGGACTTCTTTGCAGCAGCATAACTTCAGAGCCTAAATTGTGAAACAGCTGACCCAATTCCAGTGCAATATATCCGGAGCCAATGACGGCAAGTTTTTTAGGCAATTGTTTAAGCTCAAGCAGGGACGTGCTTGTTAAGTATTTTACATCTTTTAATCCTGGAATATCCGGAATCGAAGGAGAAGCACCTGTCGCGATTAAAAACCGCTTTGCAGTAAGCTTTCGACCACCCACCGCGAGGGTTTTCTCATTAATGAATTTCGCTTCTCCGCGAATGAGTTCAAATCCGTACTCACCAATTAAATGTTCGTACTTTTGTTCACGCATGTTAGCTACCAATTCATTTTTTTGTTCAACCAACTTCGCTAAATCCACAGCAGCGGCAGACGTGGCAAGCCCCAAAAAAGGGTTGCTTTTAGCTACATGATTGATTTCACCGGCACGAAGCAGCGTTTTCGATGGCACGCAGCCAATGTTTACGCAGGTGCCGCCCACCGTTCCCCGTTCGATGATCGCAACTTTTGCACCATGTTCCACCGCTTGTATCGCGGCGGCAAATGCTGCTCCGCCGGAACCGATGATGAGTAAATCATAGTCGTAGTCGCCTTCATCACAGAGAACCGGTGCATCGTGAGATTCGATTACTTGTGTATCTCCGGACTGATATTTTGCCTCGTTGATCGCTTTTTGGGCGGTTTCGATTCTAGCATCATCCAGCAATTCGAACGTGGCTTCATTGCGGCGAAAGCTTGCTTCGATATTGACTGCTCCAATGTTTTCAAGTGCAGTTGCAACATGCTCTTCGCAGACGCTGCACGTCATACCCTGAACATGGATGCGGTATTTTTTCATTTTTTATCCTCCAATCACACAAACCCATATTTTGTAACCGAAGATTGGATTTGCTTTACATCGGTTTTTTTGATCATCAAACGAAACCGTCACTTTCCCTTTGTTTCCCAAAGATTCAATGTCTACTTTGCTGACACCGGTAACCTTTGAAATCAAATCCACAATAACAGAAGGCGGGCAGCATTCGAGTCCCGTAACCGTAAATGTTGTGGATTGATTTGCAATAATTGTCGCTAGTGTGCCTGCCAAACCGGATAATCCAAGAGGAATGAGAATTAAGGGTCCTAGGCAGCAGCTGGACATCATAAAAGCGGATAATACTGCTCCCCAACTCGTTAGTTTTTCTCTCAAATCATTCACCTCGTTTTCTCCCTGGAACCTAGCAGCAATCGTGTGTTGCATCGTTTTTTCCTTGTTTATTCGCTTTTATTAAGATCATTAAAATGGAAATCACAAATACGATCCCCAAAATCATGCTAACGGTTGTTTGATGAGCAACAAAATACGCACCAAGCGTTGTGCCAGCAAGCAAAGGAAGTATCAAAACGATATGACAAGGACAGGTAAGCAGAGCTAAAACTCCCCATCCGAATTTTTTTGCATTTTCTTTCACTGAATTTCCTCCTTGTCCTCATGGTCGATTAACGATTCAATGATCGGGCATTCATGTATGGCCTTTTCATCCGGACAGCGGTCTTTTAAATCTTTTAGCATACATTCGATTCGCTCAAGGTCTCTGATTTTTAACCGAACATCTTCGAGTTTTTGAACAACAAAATCGTGCATATCTGCACATCTCACATCGTCTTTATCAACGACACCAAGCAATTTATTAATTTCGGATAACGTAAAACCAAGCTCTTGTATACGTTTAATGAACATGATTCGTTTTACCGTATCTTCCGGATAAAGCCTGTAGCCTGCATCTGACCTTACAGGTTCGGCAATCAGACCTTTTCGTTCATAGTATCTAAGCGTTTCTTTATTCACATTACATAATTTGGATATGTCTCCTGAACGATACCTCATGATTCCACCTCCCTCATAACTGTAAACCCTGTACTATGATACATAGTCAAGTCATTTTTATTTATTTCCTCAAAGTTCCGAAATAAATTTTGGCATTTAAACTTTAAAGTGTTTTACTAGATTATTGCCTATTTTTGATAGGGAATATAAACTAAATTTAATACCATAGTTCCGATTCTGACCATTGTAGGAATTGGGAGCTGGATGAGTTAATCGAGCATTTTACATTTCTTCCAAACGAAATGCAGCAAGTCGGGAACCAAATCTGGGGAGACTCGTTTAGGGTTTGTGGTACTGTTTAAGTTTTTCCAATACGAGGCGCGGTTTCCCATACAAAAATTCGAAGTGCTCAAACCGGTCATTCAATAAATTGCGGAGCAGATCGAAACACGGCAGAGCTGTTAGCACAATATGATTGGGCTGGCCGATCCATTACCTATTACCGAACACAAATAAGAGAGTTTTTCGGCTTCCGTGAGGAATACCATCCAAGATGCCGAAGAGGTAATCGATTGGCTATGCAAAAGTGTGGCATTCCAGGATCACGAATTCGAACATTTGGTTGATACCGTATATCGGCGATTTCGGGAGATGAAAGTTGTACCACCTACGACTGATCGTATTGAGCGACTTATCAGAACCGCAATCCGTACATATGAGGAACAATTTTTTCAAGCCACACTGGAAATGCTGCCTACGGCGTCTTTGTCTATATTGGATTCACTTTTAGATAGCATCGCATTTCTGGATGAAGAACAGGACGAGCAGCGTCGAGGGTCTTCTTTCTTTTCAAGAGCTAAAGGCGGATCCGGGCAAACCAGGTGTCGAAAGTGTGTTAAGAGAAGTAAGCAAGCTGCGAACGATTCGAAATCTGGAACTTCCGGATGATCTGTTTCGTGATATCCCTCTTAAAGTATTGACCAAGTACCGGCAACGGACTGCAACAGAGGATCTCCGGGAACTTCGCCGCCACCTGATCCGATCCGTTACACACTGTTGGCCGCCTTCTTCTGGCTTATGAGTATGGAGATAACGGAAAATTTGATCGAGCTGCTTATTCAAATCGTCCATCAGATAGGAGTAAGGGTAGAACGC
Organism: Paenibacillus sp. UMB7766-LJ446; assembly: GCF_030226665.1. NCBI lineage: Bacteria > Bacillati > Bacillota > Bacilli > Caryophanales > Paenibacillaceae > Paenibacillus > Paenibacillus sp. UMB7766-LJ446. The sequence continues at coordinate 168,531 of NZ_JASOYM010000011.1, forward strand.
TAAGTCGAAAAGGTAATTCTGAAAAATGACTTACGCAAGGTAAGCAATAATATGGAATTTTATTCAACATGGCACAGTCTGCCGTCAGTAATCCAGACGGAGTAATTCGTGATGTCATTTTCCCGGTCGAATGAGCAAACATTACGGGATTTGATAAAAGAATTTAAACACACCGGACCGGCTTACCGAAAATTCATACCATTATTCGGGCTTCCTATGGGAGTCACTACCGCCGTATGGTTCCCGATATATTAGGCATCCTGGATTTTCGATCAAACAATGAAGTGCATCGGCCAGTGATTCGTGCATTGGAGCTGTTTAAGAAATTTCCAGATACTGGCCATCATTATTTGTCAATGTCTGAAGAAATCCCGATATATGGTGTAATCCGGAGTGTTAATAAAGAAATCATTGTAAAGAAGGACGAGAAAGGCCAAGAGCGAATTAATCGTGAGATAAGCGTCCTGCAAGCTTTACGAGAAAAGCATCGTTGCAGAGGAAATATGGGTTGCCGGAGCGAACCGGTACCGGAATCCGGATGATGACTTGCCAACAGACTTCGAAGAACGGCGGGAAGAAAATTAGTATGTAGTTTAACTTTGCTACATATTGCAGTATAAGAATGAATGACGTCATTTTTGACGTCATTCATCATAAGAGATCTATTTTGTAGAAAGCTCACTCTCCACTAACCATTGGTGATTTTTAACTGGGTTTCCACCGGTTGCTGGTGTATAATCGACCATATAAACCGTTGTTCTCTCAGCTGAGTCAATAGTGGCCTCAGCACCCATCATCCCTGCCATATGATCAGTTTCAAGCATACCCTTGGCCCCTGGTTTTAAAGGCTCACTGCCTGCATCTTTGATTTCTTCTTGAACAACCCACTTATGATCCGGTATTGGGTCTCCTCCAGTAGTTGGAGTAAAAGTTACTGTGTACGCTACAGTATCATATGCGCCTACTACTTTTGCCTTTGCTCCGTTCATGCCTTCCATGTGATCAGCATGGATGACGACTTCGTCTCCAACTTTATAAGTCGGATTCTCGGCTTCTTTTATGCCCTCAGGAACCTCACCCGATCCTGAATGATCCATCTCACCCATATTCGAGTGCTCGCTTTCTGTAGTCGTATTGGAATTGTTGTTGTTGTTCTCCTTGTTCCCACATGCACTCAATACCAATAAAACTGCCAAGCTAAGTAAAATCAGTATTTTCTTCACTGTTATCACACACCTTTACTTTTATTTTTGTCTTATGGGTGGGTGTAAATCGAGTCACTTTAACATTTTACCCAAAAACATTGAAGATATTGTGAAGATCCACATATTGATCCATTTTATTTATTTAGGAGGACATTCCTTTTCTTTAGGGTAAAAGCTAGGGGAACGGTACATTGATTAACATCTATTAACATTCTCTTTGTCAAATGCTTCGTACTACTCTTTTATAAACTCTTCCCATTGTTGATCCTTAGAGCTTTGGTCCTTCATCTGGAATTCAGCTAGGTAAAGTGTGATCAATGATCAATCCGGAACTTGGGCAATCCATGAAGAGTCAATAAATTATACTGGCTTAAATCCTGCTTCTAAATACGTAAGTATGAAATCTGGGACTATCTTTAATGCAGCTCAATACATCATATACCTATCTTAATTTTTACTGCCCTTCTAAATAAGTTCGAAGAATAATGCGACCTACTCGGTGGATCTCTTGTCGTTCCTGCTCATTAACTCTCTTGGTGTATGACTTATAAATATTTGCGCTTGGATAACGTTCCCCTTGATGGAAAAAGTGAGAGAATCCTTTCTCAAGACTAATGTAACACTTTGCTCACAACACTTACATCGGAATCCATATTTTGAGAATGAATCCGATACTCCTCAGTTAGGAAAAAGAAAGCCGTATCAATAACATCACCTAATAACGGTATCTGAAGTCCGTCAGCTAACCATCCTTAATTAGGAATAGCTGTACTAGAAGATTCCTTCGGTAATATACTGGCAGGTGCAATAAAATTATCGACAGCAGTTTGAGATAAACGTAGTTACAATTTTAGAGTTTGCTACCTGTGTTTGAGCACCCGAATTTCCGCCACCAACCACTACTGTATTCCCTGGGCTCAATTGATCTGGGTTTAAGTACTCTGAAGAGTGTAACTGGGTAACATTCTCCGACAATGAATTGGAAAAGGACGGAGTATTTTCACATGGTAAGGGCCTGTTGCAACGATGATGTTACGAGCCTCAAATATACCTTCAGTTGTCTCTGCTTTAAAGTTACCATCCTTCCAAAGCCGTTTAATAAGACATTCCAGTTTTACGGGTAGATCCATTTTCTTTGCATATGAGTCAAGATAGTTTGCAATCTCATCTTTACTTGGCAGTCCATTCTGATCACCTTCTATCGGCATGCCAGATAACCCGTCGTACATACGAGGCGTAAAGAGATGGAGTGATTCGTAGCGGCGTCGCCAAGAATCGCCTATTGATGATGCAGCGTCCAGAATGATAAAGTTTAAACCAGTTTGTTTTAGCGGCCAATCCTGCTTGTCCAGCACCAATAACTAACACATCGAACATAGTTATCCTCTTTCAATTGAGTTAATATAGATTAGCCTGTTTAGTATCAATCAAACTTACGTTTGATTGAATAATTAAAATATGGTAGTGTAACAATAATCAAACACATATTTGATTGACTGGAGGATATATTTATGAAGGATAGTTGTGAAATTTACTGTTATGACGAGCCTAAAGTTCGTAAAGTTCAAAAGGCATTAGAACAGCAAGATATAAAGGGCATGGCCAAGATGTTTAAGTTGTTGGCTGATGAAACTCGAATGAAGATCGCGTTTGCTTTATGTGAAGAAGACGAACTTTGTGTATGTGACGTGGCCAATATTACGGGATCATCACTTGCTACCGCATCTCACCATTTGCGGTCGCTAAAACAGCTTGGAGTAGCTAAATACAGGAAAGAAGGAAAGTTGGCGTTTTATTCACTGGAAGATGATTACGTACGCCAATTAGTTCATTTAGCTTCAACACATAGCAAGGAGTTGATGACGCATGCAACAACATGAGGAAGAAATAAGTAACAAAGAGGTCTATCGTGTACAAGGGTTTACCTGTACAAACTGTGCCGGTAAATTTGAAAATAACGTAAAAAGTCTTCCTGGTGTCACAGACGCACAGGTTAATTTTGGGGCAGCCAAAATAACCGTTATGGGAAATGCAACTGTCGAAGAGTTAGAAAAGGCAGGTGCTTTTGAAAACCTAAAGATAACGCCTGAGAAACAACGGGTTATAGAAAAGAAAGAGCCTTTTTGGAAAGAGAATTGGAATGTGCTTTTGTCCCTTTTATTGATGGCGGCAGGTTATTACTTGGCCTCGTACTATGGAGAAGAAGCCTTGGTTCCTGTATTGGCATTTGGAGCGGCCATAATTATTGGCGGATATGAACTGTTTAAAAAAGGGATCAAGAACTTATTTCAGCTGCAATTTGATATGAACACGCTGATGACTGTTGCCATCATTGGAGCCGCTGCCATCGGAGAGTGGGGCGAAGGTGCTGTTGTTGTGTTACTCTTTGCCATTAGCGAAGCCTTAGAACGGTATTCAATGCAAAAGGCACGTCAGTCGATCCGTTCACTTATGGACATTGCCCCTAAAGAAGCTCTGATTCGACGTGATTCTGCTGAAATGACCATAAGTGTTGATGATATCCAAGTTGGAGACGTTATGATCGTCAAGCCAGGACAAAAACTGGCTATGGATGGAGTTGTAATAAAAGGAACGTCGACGTTAAATCAGGCAGCAATCACGGGAGAGTCTGTTCCTGTTGCTAAAACTGTTGACGATGAAGTGTTTGCCGGAACACTAAACGAGGAAGGGTTGCTTGAAGTCAGAGTTACTAAGCATGTTGAAGATACAACAATCTCCAAAATCATTCATCTCGTGGAAGAGGCACAAGCTGAACGGGCACCATCTCAAGCTTTTGTGGACCGGTTTGCTAAATACTACACGCCTGCAATTATGGTGCTGGCTTTGGGCATTGCGATTATTCCGCCTTTGTTGGGTGGGGACTGGGGAGATTGGATATATCGTGGGTTGTCCTTGCTGGTAGTAGGGTGTCCTTGTGCATTGGTTATATCTACACCAATTTCTATTGTTACTGCTATTGGGAATGCAGCGAAAAACGGTGTATTGATTAAAGGGGGCATCCATCTTGAAGAAGCTGGGCGCATTTCGGCTGTTGCATTTGATAAAACAGGTACCCTTACTAAAGGATTCCCGGAGGTAACGGATATTACTGTTTTTGGAGAACATAGTGAGGGCGAGATGCTTTCCATTGCTGCTGTAATTGAAAAAGGATCACAACATCCACTAGCATCAGCGATTGTACGAAAAGCTGAACAAATGGGGGCCGATCTCTCCCTTTCAGTTGATCACTTTCAATCAATCACAGGGAAGGGTGTCAAAGCCTCGGTCGGACAACAGCAATATTATATTGGTAGCCCTAAACTGTTTGATGAACTGGAAGCTGAGGTATCCATTTCAATACGTGAACAAATTACCATGCTTCAGACACAAGGGAAGACGGTAATGGTGCTGGGGACGCAACATGAAGTCATTGCCTTAATTGCGGTTGCCGATGCCGTACGTACTTCGAGTAAGGCTGTTATTCATGAATTACATTCTATCGGCGTAAAAAAGACGATCATGCTCACTGGTGACAACCAAGCGACAGCTAACGCAATTGGGCAGCAATTAGGTGTAGCAGAAATTAAAGCAGAACTGTTACCTCAAGACAAATTGGATTACATCAAGAAGCTCCGAGGAGAGTATTCTCATGTAGCGATGGTGGGTGACGGAGTAAATGATGCACCTGCACTTGCGGCTTCCACTGTGGGTATAGCCATGGGTGGCGCAGGTACTGATACTGCTCTTGAGACAGCTGATATTGCACTGATGGCAGATGATTTAAGAAAATTGCCTTACACTATCCGTTTAAGTAAAAAAACACTGGCTATCATTAAACAAAACGTAGCTTTTTCCTTAGGGATTAAGTTGTTAGCTTTAATACTTATCGTTCCCGGATGGTTGACCTTATGGCTTGCAATTCTGGCTGACATGGGAGCAACTTTGATTGTGACCCTTAACAGCCTAAGACTTTTAAAGATTCAAAAAGAAAAGTAATACGATCCGACCGCTGAAAAGCGGTCCTTTTTGTAACTACTATACTACCTACCCTACTCGTTAGCTTAACGAAAAGACAGCAGACTAATTAGTCTGCTGTCTACTTTAATTAATTGCATTCTATTGGATCTCACAACAAACTTATGCTTCTAAGTTGCATTAAAGATATCATGAAAATTTCTTAACTCGGCCATTGCACGCCAAACTGGGTTAAGTCACAAATTCTAAAGAGAGAGTTTTAAATGTGGGTACCCAGTCAAAACTCAATTATACAACTGTAATAGTCCCAAAATACATATACATCCCACAATTGAAATGATATGTTCCAGGTTTTAAGTCATTTAAGGTAATAAAGTTATCTCCCTTTTCAAGATACACATCAATACCTAAATCAGCAGACTCAACACTTCTTATACATGTATAACCTGTTGGTTTAAGGAAATTAATTTTTGTAGGTACACCGGCTTTAACTACAATATTCTCTTGGCTAAAGCCATCCGATTTTACATCTACTGAAATCACTTGATATCCTGCATTTTCTTGAACAGATTTCTGTTCTTTTGTTTGCGCATTAACTACAGGGTTTTGATTCTCTTGATACTGATTAAATAGCAGCAAACCCACCGAAACAGTACCAAAGGCAACAGTTATTATACCTGCAATAAAGGGCACGCTAATCCCACTGCTCGTTGTTTTATTGGTTTTAACTGAATCTGAATTTGTTAATTGAAGAACAACACAAAATATAAGGATAAACACGATATCAACAAACAATGCCATGATATAAGTAAATCCAAGCATAGATCCGAGCATGGCCCCCATCATTCCACCCATGATTCCAGCTAACATGCCATCTAACGATGCCAGTACACTCACAGGCTTTCCTGTAAAGTAACCGGTCCCCAAACCGAATAAAATAGCGATGATGGTAGGGACAGCCAAATCATGATCAAACACAATGCCTAGTTGAAAACCAAGGGCAAGACTAGACATCATCCCAATGCTCATAGCAATCATCATTCCAGGCATACCTGTGACTCTATCTTTTCGTCTATAGGTTTTCAGCACAATGTATCCGGATAGAACGATAATCATTACTATACTTAATAATGTAATTAGCATTATAAGCCTCCCGATATATAAAATTTTAAATAATCATGTACTACACATTGTAGTGTATTTATGAATAGAATACAGTTTAAATTCGAAACATTCAGTAATTGTTCATAAAATTACTGTGCTATTTAGGCAAACGGCTCAAAAAAGAAAGTCTATTCTAGGTACAGAATATATCCAGAAAGGCTCCGAGAACATAAAAATAGTCCTCAGGGAGATAAACTAGATATTTGATGTGCAAGCTTCAAGTATGTAATATTAACCTACTTAATGCGAATTTCTCCTTTAGTTGAACAAAAGCAGCCGATCACATGGATCAGCTGCATCTTTGTATTATTAAGCTATAGTTTCCCGTTAGCTTAACGATTAAAAGCCTCGTTTTAGTATATTTTCTTTAATAATTCCTTTTGCATTGGCTTAATGTTGATGATATTTCTGATGCCTTTTGCCTTTAACTCAGCATCCTCAATTGTACTGGCTAACCCTAGTTCTAACAGTGTTCCAGCTGCAACGGTCCCCGTTCTGCCCTTGCCTCCCCCACAGTGAAAGGCAACTTTCTTGCCGGCATTATACGCTCCGACGACCTCATGAATGGCTTGTTTAAAAAGTTCGGCTTCGTTTTCTTTCGTGTTGTCATCAAGCGGAACCTTTATCCACTTCACTTGAGCTGCCGGATATGCACATTCTGTTGCTTCTCCCCGCAGATCCACCACGACTTCAATACCTTCGTTAAGAACCATTCCCTCTACGTCTGCAGCTCCGCCCATAAAGATTTTATCTGCAACGAGTGCATGGTACTCCTTTTTAGCATGATTCATCTTACTTACCTTCTTTCAAGAATTGCTCAATTCGAGCCTTAATTGAATCACGGACCTCGGCGAATGTAGCAGTGATTTCTTCCTCTGTACCTGTCGCCTTAGCTGGATCATCGAAGCCCCAGTGCCATCTTTCGGCTTTGTCATTGCGTACAACCGGACAATTATCGTTGGCATGACCACAAAGCGTGATGATGTAGTCTGCTTGCTTTAAGATCTCAGGATCAATGACATCTGATGTATGATTGGAAATATCTATCCCAGCTTCTTTCATCGTTTGAACAGCGCGAGGATTTAAGCCATGCGCCTCTAACCCTGCACTTCTCACCTCGTATTTGTCACTACCAAGCGCCTTTAAAAATCCATCGGCGATTTGGCTTCTGCAAGAGTTTCCTGTACACAAAAAGTAAACAAGTGGTTTGTTGTTCATGATTATTGATCTCCTTTATCTTTGGTTTGGCTTACTTGTACTTTCGCTTCGCCCATTTTTGAGTTAATTAATGTTTTTATGATCATAGCGATAACAACCAATGCTACTGTGATTACGGCAATCATCAACCAAACGTTTATGCTTGTTGAATGAATCAAGTGTAGCCACAAATACAGTCCTGTTAACGTGATAAAGAGCGTTGGGATGGTGAGCACAATCCCGATTTTGAAATAACTTCCCCAAGTGATTTTTACATCCTTTCGGGACAGTACATGTAGCCACAAAAGTGTTGCGAGCGATCCAATCGGTGTGATTTTTGGACCCAAGTCACTGCCGATAATATTGGCATAAATCAGCGATTCCCGGATGACACCTTGCGTACTCGTTCCATCAATAGCAAGCGCATCAATCATCACTGTCGGCATATTGTTCATAACCGAAGACAATATCGCAGCCAGAAAACCCATACCAAGTGTGGAGATGTAGAGCCCCTGGTCGGCAATAGCTTGAATGACCTTACCAAGTTCATCCGTCAATCCCACATTTCGCAGTCCATAAACGACGACGTACATACCAATGGAGAAAATCACGACTGCCCATGGAGCCCCTTTAATGAGCTTCCACGTTTGAATAGCGTGACTCCGTCGTGCAGCTAATATAAACAAGATTGCAATAACCCCAGCGATAACAGACACGGGAACTTGAATGAACTCGCTCATCAAGTACGCAACCAGTAATACGGCTAAAATCACCCAAGATATTTTGAACAGTTTCTTGTCCTTAATCGCTTCGGCTGGCTTTTTGAGCTGACTGACTTCGTAGTTCCTTGGAATACTCTTTCTAAAGAACAAGAACAAGACCAGAAGACTCGCTAATATTGAAAAGAAATTCGGAACAATCATACGACTTGCGTACTCCACAAAACCAATACCGAAGTAATCCGCAGAAACGATATTGACGAGGTTACTCACGACGAGTGGGAGCGAAGTTGTATCTGCAATGAAACCACTAGCGATAATAAAAGGTAAAATCATCTTTTGATCAAATTTGAGCGCTCGGACCATAGCAAGCACAATGGGCGTTAAGATCAGTGCGGCACCGTCATTTGCAAAGAACGCTGCAACCGCTGCTCCAAGCAGCACAACATAAACGAACATCAGCTTGCCATTACCTCTTGCGAGCCTTGCCATGTGTAATGCAGCCCATTCAAAAAATCCGATTTCATCTAAAATCAGCGAAATTAAGATAATGGCTACGAAAGCAAGCGTGGCGTTCCATACGATTCCTGTGACCGTAGCTACATCGGATAGACTCACAACTCCAAAAAGAAGAGCGAGGACAGCTCCAGCTGACGCTGACCATCCAATATTCAGTCCTTTAGGTTGCCAAATCACAAAAGTCAGTGTAAGTAAAAAGATTAAAATCGCGATAATGGTCATGCTTCCTCCTGAGGACCGCAGCAGTTTTTCAATCCTGCTATTTTATCTTTCATGGATGGCAGATACGGATACACACACTGAACATATGCTTCTGCATCTGGATTAAGAGAGTAGTACACCCACTGTCCTCTTTTCTTTTCATTAAGGAGACCGGCTGCCTTTAGTTTTCGAAGATGCTGACTGGCGTTTGGTTGTGACATGCCAATAATATCTGTGATATCACATACACAAAGTTCCTGTTCTTTAAGTAATGCAACGATTGTCAAACGTGTTTTATCAGCTAATAACTTATACGCCTCAGCCATCTCCTGAATTCTTTGTTCCATATGTACACCCCCTGTGATTAGTCTTGTCGGCTTTATTTAATGATATAAGCATATAATAAATCACTTATATAATCAATGGCGAATATAAGGAAGTTTAGTGCACCAAAAAAGTCGGTAATAAAGATACCGACTTTACTCTCGGACTAAAAATTCACATTTTGACTTGATAAAATAATGACCGTCTTTCATCTTAACTATATCTTTCGTTTGATACTCAATGACTCCACCTTGATCTAATAATTCATCATGCTGATATACCTCTACATGCCATTGTTTTAAGATTGCATCATTAAGTTGTGCTGCGGTATACAAAAGTGTGCCCTTCATTATAGTCACCTCAAGAATAGTTTTAATCGCCAATTATAACATCCTCCTGAGATTCAATAGCTCACAATCTTTTCACAAGAGATTGTACAACTTTTTTCGCATCTTTCCCTGAGCCTCGAATCGTCGCCGAAGCAAATGAGGTCTGCCATGGTATACCTACAAAATAAATATTTTCATTGCTTTGTTTTAAAGGTACACCTGACGAATCAAGAACGTTTAATCCACTAAGATATTCGAAATTCGGAATATACCCTGTGGCAAAAATAACGGTATCCACATTTTCACGAGTCTCATCTGCCCACACTATCCCATTTTCCTGAAAAGCTTTAAACATCAGTTTGGTATCCGGCTTACCTTGATTGATAGCATTTTTATATATACCAGTATCAAGGACACCGTCATTGCTTTTTTGCAATAATCGTTTTCCCCAATTGGTTTGATCAAGCCTAAGAATAGTTAGCCAAAAGTGAATATCTTTCCCTGCAATGACCTGCGGCTTGAATTTGATCGGGCTTCTGGATGCAATCGTTACATGCGCCGTCCTAGCCAGTTCAACCGCTATTTGTACTGCCGAATTACCTGCTCCCACAACAATGATCCGTTTGTTTTTTAACTCTTTCTCATTTCGGTAGTCCTTGGCATGAAGTATTTCTCCCTTAAATTCATGCATGCCAGGAATGTTTGGAATATGAGGATTTACGAATGCCCCGCTTGCACAAATGATGGACCGTGTACGAAACTGTTCTCCGCTTGAGGTATGGACTGTATAGATATTACTTTCCTTATCCACTTTAATTACTTCTTGCCCTGTATGTATTGGAAAATTGTATGTAGCCGCATAAGACTTTAAGTATTGAACAACCTCATCTCTACGCGGATAAACATTTGCTCCGCCTGGAAATGGGAGTCCTGGCAATGAAGAATACGGTGCAGGCGAGAACAACGTTAAGCTATCATAATAATTTGCCCATGATCCTAAATGCTCTTCATTTTTTTCAAGGATGATAAAGTTCCGTTTAGCTTCTTGTAAGTAATAGGCTGCTGCCAAACCGGATTGACCACCACCAATAACGATACAATCATAAATCATGTTTTTCAATTTTCTCCCTCCTTCTATAATAAGCTACTGCATCACGATTCGGATGCAGTAGCTCTGGATTCTTGATTTATCCGCAGCAAGAATCTGATCCTGTCTTTTCCGTTTTTGAAGTAGAGCAGCAATTTGTAGTGGCTTCCTCTACCTGAACTGGTTCACAGCAGCTGTCCGTGCTACTAGCACCTAAACTGCAAACACCTGTCTCCGGCAGTTCCAGTTCTACTTTTTGAGCTGACTCCATATCTCCCACCAAAGCCGCTACAATGGATCTAACTTGCTCATATCCCGTTGCCATTAGGAAAGTTGGCGCTCTTCCATAACTTTTGGCACCCACGATATAAAAGTCCTTTTCAGGTTGACGCAGTTCTTTTTCGCCATGTGGTCGAACTGTACCACAGCTGTGTACATTGGGGTCAATCAATGGTGCAAGCTCATAAACACAGTCTAAGCTTGGGTCCGTTAATACCCGAACTTCTCTCACCATTGATAAGTCAGGACGAGATCCTGTGTTACCTACAATTTCATCGATGTGATCTATAACCACTTTTTCATCTTTAATGGTTCCGGTAACCTGGATCTGTTCCCCTTGTTTTTGAAGTTCTTCAATATGGAATCCTGTCAGGACCTTTAAGGCACCGGATTCAACCACCTTTTGAATGCGAGTACCCAGTTCACCCCTTGCCTGAAGCCCATCTAATTCTCGTCCTCCATAAACATCCTCAATATTCGCCTTGCGAATAGCCCAAACGATTTCAGTTCCCGATTCCTCTTTTTGAAGCTGGGCAAGTTCAAGCAACGTGTTGATCGCAGAATGTCCGCTTCCTACAACTAGCACCTTCTTGCCGCTATACCGATTTCTCTCTCTTCCTAATACAGCAGGAATACCGTATGAAATTTGACTATTAAGCGCTTTTTCCTCTTCTGAAAATATACCGTCTGAACGAAGCGGGTTGGGATTGGACCATGTCCCAGAGGCATCGATAACAGCCCGTGCTTCATGAATAAACGAAGATCCGTTTTGCTCAACATGGATCACAAACGGCAGTTTCTCACGCCCACTTGTTTTCACTTTGCTTAACCCTTTGCGACTGATCGCAGTAACTTTCGTATTCAAATGCACATTTGGACTTAATTCAGGCAGCGCAGCCAAAGGTTTTAGATAATGCTCAACAATTTCCTTACCCGTCGGGATCTTTTCGTTTTGTGGAGCAACCCAATTCGTCTTTATCAGCAACTCTTTAGCAACTTTATCGAAGTTATACTGCCATGGAGAGAACAGTCGTACATGTTCCCATTTCCGAATGTTTGCCCCCACTTCATCTCCAGCTTCAAACAACACAAACGGCTCACCTTTTGAAATGAGTTGTGCTGCTGCCGCAAGACCAACCGGTCCAGCTCCAATGATCGCAACAGGTAATTTGCCCTTCTCTTGTACTGATGCTTCGCAGCAGCTCACTTGGTTCACAGGGATATGTTTAATCATCTTAGTTTCCTCCTTATAATTAGTTGTATTTTGCAAGTATTATATTAAATAAATGGGATAAGTATTATCCCAGTGGTGTACAGCATACGCTGGATTTCGCCATACTTTCGTTTAGCAGTTTGACGGCGTTGATGACCATATCCCGTTCAAACTCAGACATATGCGAAAAGACTTCTTTTAAATAATCATTCATCTGCTCATCAATGACCGTAGCAACAAACTTACCTTGTGTAGTCAAGGATAATATGTAAATCCGTCGATCTTCAGGTAAGGGTGTTTTTTGAACCAAACCCAACTTTACGAGACTTTGGACCTGGCGGCTAAACGTCGTGATGTCTATGGATAGTGCATCTGCTACTTGCTGAATGGATGGATTATGCTTGCGATCAATTTCATAAATGATATGACTTTGAACAAGCGAAATATCCAGCCCTCCTGCCGTGCAACAGTTTTTATCCAATAATCCAAAACGTCGTGTCATGATCTGAAACATCTCTCTTACGTTGTTTTCCAATGACCTCACCTCTTGTTATAGTTATACTATTATTATTTGCAAAATGCAAATGTTTTTTTATTTTTCTATCCCCCTTCCCATTTCGAATTACAGTGTGATATATAAACATATACAAAAACAACTTGTGGGAGTGATCAATATGGTAATTCTGCGGCAAGCTGCCGAAGTGGATCTGGGAAGCATTCTGACTATTTATAACCAAGGTATTGAAGACCGCATTGCCACGCTAGAAACAGATATAAAAAATGAAGCTTACATATCTGATTGGTTTAACAAACACCAGGGTCGTTACTCGGTACTTATAGCCGAACAGAATGATCAAGTGGTCGGATGGGCTTCTATCAATCCATATAACGCTAGAAGCGCGTATAACGGTGTCGGTGACCTCTCCATTTATATTCATCGTGATCATCGCGGTAAAGGAGTCGGAAAACAGTTACTTCAGAAATTAGAGAAAATCGGTAAGCAGAATAACTTTTATAAGTTTGTTCTTTTCACCTTTCCATTTAATACGCTTGGTCAGAGCCTATATCATAAAGCTGGATACCGAGAAGTAGGTGTATTTCAGAATCAAGGCTTTCTGGAAGGAAAATTTGTAGATGTGATGGCTATGGAAAAATTATTATAAGCATCGAGCCGTATTGATCTTATAGTACCTAGGTTTACGTATTACTTGAACACGATATATTAAACTAACCTGCCCCGTTAGCTTTACAAAAGCAGCCGATCATATGGATCAGCTGCTTGCTTAATTGTATGTTTACCGTTAGCGTAGCCTTGTTTCTAAGAATTAATCACATTAATATCATCTACCTTATAGCCATTAAGACCATCTCGTCTAAACGCCATTTGAACTGTCTCTGGCCACTCGCCTTTCATCACTGTCATTTCTAAAATAAAATCAGCCTCTACATTATCCGAACCTTGGATTGGTAACACGTGAACATTCGCGTACAAAAAATTGTCACGGTACTTTTGACGAAGAGCACTCATTATTTGAGGATTTAATTCAATGATCAACGCCTGCTGGATTGACGAGCATTGACTTATATCTGTTACTGACTGAGTTTCTTCAGCTAAAGCTGGAGTTTGGTTAAGCAAAGTCAAACCGAGCGCTAAAACAGTTCTTAAAATGATCTTTATCAAAAGCAAGCACCTCATAGTTGGAATACTTTATTTTATCCAAAATGAGGAGTTGGATACGTTTTGAACTAAATTATCCCATTACATGAACAAAAGCAACCAATAATGTAGATCGGTTGCCTCCTAAGATTTATTAAGCTATCGTTTTTAAAGAAATTACCTGCGAATTCATGAGTCTGAGTGAGGAAACTGAATCATTTCGAGGGAGTTGCATAAGAATTATATCTTCATAAAGTAATCAGTAAGCTTCTTATTTTCTTGTTCACGTAATCGTTTATTTTCTTGTTCAAGTTCTTTATTCTTTTTTTCCAACTTTTCAATCTTTCTCTTTAGAGAAGCGATTACTGCATTTTGATTGTTCTCGTCGCGTTTAATCCTCGAATCCACAAATACATTTTTTTGTTGATTTCGTAAGAAATCGATACGCTCTTTGAGCTCAGTATGATTGTAAAGGGTTGCTTTACTCACTCCAGCTTCTTCAGCTACACTATTAAAGTTAATAGCCTTAGAACTCTTTGTAAGGCGTCTAATAGCTTCTTCAACCTTTTCTTTAGTTTCTTGCTTTCTCTTTTCATGTAACCGCCTTAATTGTTCCTCACGATCAAAACTAGCCATGTTTAACACCTTTCTTTTTCTCACGTTCTAATTGTCTCTTCATTCGATCAAATCGACCAAAAATAACATTCCCATCTTTGATTGTTTCGTAAATAGTTTGGTACCTTTCCAAGTTCTTTTCGTTTGCTTTAACCATATCTTCACGACCATATTCTTTCGACGCTTCAATCCACTTTGTCGTTGTTTCTATGAGAAGCTCGTATTTCTTAACATCAAAACTTGACATACCTACTGCTAAATCAAAACATGGTTTTCCATCGTTTGCAGTAAGACAAGGGGGCTCTGCTGCTAATGGGCAGTTCCCATTGACTCTTGCACGACAGGTCCCATAAGGGTTATCTAAGGCATTTAACTTCTCGTCTTTCCACAACATATCAAGAATGTCTTTAGGGACATCTTCCCTTTCTGAGATCTTGCCAATTTCCCCATTTATGTCAAATGTAAACACACCTTGTTTCACAACCTTCTCGAACTCTTTACGTTTCGTATCATCTAATAGACGAGCATATTGTAACGTCATTTCGGGTGATGCATGGGCTAATAACTCTTGCACTGTTAAAATATCAGCTCCACCATTTATCATTTTTACTCCAAAAGTATGTCGAAACTGGTGAGGTCTGAAGTGAAACAAATTGCCTGATTCATCAATAATATTTTTTTCTAACGCTAATTTGTTTAGTTCTTCTCGAACAAAATTCTGACTAAAGGTCCTTCCCTTACGGGAACCTCGGTAGCGAACAAAAAGGTATCTTTCAGGATTATTATCATCATTGCTGTTTTGCTTTGAACGGTCAATTAAAACTGCAATTATATCTGCTAGATGATCATCAATGGGTATTTTGTGACCTATTACATACGTCTTTTCAATATCTGTTGTAAGATTTGATTTTCCGTTTATTTTACCTAAACAATCCTGCGTCAATTCCAATGTATCGCTTAAGCGAAGCCCTGTTTTGAAAGAGATCCAGACAATTGGCTGTACATCTGGATGAAGGTCATTTAGATTATTAAACAGTTGTTCCAATACGTAGTCAGGTATGTAATCAATTTCATCCAATGATTTTTTAGGGACAGTAGGAAAGTCTTCAGGATATATTAAACGAAACACCATTTCTTTAGGTGCATAATCTTCGAACTTCTCTAAAATTTGAAGATCTCTTATAAAAGCGCGAACACACTTTAATGCTTGACGAACATATTTTTTAGGGTTGGAATTTTTCTTGTTTAATTTGGTTTTAGTATGCTCCTTTAACTCTTCTATGTACGTTTCTATATGCTTTCTTTCAAGTTCTTTAAAAACGTTCCATTTAGGATTTTGTTTTGTAATTGAGTTTAAAAAAGGAATAGTGTATGTTCCATAACTTCGAGCTGTACTCCAGGTGAAGTTTTTTCCGCTGATAAGACGACCTTTTATATATTCTTTAAATATTTTACGAAATTTTTTATTCTCTATATTTGAAAAATCAATGCCATGACAACTAGTTGATTCATTGAACTCTATCCCATATTTTTTATTCAGTACCCGTACATCCCATCGATCCCTCTCCCATTCATCACGGGTATCTGTTAATTGGAAAAGTGTATTATAAACCCTTGCTAAAAAGCCATCTATTTCCGTGCGAGCTACGATTTCTTCCCCTCTCATCTTCTTGATGTAACTCGTCTTTTCTCCTTTACCATTCAACCAAAAGGTCCAAAGCTTTCGCTCTTTATTGATGTCTAAATCAAGAAGGGAAGTGAGATTTGAGTGCCTTTCGTTTAAATATTCAGCCAGTTTTTTTAGCGAGCCTGATATACTTTTAAATATAGTCCTTATTCCCCAACGGTCTGAAAAAATTTGATTGTAGTAAACAAACTTAATCTCCATGTTGATGTTTCGATTTGCACAGTTGAACTAAATGTTATTTACTATTCCTTTTCTTTTGTTATATTGCTCTTCAAAATTAGGGATTTTACCAATATCATGTATATTCCATATATCATTTACTAAAAAGTAATTATCATCTACAACTCTTCTTGTTACTTTTCCATCGTTGGAAATATCTTTAACCTCGTAAGTGGATAGGGTGGAAGTGATTAAGTCCCAATATTCACTTTTGGGGGTTGAATTATTTGGTATGATTTTATCCAATGTTTGTCCTCCTAAAATACTAATCTAGCCCCTAAAAGGAAGTACCTCGTCAGGAATACCTGATTGAAAAATTCCCTCTTTGTTCTCTACGCCTGGCCCAATTTCAAAAGCATGTGAGGCTTTCTCCCAATCCTTACGAATATCATCTTCAGAAGGGTGAACATATAGGTCGATGGTTGTTTGTATTTGTGAATGACCTAGACGTTCTTGTACTGCCTTTATGTTTTTTGTTTGAAGATAAAATATGGTTCCATGTGTATGACGAAATAGGTGAGGAGTAATATATATGCCAGTTTTCCTTTCTATCTCTTTAAGAGTTGCATAAACATCAGAATATGTTAGAGGTTCACCCGCGTTCTTACCCCAAACCTTCACAAATACAAAGTTATGGTCAGGATTATATTCATCTAGCACTTCGAACAAATAATCATCATACAAGTCCATTAGCCCTTGAGAGATGTCAATCTTTCGTTCTCCAGTCTTTAACTTCCCCCCGTTTGGTAATTCCCCTCTATTTGTTAGTTGGATTTTGTGCTTCCTTTTTATTGCGTCAAATTGAAAGTCTTCAAGAAACAAGGAGAGAACTTCCCCTATACGAAATCCACTTTCAAAAAGTAACCTTACTAAAAATCTATCCCTAATGTTTGTAGTGGATTTATAGATATCATTAACTTGCTCCTTTGTAAATATCTTTACTCTTACTCTAGGTTCGTCTAATTTAAGCACATTTTTGAAACGTGGTTTGTCTTTATGTACATGATATAAAAAATCCTTATATCCAGTTCCACCTGGACCTTGAAACATCTTTTTCATCAACTTTTCAACAACATTTGATTCAATAAATTCTTCTCTGTATAGATAATCATAAAATGATGTCACTACCGTGAGGTAAGTGTTTACTGTTCTTTCACTACGTTTAGCCTTAACTTCCTTTTGGGGTACTACTTTATTGCTTTCATATGGATTTCTGAGCCAACCAACGAAATCAGATATTATTTGAAAGCTAACTTGCTGATAATCAATTCCTCTTTGTTCTAAGTATGTAAAGTAATATTTCAAAGCCGTACAATAAGTCTGTAAAGTATTGCTACTACTCTCCTTGTTATAGTGAAATTTCATATACATCGCAACGGGTTCAATGGGCGATCCATTTGAATCAATAAGCATATATACTTTTCTATTCCCAATCAATATTTGTTCTACCTTCATAAAAGCATCTCCAACCAATTCTAATTTACTTTAGTGCTGCTACTTGTAATGTTAACCAAAATTGTTTTATCTTTAAGGTCCTCTCACCGAGGCTACGTCCTCTTAAAGCAAACAAACGTTCGTTGTTTGTATATCCATATTAAACATTCTAAACTATAATTTCAACCATTATTTAATTAATCTGTTATGTAATTAAAAGGGATAGCCAGTCCTCATAATAGACTAACTATCCTATGAATTATCACCTATATTTAACCAATGATCACTCGTTATTGGCATGCTATAACCGGCTGCTTTAGCTTCTTTGATCGTCACCTGTCCATTACCGTTTGTATCAACACTAGAAATGTCAGCGTTTTTATTTGAACTAGTTGAGTCAGAAGGCTCACTGCCTGTTAATCCGAGTGATACATTTACTTCATCAGGATTCAAATTATCAAATGTATCGACGATCTTGTTACCCTTTAAGGTATAGGTGTACTGGTAACTTGAAGGGATTTGGGTTTCAGTATTGGGATATGTGACAATTGCTTCAAAATTAGTGGCTCCACCTGCTTTACGTATCGCATCTTCCATATAAGCTTGATCACCATGTCGGTTGAGTGTGCTATCTTGTGGGGTAATATTATATGCATTCGATACCCCTCCGAGAGAATCAGCAATGATATGTCCTTCATCTAAAACGTCACTTTCGACACCAGGAACCTTCGCCTCATCAGGGTAGTATCTCCCAGACGATAGTACAGGTTCGTAAAGGTCGTCTTGTAGAATAATTTCATCAGCAAGGACACGCACTAATTGCCCATATTCATTAGTAAATGCCCAATATTCACGGTCTCCGTATCCAATGTCAACAACAACGTTAGGTTCACGATACCCAGACAAATCACCACCATCGACTTCGATAAGCTTGTATCCTAAAAACAATTCATTATTTGGTTGTATTGATATTTCTTCTCCTAGTGGTTCATCAACAACTGCTTTAACAGCTGCTTTTTTTTCACTATTCTTAGTTATTGTATTTGTGGTTATTTCTTGTGAATTTGTTTCTATATCTGTATTGGATGTATCTTCTACGTTGGTACAACCAACCATAAAGATGATCGTTAAAATTAAGAATAAATAGTTCATTTTCTTTTTCATTTTAGGACTCTCCTATAATTTCATACTGTTCATTCTAAAAACGATGACTTTAACTATTTTTTTCTTATTCCATAATCTTACCATAAAAGACTAATATCCTATTGATTACCTTGCCATAGTTAGCGCAGCGAAGGCAGCCGATCTTAGTCATCGGCTACCTTCGGGTCATAATTAAGCTATAATTTCCCGTTAGTTGAACAAAACTCCTTTCCACGGTTTATAACAAACATTTTAGTGTCATTGATCCATTAACAGGATCCTCTATTTCAGTTAACTTAGATTTTATTTTTTTTGAGTATACTCGTGCAAATCTCATAAATTCATTTACTGATAGCGTAGAGCCACCATTATATTTCTCTTGTTTAGGTATTTCAATTGCTGATTGCGTGTTGTAGTAGGAGGTCATGGGATTATTATCAATCGCTTCTTTGTTTCTAAGATTGAATACTGAATCACAAGGACGCTCAATTTTACGCAGATGTTTAAGATAACTGGATAACTTTGGTTTAGATGTAGTAAGCTCATTCTCAAATTCTTTATATGTATTAGTTAATAAGCTATCCTGGTACCAGACAAGATCATAAATATAATCGCCACATTGAACCCATGAATGAGAGTTTATTGAATATGGTGCACAATAATATTTATGTTTAAATTCGTGATCAGTGTGTGAACTTAAATATGTTGCAATTAAACTTGAAGATATATGACAACAGTATGGATATGTGTGATGTTTATATAGAAACTGAATAAAGGGCTTCTCTATATCGCTAAGAAATTCACGTATTTCCTTGTTCATTTTATACCTCCTCTGATTATAAGGATAATACTTATGTTGTATTTAAGAAGATTAACAATCTACAATTGTTATATCAAATATAATGTAGTACCCATTTCAATTAAACTGCCCGTTAGGAGAAGACAGCCGACTATTCCAGCTATCTTATCTTTTTAAAGCAGTTCGAGCTCAATCTGTTCAACAGCTTATCAATGCGTTATTGATCACCATGAATATATTTATCCTTGTACTCAATCATAAACCGCTGGATAACATCAGTTGCTTCTTCTTCCTCCATATTAAAAACTGTTGAATCATCGAATTCCTTGAAAATTATGCTAATCAACTGATTAAATCTTAGGTCAGGAAAACAAAGCCAGCATTCTTGAAGCAGATCCATAAAGGGGTGGATTCTATTTGGATTACGCACACAATGCACTCCCATCTGTAATATGTATGTTACTCCTATCAGCATGTCAAGGATAAGGTTCCATTACTAGTTATGGTAACACCTAAAATCTTTCCAGTATAGATCCAGTGTATATTATCTATATAGGTTTTATCAAAGAAGAAAAAAGCAGTAATCCAATGAAAAATATTTTGAATAGAAAGATCGAAAAAGTTTTATTTGCTCGATAATCTATCTTTCCTTTAAAGAAAATAAAACCGATTAATTAATCGGCTTTATTAAAAATAATCAATGAGGAGCTAAGTTGTTGGTCTTATTAAAAGCCAAACTACTTGTTAGCTAAGTAACCCTTTGCATATATTTCTCTTAAATGAAGTTGAGACTAGATCTTTGCAGCAATAAAGCCGATGCATACTGGTAATTTACTTCCCCATGAATAGTTGCCAGAGATGCGTACCGAAGATACTCCCTTCTCTACCCCAGTTAATCTAAATACCGCGCTACCTGTTTTGGCTCGTCTTGCTTCAAGATCCCATTCAGAAAAGCAGCCAGATACAGGACCACTACCCGGAACGTCAGGAAATTCAAAGATATAAATTTTACCTGGGTTTACATCAGTAAAGCGAGCTTGCCCCCAATAAAAATGTTCATTCTCACCGAAAAAAACTCCCTCTACATCGTTTCTATCCACAGTTACGTAAGTATAAGATGGAGTCGGTAAATCAGGAAAATCCGGGCAAGTTCCTAGATATTCACACAGCCTTTTAAATTTCAAACTTAATTCATTGATCTCATTATTAATGTCTAAGGACAAAATTTCCACTCCTTTTAGTTAGTTTGTAATCTTAATATGTCCATCCATAAATAAAATATTGAAAGATCATAAAAAAACAAAAAAATGGAAGCACATGTTGAAAATAAGCACGTACTTCCATAAAGGAATAAGAAATTTAAATGTCGTATTATTTGATGTTAATTCCAAGTGCAGCGAAAGGTGCATAAATGGCGGCAACTATTCCAAATGTCATAATACATTGAACCCAAATTGGATTAGCACCAGAATGCCTTTTTACATGATACATGTTGAGTAGTATCATGATTCCCGTAATAAAGATGCCCGGGACGAAAAATATAAAAAATAATTGAACGTTAAAATCTGTAAAACTCAAACCTTCACCTCGGTTATATTAGAATGCAAAGCCCAGTTGACCATCTTGTTCTCTAATTACTCCTAAGTTCACTTTGCTAAAATCCTTTTTGGCTGTGGAAGCGAACCTCCTAAAGAATAATGAGCTGATTTCATTTGCAAAGGCTCGGATCACCCGACCACATACGCTTTGCCCAATCATCTCATATATCCTATTCTTTGGGATGTGAGTAGGAAAATGAAACCATGACGGTATAGTGAATATTTTTCGGAGTTCAGATATACTTAAAAACCTCCATCTGTCCCCACTTTCATTGAGAACATAAGAGTTACTTGCAGAATAACTTCGGTACCGCGCCGGTATACACTGAATTTCGGTGCAGGTTTCCGGTTCAACAAACGTCTTTTCAGTGCTACGATTAGCCCACGAGTTATTTTTCTCCTTCTTTGCTGAAAAGCTCTCCCACCACTTTTCAAGAGATTTCCATTCATGTGGTGTCCCTTTGGGATCTAAATAGTCCTTCAACTTTAAACGACGGAATGAAGGAATCTTAGGCTGGCGAAACTGATTAAAATCCTCCTCATTTTGAATAAAAAGCATATATGATCGCTTTCGATGCGCAATCGATCCAAAATCATAGCTGTCAATCGTAAGCGGACCAATCACGTACGGGTAATCTATCGTCAGTAGTTCCTTTAGGTCGTGAAATACAGCCGAATGATAGAACTGCGGCACGTTTTCAGAAAAGATCACACGCGGCTCTGCAGCCTTAAGAATCTTATAAGTCCCTAAAACTAAGTTATCAAAGTATCCTTGGTCACCCTGGCCAATGTTACTGTGTTCCGAACAATCTAAAGAGATGAAGGCCACATCTGCTTTAGCCACAGTGTTGCAATCTCTTAAATCACCGTTAAACAAGTATGAATGAGGAAAATTAGCTTTTATTACATCAGCACAGTCTTCTGCAATCTCAACCTCCTGGACTGCAGTATAATAACTAGAATCAACAAAGATAGACGCGCCAACGCCACTACCGCTACAGACGGTTAGAAGCCTAATCCGTTCGTCAGGGGTGTTAAACTTCTCCGTTTCGAACAGACGGAACTTTAATGGCCTAACTTCAATTTCAGCATACTCACCATCTCTGTAGACACTGATTTCAATTTTGTCTTGGATACACATAATAGAGGAATACTTCGCTCCCGATGTATCCACTAACGGACGTGCTTCACCACTTGTGCGACTTTTACGAGATGAGACACTGACCGAAAAGACATTTGGTGATTCTTCCCGAGGTCGGTTTCGAATAATGATTCGTTTATCTGTCTCATTAACTTCCACATAGAGTTCTGAACCAGGTACTAATCCCGCTGATTCACAAACAAGGTGTTGAAGCCATAAGCGTGGCTCGTCTCTCTTATTACTCACGGTGTATACCTTTTTCAAAATTAATTTCAACTTGATATCCTCCTTGAGCAAGAAAGAGGGCACCCAACAGGTGCCTGCCCTTTCCGCTTTATACTATTATTTTTTTATTCCAACCGGTCCATTTAGCCCGCATTTTTAACAGTAGTAGCTTCTCGTGCCGACCATCTATTTGTAATGTACTCTTCCCACTCACTCAGCCATGTCTTCAGTTGTGACTTGTACCGTTGACTGAGCACAGCGTATTCTGGATAAACGTCTTTTAAGGGACGCCGCGAGAAGTGAAGATACGGGATACTCCTCATCATCTTGGAACCTGTCGCTTGGATCGTCCGAAGCTGCTCATCAAACCAACATGCTTTAATGAATGAAAAAGGTTCCTCACGAATGATTTCTCTCCAATCCATGCCGGATTCCGGATTAGAACAATTAAATGGACATAAATAACAGCGAGAACGCCGCTTGGGGAAACCATGATCATTCAGAAAATCGATGCTTTCCTGTGTAGTCAGGTTTTCCTCTATGAGTGGATACGCAAGACGTATGTACTCATACTGGGGTGATTGGTATGTATTCACCCGGCGAATCTCGTCTAAACTGAAACCTATATCCATAATAATCCCGATGTGATCAGGCATTTTTTGTCGCGGTCCGAGTCCATGCAGCTGCAGGATCATCTGCCTGGCAAGTTGTTTGACAGGAACGATTTTAAAGTCCACCGTACATTGCCTTGGCATTAATCCTCCCGGTAAAATTTCTCCTGTAAGGGGGTCAGCTTTGTTACAGTACACAGGGAGCTGAAAACGCTGATAGTCAGTAAAAAGATATCGCATCAGCATTTCTTCTAATCCACGTTCCATGCTTTTGTGATGCGTTATTAGAAAGGGGGTTGTATTTCCCATCACTTTCTGTCTTTCACGCCACCATGCTACTTGCTCATGGATAAACTGTGGCTCTGCCCCAGTATCGGCAAAAATAACATAGTCATAATGAATCTGCCCCTGTAAATGCTGTTCAAGCAAATGAGTGGATTGAGTACCCCCACCAAAGGACAAGACATGATAAATTTTGCAGCGACCCTCTTCTTTAAATTGGTCTACCAGCTGCTCTTTTGTTTTAAAAACACCATCAATAAACTTTCTATGATCAGAAAAACCGATCTCAAATAAATCCAATTGTTCTTCCACGGTAACTCCTCCTACATGCTGAATGCCAATTGTCCTTCGTCAACTTGATCTGAATAGCGTTCCAGAGATAAATGGTTTCCGGATCCAACACAGTGCTCCGGTAGATTTGCTCTAACGAGAGCTTTCGCAAATGGCGGTGGTACCGCATTGCCACAGCGAGCAACTTGGGCATGCTCCGGATACTTTTTACCATCAGCATCGATGTTGATGATGTAGTTGGATGGAAAACCTTGAGCAGCAAATAGCTCATGTGGCTTCAACATTCGCATCCCAATGTCCACAATGCGATAATCGATACCATGAATGGTGACAAGTCCAAATCGATCCTTTGTTGTGATGGTATGCAGGGGGTGATCGATATGCTGGCCATTATCTGCTGAACCGTAGTATTTGACCAGGAACGCTCTAACCTCTCCTACGTGCAAACCACCGGCTGTAATAGTGGGCATGGGTTCTGTTACCTGTTGACCATCCTTGCAGGTACCGCGAAGCTTAATCAAATGGCTTGCAAATAGAATGTCTTGTTTGTCTGGGTCTTCATCATTGAAATCTGCTGTATTTGGGATAGGTAGCTGAAAATCTTCTTCTCCCAGGTAGTCTGCCATGAATGAAGACACTTTCTCCAATTTTGAAATAGGGGTTAATGTAGGTGCCACCAGAAGATGCTCTGTTTTTGTGGTTACTGTGGTAAGGGGGTCTCCAATTGGATATTGTAGTCGATCACCGGCAAAACCAGTCTGTCCAATTCGAGCAATATAGGGAGTAACCAGTCCCCAGCCATTTTTAGAGGTGATTGTTTTTAGAGGCTCCTCGATCGAATCGCAGTAGTGGTGATTCGACCCTGAATGGTTTACACGCATTATGAATGGTTTAGGATTATTCAGGACAAATTTAAAAATTCCTCGGGCAATCCGGCGTTTTGTATTATCCGCAAGCTCGCGCTTTCTTTCAAAGATACTCGGGCACTCAATATCCCAATCGATGATGTCCTTAGCTGTTCTCCACGGAGCACGTTTGTTTTCCATTACTTCAATACTAGTTGGTGACCCATGAGTTGGCTCTGGCCATACAATGGGAAGTCCGTCGCATCTAGCAATGAGGAAAAGACGTTTTCGGCTGGTTGGTGCTCCAAAATCACATGCACGCAGCTCCCGCCACTCCACATCGTATCCGAGGGATCTTAACGCGTGTACAAACCACACAAAAGTTCGTCCTTTGCGTTTAGGATCCGGTACCATGCTTTGCAATTCAACAGGTACTACTTCCCCCGGTTCTGCAGGAACATAGTCCAAATCTCCATCCGCTGTAATGACCTTCTTCAGCACGCGACCGGTTTTCTTATCTCTTGCGGCAATAAGGGGGCCCCAAGTGATAAACTCTTCTACATTTTCCAGCATGATTACTCGAGGGCTGACAAGAGATGCCCATCTTACGGCAACCCAAGCTAATCCCCGAATTTCTTTTGAAACGGGTTTAGCCCCTTTTGCTTTGGAAAAATGTTTGCAGTCTGGAGAGAACCAAGCTAAGGCGACAGGTCTTCCCCGTGTAGCTTGAATGGGATCTACATCGAAAACTGATTCACAGTAGTGTTCAGTGCTTGGGTGATTGGCTGTATGCATTGCGATCGCGTCGAGATCATGATTAATTGCGATATGTACACTATGGCCAGTTGCCTCTTCAATCCCTGTGCTGGCTCCTCCTCCTCCTGCAAAATTATCGACGATAATTTCTCGGGAAGGATCAATACAAATGAATCTTCTACGCTTTTTTACCTTAATCCGGGCAGGTGGTTTATCCGCTAAAGCTAGTCCCAGATGGACTCCTCCTTCGATTGAGACAAAAAAAAGGTGACAAAAATAGGCATACGTCTCCCGTACACCAATTTTTATCACCCTATATTTGACTCTATATTTTATAACCGTAGTTCTCCATCATTGGCTGCTCAAAGGCCCCAATGAAAATGCTAAAATGTAGCTTTATATTACTTACAATAGTATCAAAAATTATAACTATTGAACATACCGTTCATAGTGAATGGGATGCTGGATTAAAATCCCGCCTCGCCTCCCCTTGTTTAAGTATTAAAATTTTGAATAGCTTCCCTATAAATTAGTGGTTTCGTGATGCTTAGTTATTCTTTTTTGTCTCCATGGAGTATGGCTTCCTTTGCCAGCCGAAGAATCACAAATGGATACAAAGTTAATCGAAGACTCCTGCAGCATGGATCCATTTTCTCTACACAGTCCGACAATTTTGGACCGGACTGCGTAGTATGTAACGGGGGTTACTAGGAAGTAGAACTTCCCAGAAAAGCTCCAGGTAAGCCCCTCTATGCCGATCAGACGCTTCTCGATCTCTACTTGAGAAAGACCCCATGGCTTGAAGTACAAATTTACAATGTTTTGGATCTCACAATTTTCGTTTGTACAAATTTCCGTGGATTCAAAGCTAGCCTCTGACTCAAGATACTCCGCTTGCTCTAATTCTTCTCTACAGTAGTAGCATGTTGGCATGTTAATACTCCTCCTGGCGGTATGAATTTATGTTCAAAACAAACAGATTTGTTTACTCTCCTGTGGAGGATCATAGTTCATGAATACAAACTCTGTTTCGATTCTTCGAGTTTGTCCTAAATGAGCTTTCGTCACTGTGCCCACTTTGGAGTCAAACGTGAGGCGATTCCAATCTTTATATAACTCCAGAATCAACGGATCTCCGTAATACGTGACCATACACTTTCCGTCAATTTTGTGCAGCATGTCTGCCAGCTTTTCATGCTCTTTGAAATTTCCCTTATAATAGTTTTCTCGGCCGCAATACGGGGGGTCAACAAAGAAAAATGTCTCAGGTCCATCATACCGGGTAATGAGATCCTTATAATCCAAGCATTCAATCATTACTTGGCGGAAGCGTTGTTCAAAGGCATCTAACTTCGTTATCGAGTTTTGGTAGTCCTTGGCTGTATTCTTAATTTTTCCCGATCGCCAGCCACTCTTTATGCCATTAGCAGGTATAATGCATTGGCGAAGCAAATAGTACCAACGGACCGCTTTTTCAAATGGGTCCACAGGTGATTCAGCATACAACCAAGATTCAAATAACGTTCTACTGGTTGGCAGTGATTCTAATGCATGAATGAGTTCTAATTTCTCTGAACGTAACACCAAAAGGAAATTGATAAGCTCATTATCCGTATCATTAAATACTTCAACAGTGCTCTTCTTTTTTGCTACAGTCATATGGGCGCCTCCACCAAACACATCGGCCCAGCAATGGTGAAGTGGAAGTAAAGGAACCAGTTCTTTTGATAAAAAATGCTTGCCTCCAAACCAGCGAAGCACACTCGAAATCCGATAATTATCTACATATTGGGTCATGACCATCTCTCCTATTTCCGTATCAAATTGATCGATCCGGAAATAGGCAGGGCTCTTTTTGCCCTCTTGCGTTATCTCGATGACCACGCAAGTGCTACTTATCCCATTGGGAGCTCGCATGAAGGGGGCTACAATGAACCGCTAAATGAGAAAACTCATTCCTTCTCGCACCTGGTATCAGAGAGTATGGTCGACACTTTGTTTGTTCATCTATAACCCCTTCTACTTCATTAATGCAATCTGAGTACGAAATAAAGCCTCGCGTAGCTTGTTTTCGGCTAATTGGACATAGTTCACCTTAATCAAGTAATAGATAAGCTTTGATATAGTCTTCCCAAACCTTTGCTTCATCTCAGATAGCTGAGTGTCTTTATACAGCCTAGATAGATCGATACCTTCAACAAAAGACCGCAGCTCTCCATCATGATCCTCCTCTTGAAGTGATGCCTCAAAAGCTTGAAGCGCTTTGTCTGCATCTTTTCTTTTCTGGCGATGGGTCCCGAGTAAAACCTTCAATTCCTCGACGTTTTGCTCAATACCGTATACATGTGCATTAACACTATACTTGTTCACCAGTTCACTCGCTTCTGCAGGACTTAACTCCTTCAGGTCAGAAATAATGTCTCTTTTTACTGTAAGGGTCTCTTTTACTTTTCGTTCTTTTAATTCTTCATCGATCAGGGACTCATAGTAATTTGGTTTAGTACCTAGAGGTACCCCGCTTCCATAAATGCGATAAGGAACTTGGTGTTCCTCCAATTCATGCTGTAATGGATCGGCAATGGTCCTGCCGGCATGAATTTCAACAAAGATATCCCCCCCACGAGTAGAAATGAATTCACGAATTCCTTTGGCAAACGTTGCTGCTTCAGTCGCACGTGGATGGAATTTCTGTTTCGGGTAAGGTTCAATGACTTTGTTGTACGGAATGATCCGTTGCTCATAAAACGAAAGGAAATAAATATCTTCTGCAGGGAATTCCCGAGCCTCCATGTACTGAATAACAGAATTGATCCAGCGACTCTGTTTGCCTTGATAAAATTGATACGCTGGCATCGGGGAATCGGGCCTTGCAGATGACTCCGTTATCAATGCGATCCTTTTAATAAGTATTCTCCTCCTTATGTGGATACAAAAAAAGGAGACAAAAAAAGGCATACGGGTCCCGTATACCTATTGTCTCCTTAAATGATATCCGATTTTTGTTGAGCCGGAGCTCCTCCATCCTTGTTGATTAGATAATCGGCAAGGAAAAATAATGGTGTTTCATAATGTAACTATTTTAACAGAAGGATGATTATGATTTCAATGCCGTGGACGGTAACTTTCTTCGACTTCAAGCTTGGCTTCAGGTAAGCCGAAGGCATTCCACAGGGTATCTAACATAGGTTTGAGCATCCGGCCCACTGAAAGTTTTGGAGTTTCAGTTTCAACATTATTGGGGTCGATAAGAATTTCTGGAAGAACCAATTTATTATCAGAATATGCATACCCTGTGTCTTCATATGGCAGTAATATCTCTAGAACTTCACTCTGAAGATAGAATGAACATATTACGTAAAATGGTTCGCTTATACCCATTTTTTCATAGTTGAACATTTGATGTTGAATATTTTCTATAAGTAATCGCTCTATCTGAGCTGCAGCGATAATATTATTTGTTATTAATCTAGTTGTTGCTTGCTCAATAATTCCATTACGGAATATTTGCATTTTGGAGTTTACATTAGTGTATCTTGATTCAGAAAAAATACCATCCAGGTTAATTCTAGGGTTAACACCAGCTCCAGCTAGAGGTATAAGATTGAGCCTGCTGATTAAACTCAAATCTAAGTTGAAATGTTTCTCGAAACTGGAAAGAGGTACGTAATGCAACAGACAAAATGGTTGATCAGCGAATTGTGATGCATGATGCGGAACTCTTTCCTCTTTGAAGTCTGAGTACATCTTTGAGAACTCAGTCGTTCCTAGGAACATATTTCGGATCTCATGAACGTCCATAGGAAATTTTCCGTTTGATTTACGAGAGTAAAAATGGCGATTTTCTTTTACACGATGCGGTCTTGACCAACTACGATAAGCACGAATGAGAATAATATGTTTATTCTCCTCTAACTGAAAATTAGTTATATCATATCTTGCCAGTCTGGGTTCAATACCAGTTTGCAGCCATCCGTTAATCTGTAATTCCAACTTATCTACATCTTCGCAATTAATTCCAACTAGCTCAGTAGGCTCCCCGCTCTCTTCACTTATCCCTATGTAAAAGTCTCCACCGAAAGTATTGGCTAACGAAGAGATGGCACCACAAACTTGCTCTGGCCGGGGCATTTGCGATTTATACTCAATAGTTGCAGATTCTCTTACTTTATTTTCGATAAGTTCATTCAGATCTTGGATGGTTAGTTCTGTGATATTCTTCTCGATAGTACTCATGGTTTACGCCCCCTACGCTAAATTTGTACCACTATAAGCCCTTAGTAAAGAATACCACTAAATTAAAATCAAGTGTGTTAAAGAGGTGATCGAACTGGAACTGTAGAATTCGCCTACTGTGGTTTTTGTATTTCTGGGGATGCATTGAAACAGAGGCTTGGTATAGAAATTTAATGAATGAAGGAAAATACGGTCAGTTCATATTTCTGTTTAGGGGGATGATGAAATGTGTATTGAGGCTGCACGCATCAATGCGGCGATGGTTTATGTAGGAAGAGAACTGCAGGGCGAAGGGTATGTTGCGGGATTCCCGAACTTTCATCAAGCTGATCATGGCAATGGTGTGGTTACTGCCATCTTCCTGATAAAAGGTGAAGCTGTTGATTTCAAAGACATCTCGGGGGAACGTATCGGGAATCCTAACAGGAGAGATGTTATAGAAATGTTTAGAATCGCTTCGAACCTTGCTTCGGAAGAAGGATACCCCGCTGCCATCCCTTCCTTACATCACGATCGCAGCAAAAATTTGTATGGTTTTTACTTCATTAAGCCAGGATATGTAGATTGGCAGGACGTTAAAGCTTCGGATTTGGGAAATCCCTCAGGGATATCGGAAAGATTTCGAGCAGCGAACGATTATAGTATAAAGCTTCCGTACAACGGGGCATTTCCAAATTTTCATGAAGCCAATTATGGTGAGGGATTGGTTTATGGTACCTATCTGTTAAAAGGCGAAGCTGGTGGCTTACGTGAAGTTCCTATGTCAGCACTAAACATGTCCTTTTATGAAGAGGTATTCTGTACACCAGTCATGAGCAGCTCATTAGTACCGAACATAGGGGAAATATCTAAGGTATGTTTACAATCATGGATGGGAACTTACGTTTGTGCTGAAAGCGGTGGAGGAAATATTGTAGTTGTGAATCGCCCCGTGGCCAAGGAATGGAAACCTTTGAAATGTACCGTCTAGACGAAGAACATGTAACATTAAAAACACACAACGGTCACTATTTATGTGCTGAAAATGGTGGTGGTAGTTTAATCGTAGCGAATCGTACAGAACCTAAAGAGTGGGAAACATTTCAGATTTCGATGGATCAGAACGGACTTGTGGCTTTCAAGGCTCACAATGGTCAATACCTTTGTGCAGAAGAATACGGTATCTTGAAGGCGAACCGTGATGTTCCAAAAATGTGGGAAGCATTTAAATTAATTGACCCCACAAGTGTAGCTGTAGAAGAACAGACACAGATCATGGTCAATGTCTATAAGATCCTTATAGCACCTTTTTGGCATACTGGAACTGTTATTGGGGAGAGAGAGTATTATTTTCAAACTAGTAATCGTATCAGGAAACGAGGACAGAGTAAAGTCTGTGTTGGAAGAAGTTCGAAATAGGTGGGATGGAACACGGTATGATTTAGGAAACCATAATTGTAATTTTTTCACGGATGATTTACTTAAGAGCCTTGGATCACCAGGACTTGATCAGGAGTATCTAAAAGCTAGTGGACTTGCTAAAGGATTATCTCAAGTCCCCGGAAGTTCATTGGTTCAAGAAGTATTGGTGAAATGGCCTATTAGCGATAAGAGACTGGATAAAGCTTTTATGGATGATTTGGAGAAACTTGCTCGTCTTCCTGGGGATACATTTAATGAAGTTAAGAGATTTTTAGACCGAGTTGGTGTAACGGGATCTTTTGGTGAGTTCAGACTTCCAGGAGGAATAAGCTGGCCCCATTTTTAGATGGCTTAAAGCGTTATAGAGCACACAACTTGAATAGGTCGATATAAAAAAAGGAGACAATAGGGGGCTGTATACTTATTGACTCCTTTTATATCCTGTTTTTTGTTGAGCCGCGGCTTCTCCATACTTGTTTGGTGTAGCACCACGAGTCAGAATTCTTGGAGTGATGAAAATGGAAACGTCCATTCGATAAAGTAACAATGTCATTTCATATTTAAATATTTAAAGCTTTTTGATAGCGTGGAGCCCCTCGATACTTAAATTCGTACACCACTACTTCTGGCCACATATTTTCATTGATGCTCCGTCCAAGTTCAATGGCCAACCCGGCTGGTCCACTATACAATAAATGAATTAATTTATACTTTTTTTGGCGGTGGATGGCTTCAACATTATCCTTAAATAGCTTTTGAATTTGCTGTACTTGCTCAAAATAAAGTAATCGTTTTACATGAGGATTCTCAATCAAAATGTCATATCGATCCTGGTTTTCTCCCAAAATTGCATGAACATCCTCGTCTGTAATCGTATCACTAACTGAAATTGTTACAACCAACTCATTAGAATCCTTATCTGTGAATGACGTAGTAGGCTTCAAATCTTCTAACAAAGCTTTATCCGGTGCTTTATTAACCCAGAAACCTCCTTCTCTATCATATTGGTATACTGTTAAAGGAACAGTGTCTGAAATTAGTTTCCCTAAATGAATTAAAAGGGGGATTGGAGAAATGGCATAAACTTCAGCTACATCGTACTTTCCTTTATTGATTCGAGTGACAAACTTTGCGTAGAGTTTCTCGTTATCAGCTTTTCCTTGCTCCCAACCATCAGGAGAGAAATTAGTGAATTCAACTTGACTTTCAATAGCTTCAAGCATGATATTAGGAGAGTGTTCGGTTAAAGGTAATGTCGTAAGTGGTGGGCCGAGCCTCTTATGAACAATAGCAAGACTCTTCTTCTTCTCATCTGTCCAACTTCTTACCCATTCTTCATGTTTACTCTTCATATCAAATAATAAAGTTGGTGGAAATGAGTCTCTTGTGTGAGGATCATCAATTAGCTTAGAATGTGTGTAACACATAAGCATTAAATTAGAGATATCTTCCAAGTTGCCATCAGAGTACCCAAATTCTTCTGCATACTCGTGCCGAGCTGCCCCCTTTTTATGACCAATGATATGTGCTTTAATACCTGAATTTGTCAGTTTCCCTTTTGTATTAACTACTAATCTTTCATTACATCCATCGAATGTACAAATCCCCCCGCTCACCATCCATAAATGGTAATTTTCCGCAGATGAAAGATTTCTTCTAGTCATTACAACACCTCCATTGATATTAGTATTGAATTTCGTTCCGTTTATATGACCCAATTTTAAGGAAAGTATCTTTGTTTGCTTGTCTTTGTCCATACCATACAACTAGCTCTGTAGTACCAACAATGATAAAGAACAATTGATTTTGATCCTGTATAGATTTTTCTAATAATTTTCTCCATTCACGCTTGTCGATAGCAGAAGGAGTTGGATGTGTTTCAGGATGTGTATGCCATTCACCAAAATAGAAACATCTGCCTTCACTACTTTCCCAGATCTGATTAAAAAACTCCTGGTGTTCAGCAGCTTTTCTAACAAAACGGTGTCTCGTTTGATTATCGCTTTCCATAGGTCGCGATGCATGGTCTACTACTATATGAGCATCACAATCAAGTACTCTTCCAATTAAAATACCCCCGGATTCCGGGGAATTCTTATGATCTTGAGCAAAGGAAAACAGCATTTGTAGTACGTCATCACTTATTTTAATTTTTCGATTATCAGGTAAGGGTAAAGGAAATATAGCCTTTGACATCTTAATGTGACTCCTTTTTAGAACAGACAGGACAGTTAGGATCATGATAAAGTAATTTATTTTTCGTCAATGTTTCCTCAGACATTTCATATCTACTACTTACCCGAAAGCCACGTTCTACAAAGGAGGCTGAATCCCCTTTCCAAGATAATATTGGGTTTCCTTGTATCTGGCCCCGAGAAACTTGATAAACAGTACGCAGCACTTTATTTGCTGTCTCTTCACTATCAAGAAAGCTATATGGAGTAAAGTAGGTACCACATCCACCAAGCGATTTAGTAAATGACTGGCCGGGTTTTGCAAAAGAGGATAGATTTCTTATTGGTTCTTCATTACTAAGAGGTCGGAATAGGCATTGATAGCAGCCCTTTTTCTCTTTATTTAGAGTGACAAGGACATGTCCTCCTATACCAAAGGGCTCAACCCAAGAATAAATAACAGGAGGGGAATTATCTAGTTTGTGCATATACCTATTAATAGACATTTCTACGTTCGGCGCACCGATACAGACAATAACATAGTTAACCGTACTCCAATCAATTAGATTTTCAGTGAGTACTGTATTTATTCTTTTGGGGATAGTAACTACCTCTGTAAAAGGATATTTACGTTCGAATTCTTTTTTTAAGGCTTCCACTTTAAATTGAGGGATGAGATTTTTAGATTCGTTATTGTCAAATACCTGGTCAAACCCAAGTTCATGTCGGTATATGTTTTCTACATCTAAAAAGTCATGGTCGATAAGCGTTATCCTTTGAAATCCTGCCTTTGCTAATCCCGTTGCAACTAAACTCCCTATAGCACCAACTCCAATAACGACAGCATTTTTGTTAGTGAAACCTGTATCTCCCCCAGTTCTTTGAAGTAAGAATTCTTTTTGGTGTCTATAAATATTAAATGGACGCACTTCTATTTTCACGGGGCATTGAACAAATGGATGTACTGTTTTTTTTCCTTTACGAACCATGCCTTCTGGATAATTTATTGTCATGCCGAACATAGCTTTTTTTTCGGTATCGATAGGTAACCCTAGACAGAAATAGTCATAGTTACTGTTGCTTTTTGGGGTACTACCCAGCAATTTTAATAGAATATTTTTGTTTTTTGAATCAAGATTTTTCATGATGAAATCTTTTGAATCCTTAAAACTCCAAAATTGGCCCCGTCTTGGTGGTAAGGTGAATGTTCCATTTTTTAGAGGGATATAAATGCATCTTCTCTTGACTAGTTCCTCTTTGGGTAAATGAAATGTGGTTTGCATATAGTGTATTGCACTATAATTTTTTTCGCAGATAAAGTAGGTGATTCCGTCTTTGGGTATCATATATATGTCCAACTCGCGGACCGTCTCATTATTTTCGTTAACAATTGTATGCGCTTCCTTATTACAGTTCTTTGCCCAGTATACTTCAAATTCCTCAAGGAAGTCATGATTTTCAGACGTAGTTTCCCCGTTTTCAAGGACAGAGATTACTTTTTCTAAACAATCTAAGACAACTTTACCAGGATACCTTTCATCAATGACTAAATTCTCGTTCTGTGTAAAGCAGATAAACCCATCATCTTCAAGATGGGGGATAAAACCAAATTGTTTTTGAGAATCATAGAAGTGAGGCATAGAGGATGGGAAATCAAAAGGTAAACCGACTACAAGAGTAGCCGGCCCCTCTAATATTTCAATTTGAATTCGAAAAGCATATTTTATATTACGTCGGTATTGTTTGAGGGACGATTCGGGAATCAAAGTTACATCTTCTACAAATGGTTGTCCATATCTTTTGATGTAGTCTATAGTCTTTTCAAATATGTTCATAACACATCCCTCTTCTCTTACGCTGACTCAGTTGACGGAATTATAGCTGGAACTGCAGCTCTTTGCCCAGGATCTTTCGAAGGCACAGGGAAATCGTCTCCGAATTGTTTTCTAAGTATAGTTGCCCCATCTGCGCTATCGACCTCATCTCTTGCCTCAATAAGACAAGCAAGAAGGTTCTCTAACTTCTCTTTGAATGCTTTAATTTGTTTTAGGGTCATTCTTTCGAGCAAATTAGGATAAGGAGCAACTGGTAACTTTACTTCAACATATGGATATTGAACAATCTCACCCTCTTCAATCTCCCATTTAGTGGTGAAAGTTGAAAGAAACGTAGAGATAAGATGGACGAGAGCTTCACTGTCACGATATTTTTTTTCTCCAGAAAAAAAGTCTACAATCTCTGTTTTAACTTGCATATTATGATACACAATGGAGGTTAAAGCAATACCAGTAGGCTTACCATAGGTAGTTCCTTTGAATTGAACATCTTTCCAACGTTTAAGATAACGAACAATCCTACGGAATTGTTTTCTGTCATCTTGGTCCGAATATTTTTCTCTAATCTCTTTAATTAAATCTTTAGGGTTTGATTCATCCCAACTTTGTTTTTCTAGAGTACTTCCTAACTTGCTTTTTGCTAAATACACCTTTCCATCGTTATTCTCTGATGCATATGTTGTTACATCAACATGATACCCAGCAGCATATGTAACAGTTACACAGGGGGTTTTCATTACGACGTTATTTGTGTGACCCACAAGTGCATCATAGACCCAAGTTTTTGCCTCAAGAGGATTCGCATCTTCCTTTGACATTTTAAAATAAAGTCCTAGGTCAATGTCGTAACTTTCTCCGTCTAAAGGTTTAATACCAGTTTTCATCGCATAGCTACCTTGATTAAATGTTGTATATGACTTAGCAGCTGCTGGCATTTTTTCCGATAGACGTTCGATAATGATATCTCTTTTTTCCTTTAAGATGGTAGACTCGTCGCTTAGTTTGATTGCATCATGAAAACCCTCGAATTGGCTCTGATTATGCGGCATAAAACTTCATCCTCTCACGATGTCATATATATTCATTATTTGAGCAAATTATAAAAAAGTAGACAAATCTATAATTACCGATCTGATCTTGCTGTGCAGAGTAATAGGAATTGGTTAATCATTACCATGGATCAATTTTCCTATACAATCGTAATCCTGCAGTTGGAAAAAGTCAATAGTTTTTTTGCGAACACCTGATCCTATTTTAGCTTATGTAGTATTTATCTTAATTGTATTATACTATATGTTGATGTTTTCTGTGTTTTAATTTCCAATCAAATTAAAAGTAACTCAAATGAATAGGTGCCTTTTCCGAAATTCAACTTGGAAAAGGCACCTATTCATTTGAGTTACATTATCATTTATCTACTGTGTTTGTGACTAAGCATCTTATATTTACTTACGCTTGTTCAAGATGTCCAGCGCCTTTTTATTCTGCTCAAGAATCTTTTTCAAAGTCCAGTCGGGAATCGACGTTTTCGGTTTTAAAGTGGAACTACTCCTTTTTCCAAGCTTTTTCATGGTAATCAGCTCTCTTCCTTGATTTCTATTAATATATTGCTCAAGAAGAAAGCCGGATATACCTTCCGTCTACCAGTCGATGTAACAATATATAAAAAAGGTGTTCCTATGAATAGATCATAGGAACACCTTAGACAAGTTCTAGAGTAATTATCTATTTTTTAGTAATTGGAGAGCACGTTCGTTAGCTTTTATTATTTTCTCCAATTCCGCATTTGATTCAATCTTTGTTTTTGGACGATCTTCTTTATATTTCATAACATTTAACCGATTCAACTTCGATTTAAAAAGTGTCATTGTAATCACCTCTTATAGTTAATATACCACACTATTCGTCTACGAACCAATCAAAGATTTGGACTAGATTGATGATATTCTTGACATCCATACTAGAAACAACGGCATTCGTCTCATGTGCTTGAATGGTCACGATAAAGCTATTAGTAGTTCCATAGAATGGAGCCAATACTACCTTATCTTCTTCTAAGACAAAAGATGCTCCCTTAGTCAATTCAGCGGCAATGGTTTCTTTTAAATCACCAGATATGCTTAAATTATTCATCCGTTCTATGGGGGTAAGTAGGTCAAGTATCTTTTGCTTCCGAATTTCAACATCACTTGAATAAGTGAAATTCTTCGTGGAAATGCGGAGTCCAAAAGTATCCGTATATAAACTGAGGTACTCCTTTAATAAAACTGAGTATATCTCCCAATTGGGCAGTTCCTCGATTTGCTCCTCCGTAAATTCAGAAAAATGATGCTCCGTATACTGTACTACTGTGGTGAATTGATCTACTTTGTGAGAATAGGCAGTAATTATGTCTGTACTGTTCTCAATTACTGAAGCAATAACAAGATCATTTTTTTTGAATTCCGTATTTCCAATCTTCGAGATGCTGGGTGTCTCTAGAATGGCAAGGTCAATAAAAATAGCAATACTTGCGAATTGAACTGCCTTTACCCAGTCATTAAGTAGAATATGGCCAGCTAGAATCATTCCCCCATAAGTTAGTGCCATAATAGCATAGGATGATTTCCGGATATTAACTATATTCGCAGAATACCAATTAGGTTTCCACCAGTGTAGCATGGTAGCCAAGCCCGCTATACTCATAAACCCGATAACCATCCAACCATAATAAAACATACTGCTCCTCCTGTTCCATCTATAACGATATCTATTGATCAATAGAAAGTATAAATTTCCCCAAGTCTCCTTATTATACCTCTCCTCAAACCTATTGCGTAGTATCAACCAAACATATCAATCGTTGTTTGAATGTCATACTACCTTTCTAATCCCAGAGCTGCCAGATGTAGCACTGTAGCCCTGATGGTAGACTTCCCTCGATTTGTTCAAGTCCAGTAAAAGAAAGGCCTCTCCAGGGCATGGATGCGATATGAGTCGACATCTAATACTCTAAAGAGGGTCTTTCTCATTATTCCGTATTCATTTTCATGACGACTGCGTCATTAATGATGATGGACGTCTTACAGATCGCTGTCTCTTTGGTCTTCCCTACCCCTAGAAATACATCTTCAAAATAGACTGCCCAATACCGCCCGTTGCCGGATCCACAAGGCATAAGTACAGTCTTATCTTCGATGAGAATATATTCAAAGACAAGGAATGCTGATGCAAGGTCCTCAGCCGGCTGGAAAGCCTCCGTTCTAAGATACCCTTCCTGCGTCATGTAATAATGAGGATTCTCAGTTCGAAACGACCATCCCATAATTTCAGCTGCAATAAACTGATTTCTATCATGAGCGGGCATCGAATCAAACCGAGACAGTATCTCCTGACAATGTACTCGAGACCGTCTAAGTTCATCTTTCGTTAATGTCTTTAAATAATCTCTTCTCATTATTTCATATACATCCTTTTGAAAATGATTTTCAACAAACACCTAGAATACCCCCTATGATTGCTTAATAGGCAATCGCCTGTTTAGTGTATCTAATCTTCCCGTGGCCGTTATATTGAAAGCAAATGCCATGTTCAACGTGTTTGTATCGTGTCTTTCCGGATCCTTTACAGCGTGAACACTTGCGCTCGTACGTTAATGAACTACGTAGCTTCCTTTTCCCCGCGGCAGATGATTTAGTTCTAATACCGCCATGTATAGTTGGCTTAGGCCGAATATCTGAGCGAGAAAGGCCTGTTGATTCCTCGGGCTTTGGCAGAGGTACATGGTGAGGATTACATAATGACCGCGTCATGTATTGTTGCGCTGCCTTTTTATGCTCTACTTTTACCTCTATCTCAGAACCTTGTGTCCGAGATGTAACATGTCCCCAAGCGAGCCTCTCATATTGTCGCCTAAGCATCAAGAGAGTGGCGTCTGACTCCCAGATCCAAACCTGTCTACTATAAAGGCATGCATATTGTCGATAATACCAAGATCCTCCTTCGTCAGTACCACCAAACGCTCTAGTAACGCTATATACGTTGACCCAGCAGGCCAAGCCAAATACGTTGATTATGGCTTGGACCAAACTTTGGATCAGCTCCTTAAATATCTGCATATTAGCTCTCCTCGTGTTCACGGCAATCGATAATCCAATATTTCCGTGGTGTTTTATTCCGTATCCGCTTAAATAGATGAAGCCATCTCCATTCCTCAGAATTTGTCCGTTTCTTGTAATTTGCAAGATTGCACAGAACAATAAAGTAATTCATTTGTCTGTTCACGAAGCGGGAAATACGGGTTTGACTGATCAGAGCACCGTGAATACCGCGTTTTTCATAGTATCTATGCAGGGTTACAGTAATGGAGATAAGACTCATATCCGGGTACAGGATTTTGAATTTCTGCTCTGCTGCCATTCTTAAATGGAAGTACTTGGGGGGGGATGCATAATAGAACCCAAGTACAGGGGTGAAGTGTAACTCGTAGACACCCTCACCTTTGTAACTGACAGCATAATAACGATTGAGGTAGCGCCCTCTAATCTTATTTTTCAATGACACCAACAGGGAACCCAGGATGATTGCCAAAACAAACACAATCACCGCGGTAACACTCACCAATAATAATTCCATCTTATTTCCTCCTTTGTAATAGAAATAGGGACAGCGGCTGGAGGCTACTATCCCTATAATCTACTTACGCTATGATATTTTTAACATGTTGAGCTGGTTCTACCAGGTTGAATACCGGGTAGTGGAAGCCCACATTATTTTGCTCCAAACGGGAAAGCTCTTGGGAAATTTGTGTGAGATCAGACAATGTAAAATCATAATCTCTTCTTTCGTACAATAATTTGTACTGGAACACCGTTTCACCGCGTAACTTCCGCTTTTGTATCTTAATTTCAGCTAAATTCATAATCTTGTTGGCTGAACTAACTTGAAATTCTGCATATCTCCAAAAAAACGTTTCGTAGGCTTCAATTTGAATACGAAGATGTGCAAGTTCCTCATGTGCCTCGTGGAGCTTTTCCTCCAGTTCGGGAAGTTTTTTTTGAGCCCGTTGGGCACTTTCATGCATCGCCTGCTTTGATTGTAGCCGGTGAATTTCTTTTTCGAGATGTTTGATCTCTTCTGCTTTCTCTTTGGCAAAACAGGAGAGATCTTCTCCATGTTGTCGGCGCACCCGCTCAATGTCTTTCCTAAGCTGTTTCCCGGCATTGAGCAAGTCTTGACACGAGTTCTTTTTCTCCTGCAGTACACGAATTCGTTTTTCCATGTCCTGATGTTGTATAGGGCGCCAAGAATAGAGTTTATGCCACTGAGCATGTTCACTCCGATATCTGTCCCCTAACTTCTTCAGCTCCTCTTCCCATTCCATCAAACAGTCAGGCTTACTCGGCCCACTTTTCGCAATAGTCGTTTGAAGGTTGTCTTTTAGTGCAGCAAGTTCTGTTATACAATCTTGATTGTTTAAATGGCTTGCTACTCGCAACTTTTTAATTTGGGATTGGCGGTCCTGTATATATTCCTCCCATTCCTGGTATTCCGTCCTCAGATCCTGCAGATGTACTCCGGGATCAGAATGGTTAGTAATCCATTCTCGCTGCTGAGGATCCATAAGCTGCAGAACGTTTGCACCATCAGCCTTCGGTAATAAGGACATAAGGGTGGCACGCTGCCGTTTGGGGGAACATTGAACGAAAAAACCTGGGACGAAAATAGATAAGAATAAATCGGAAGGACCGAATAACTTATCCACATCGTTCTGCGTAACCAACGAGTCGTCCACCTTGAGATGAGACTTTCGCGGAGACACTGAACGCATAATCGTTACAGGTATTTCACGGATCATCCAGGTTGTTTCTACACAGGTTTCATTTGTATTCCACTGAAATTCTTTTTTTGTTCTGGTTCGTCCCTGCAAATCACAGCCTTTTACAGCCCACACGATCGCTTCACAAATCTCCTTTGAATACGTAATCGGGTCCGAGACATGATCCATGGTATGGTTGACGTAATTCTTATATCCCTTGATAACGATGCGAAGTAATTTCATATGACAGTCTCCTTTTGTTCTTTAAATACAAAGAAAGAGCCCCGGTTAAATCGAGACCCTTTCTTAAGCTCCATGATGAATAACAGTCAACTAACTCCGAGAAAGGATACGACCAATCACCGTATAAGACAGTAGCTTTTTACGGCGCGCAGCCTGGTATTGTAATCTCATCATTCGAATGTTGTTCATGTTCATTGTTTATCGCCCAAACCGAGGAGGCATCTGCCTCAATTGCTCGGCAGAAGGACTCCCTCCTCTGATTTAATGTATTTTTAGACGCAAGTACGCGGCTGGCATGTGATTAGTTCGTCAAAACCTTCACCAGGGTATCTTCCTGAATCATTATGGAAGTTTCATGTCCTGTTTGAGGGTTCATCACATATAGGGTATGAGTTCCTTCTGTAAATGCGACGACTCTCCCTTTAGCCAATTCTGCTCCGTTCATTCCCGAAAAAACGGTTACTAACTGTCCCAAGTATTTGCTCATTATTGAATCCTCCTACTGAATCTTATGTTGTAAGTGCATTTTCAGGATCGTCAGATCCATGGTCTGTTGGTCGCTGAGAAAAGGCATTCTGGTTTGTAAAGCTAGTAGATTGCTGCAAACCTGTACAGGATGAATGTATCCATATGCTTGTTCCCCATTAGTCCATTTATTCATGCACTGGATGATGTTGTCTTTGATATCCGAAGGTAAGTTGCTCACATATGTTAGAATGTTTCCATGTTCAACCTCGGACATTGCCATCATAACCCACTCCTTCATGTAAATTGCTCTCTAACCTACGAGATTAAAGCCAATCTGATCATCTGTTTTCTCGTTTCCTTGGATGTTGAATTCAACTTCGTCCAACCACTTGGCATAAAGTTGGTGACGGATGCCGTTGCGGATATCCAGGTTTCTTACTTCGAAGAGAAAGTAATCGTAAAGGGGATATACACTAAAGCAAGTTGAATCCTTATCTACTTTGGTCCATATGCTACTGTTGGAACTTTGTTTGTAGCCATGA
This sequence comes from Paenibacillus sp. UMB7766-LJ446, assembly GCF_030226665.1. Taxonomy (NCBI): domain Bacteria; kingdom Bacillati; phylum Bacillota; class Bacilli; order Caryophanales; family Paenibacillaceae; genus Paenibacillus; species Paenibacillus sp. UMB7766-LJ446. The sequence goes on from NZ_JASOYM010000011.1 coordinate 210,739, forward strand.
ACGGTACGAATCGGTTCTGTGTCAAAGGCCACTTGGAACCAGTTGACTGTTGTAACAAAATGCCCATTCATGGCATAGAACCACTCCGATAAAGCTCTACTGACTAATGTCTTGTCTGCAGATGAAGCAGGCTGGTAGAAACGTAGCCAGAAATAGGATCGTTCTGAACTACTCATGCGAGCACGATGCTCGATGGCCAAGACATGCCCCCCTACTTTTCTCTCCCAAGATTGTTTTTTTAGCTGAAATCCAAGCTGACGAATAACAGCTTCCACGGCTCCGATTGGAGCTTCCACATGCCATTTGAATGCAATAGTTCGAATTCGCATCTGTTTCACGCTCCAATTCGCAGGTCATGGTTGATCATGGTTCCGATCGGGAGAATCCCTCGAAATGATTGACCAACTGCGAAAATGACCATATCTTCAGAGCGAATACCAAGTTCAACTATCTGTTCATTAATCAAGGAAGACCATATTTGAAGTTCCGGTGTCGTCAATTTCATGATGTTTACCGGTACTCGTGGGGCTTCTTCGATATCTGCCATTCCATCGCCGGTTAGGGTGAACACTTGCTGGCCATGTTGTTTAGCCAGGGTAAGATTCTCCCCCATATGCCGTTCGAAATCGCCCATATTGACCACCAGACAGACCTTTTTCTGGATGCTACGCATCAGATGGCCTCCTTTACTGTTGGCGCCTTGAATGTGTATGAGCCGATGGTGCGAGGGACTTTCTTTTTTCGGAATAACACTTTCAATTGTTTTTCCAATTGAGTAATTGTCTTCTCCGGAATCTTTTTTTGTTTACCAACGATCACGAGCAGTCCATTACGGATAACCACATCGAAATCAAAGCAAAGCTCCGTGTCCTCTTCCTCAAACTTGACGAAAGCTAGACCGCCAAAGAGATTTTCTCCGTTCAATCTGATATCGATTCTTTTAATGATCACGTGGGATCCCTCCTGTTTTTAGGCAATAAAAAAAGGACACTGCCGCAGGCAGTATCCTTTAATCTCCAGATTCAATTGACGTTCTACAAAGCAGCGTTACGTGGCAAGAAATCCTGAAGCGAAAAATTCTTCGCAATTTCGTTCAGGGATACGGTAACATTACCGACGATGTTGTGCGTAGTCAGCATTCTGGCATAGCCAGCCATCAACGCACTATCGGCAAGAGGCACCTCTTCTTCACAACCACATTTTGTTACAGGCACATCCGTAACAATTAATGTCCCACCGTTAAATGGGCGCTCGCTTGTTGTTGTCATTTGTATAATCTCCTTTTTACACCGGTCACATTGAGAGCTCATTCAGCATCCCTCCTATGACCTTTATTTTATCATGAGACTTCATTTTCTCCAAAGGTTTTACCAGGAGTTAGGTTTTCTAAGACCCTGGTATGTACTTCGTATATCTTGGGTTGTTGTTCACAGGATAAACTGTTTTTACGATGAAGCGTTTATCTGTTTTCATCAGCACAATGATGACAATCCAATCTCCGGATGTAGCCGGCCCCATTACGGTTCGCTCAGGCTCAGGATTTCTACCCTTTTCCCCTGAATCATAACCTTCAACGATTTTTCCATGAGCGATTGCCCATACAATATCAAGTTCGTCATAGATCCGATTAGGATAAGCCGGATTGTTTAAACGGTCATTGATATAGTGAGGAGAAATCGTTGTGATGTACCCATCAATTTTATTAACGCCTTTAAGAATTCGTTCCATTTCATCCAACCAAAATTTTTGCATGTGATCCAATGCTGTAGCCCCCTAGGTAGTATTTTTTATGAACGCAAAAAAGCCCTGGATGTTAAAAAAGGCATGACCGAATAGCCATACTCTTATTTACTCCAAGGCAATTTTCTATGAGTTGTCTGGTAGACAACATTCTCCGTCTGCAGCTGAATACTTCAGCCGAGAAAATTAATCGTTAATCGTAATATTCACAGTATAAAGGAATTGGAAACAATCGACAATAGGAGAAGAGAATTATGTCTAGAATTTGCACTGAATTTAGATGGGGATTATATTTATAATTCAATTATAATACTATCTAATTGAGGTTGTGGGGGGTTAGGGATAATAGTTATCCCTAACCTGTTGATTTACCAAATGTTTCTGGTCACACATCGGTAATGGTAATAATACCTTTTCCACCGCCAAGCTTCTCAATCTCCTTAATCAATTGTTCTTGATCGGTATCAAAGAGCCGGATACATCCGTATGTCGGTTTAAGTGGATACCATGGGGTGGAAGGATCTTTTGCCAACTCTCCGCCATGGATCATTATTTGATCTCGACCTGCCTCTTCTGCAAGTTTTGCATTTCCATTCAAAGCGGGGTGAAGAGAAACCCTTTTATTGGGTCCGAATGTAGTGCCTGGCTCAGCATCTGCGATTGAAGTCTCATATTCTCCAGTAGGGATATCTGCATATTTGTTCATCCAGTTGGAATGATTTTTGCCGTTCTCTTCACAATTCGATCCACGACCAAGCGCGTCTACCGGTCCCCACTTCAATGTGCCAGAAAAGTCTGTAAGTTTTAGTTGTCCTTTAGTGTTGCGTTCTTTCGGAAATTCCACGTATATTCGATAATTATAGTCCAAGGATATCACCACCTCTCGAAATAATATCACCTAAAGTTCTTTGTGCATCTCCCATTGATATTGAATTTCGGTCTGGGAAATCGGCTTTAGTCAAAATCTCCCCCAGAACAGATGGATTGATTTCCATATGCTGCGTAAATATATCGAAAACATGCTGGGCGTTCCAATTCCATTTTAGGCGGGCTTGTAAAGCTATCGCATCATCTGGAAATCCAATCTCATGAAATAATACGGCAAGTCTTTCACGAGGGACATCAAAGGCACTATCAATACCAATGGTAATATCATCCATATTATTATAGTATTGTTTTAAGGCTTTACCCACAGCGTTAAGGGTTAAAGATAGGTCAAGATCTTGTATTCCTCTTTTATGGAAATCGAAAATAGCCGCAATTTGAATGCCCTTACTAATACTCGGTATGTCATATTGACACTGCCATAAAATTCGCCACATATTATCCGGAACGATATCCCAAGCCCGTACAAGTGCATTAGCAATATCCTCTAGCTTAAAATCAGCTGATTTTAGCTTTCTACCAACTTCTATTTCATCAAGGCCAAGCCGATTCTTAAATGCCTCAGCAATCTCTAGAGCTGGTCTTTCCAATTGTTTTAACTTTAAAGTGATAGCATCATCATTATTTCCAGGCCAGTTCATAATTCTGAGACCTGACACAATGTCCTCAGCGGTGAAATCGAGCTCACCTAACACATTGCCGAAAAAATCAGGATCGACATTTAGACTTCTTAATGCAGTCGCAGCTTCGAAAAATGGAAAACCCAAATTTAGAATATCATGAACCATCTGGTCTGAAGTCTTGTTAGAAGCTTTCTGCCAGATAGTGGCGATTTTTTGGATTGGATACCCTATATCTTTTAGTTTCTGGCCCAAAGCAGCAGGGTCGATTTTAAATACTTCGACGAAGGCGGTTGTTGTTTGTTCTAAATCAAGCCCCACATCAAGAAATAACTTTGCTGCTTCCTCAAAAGATTTGTTATACACGTTTTTAATTAGATCACCAGCCTCCCTGGCTAATTGAAGAGTACCATTTGCGGCAAGTCCTAAGAGTATTTTAGGATCCCTGAATGATGTAAGGAATACCTCCTCGGCCTGCTTTTGAATGGAATCCAGGACTGCCTCAGGAAGTGTAGTTAAGCTGGGAATAGGCCTATTGTAGTTTAGGGATATAGATATATCTGGAATACCCATTAGCCTAAGTCCCGCTCTGAGATCTAGAGAAAATGCCTGTTGATTCATAGAAACAGCCATATCCGCAATTACATGGAAACCTAAGTTTAAAGAGGCAACAACCTGATCATAAGCCCTGATTTCAATTGTTTGTGAACTGAAATCAAAGAAGAAGCTAGCCCTCCCTTCAAAGCTTTCTGTACTATTAAGTTTGCACGCAAATTGAAAATCTGAAATGCCAGCAACCTTGAAGTCAAGCACACACACAAAGCTATCCTCGAGTGCTTTTATCAGTACTCCCTGAGATATACCGAATAGCGATACCGTTGCTGAAAGGTACACATAACCGTTATTTTCGGTTGCTTCATTAGGTTGAGTTGTATCAACGATAAAAATGGGTCCTCTCGTACCGGAATGATCTGTAATCCGAAGGACTTCCCCAAGTTCAATGATTCCAAGTTCACCTTCTACCTTCAAGCCCTTGTTTTGTTGGAACTCTAAAGCGGCCTTACAGGAAATACCAAACAACGAAACAGACGCTTTCATAGCAAGTCCAAAGTATGTTTTTTCTGGTTCTGTTGGTGGGCTAAAGCCCTCTGGATCTGAGACGATATAGAAGCTCAGTTCTCGAATACGAATTTGTTGAAGAAGAACAAAGTTACCGACAGGTAGTCGCGTGAAATATTCCACAAACCGAGATAGTGGGAATCCTTCCGGTGAATCAGATCCTTCTCGAATAGATGCCATTAGCGCTTTAGGAGCCTGCCCGATTAAAAAACTTGCACCTGCAGCAAGAATGATCGTGTCTGGATCTCCTTCATTTCCCAACATAATTTCTCCGGAAATGCTTAATTCAGTTCCTTGATTACCTGCTTCAATTCGTGCTCCAAATTTCCGGATGGTAAAGCCGTTAAACCCGAAAGGATCTGCCCATTCTGACGATTCTGAGGGTGTTTGACCAGGTTTTTGAACACCAATCAACAAAAATTCAAATGAAACATTACTATCTGAATGAACTGAACTACCTCCAGAAAGTAATAAAATATCTTGTTGCATTGCCAATTGAAGTTGCAATTCAATTCCAAAGTTGTCTGAACCGATTTTCACTTTTGGGTTTACAAACCTAACTATGCCTGAAGATGGGAGTTCAAATGGCAAGAGCGCTTCTATAGGTCCATTGAATTCATTTGATGTCCAAGGTACAAAGAAATACAGTGGTGTTAGATTTCCAAGGAAATTTTGAATAGTTGAAAATACCCCACCGTTGATGTCTAAGGAAGCAAACAGATGACTTCCCTTATCAAGACTGGCAAGTTGAGGAGCAATTTTAGATATGTCTGAAGGTACTGGAGAAGAATTTTCCGAAGCGAACACAAAAATAATATCATTTAGAGTGAAGGAAGCTTGTATTAGTGATAGGCTGTGGTTTAGCCAGGATGAGAGTCCAGAAGGGTTCCATCCGGTTAGAAATTTCACGGTACAAGTCATTTGAGGGGAATCATTTATAAGAAAAAACTCGAGCGTTACGGTGACTGAACCCATATCCAATTGTCTGGATCCACGAATAACAATACTTTTCTCGTTGAATACTTCAAGTGAAGCTTCGCTTAAAGTTACCCCGTGCAAATCAAGAAATTGAAGGTCATTAGGTATTGCAATTGAATTTAGTTCCTCGCGTACAGGTAAAGTAAAATCCGTCCCATTTATTCCGGATCTCAATACATTTTCCAATTCACTCAGTATCATGATACACCCTCCATTCGCAATTATTGATAGACTTTCCCTAAATACTCTTTACTTATGCACCTTTTGTATAAATTGAGGAGGCTTGACGGATAGAATCAATATTTAAAAGGGCTCTTGTTACTAAGGGTTTATTGAGAGGGAGTGTGGGGTTTAACTTCTCCGTGTGAAAAAAGGTTATAAACGATTAATTTCATGAACTATCTCACCCACCAGGAACATATTTAAGTGTCCGAATGAAATAAATAGCCGAATTAGTATATAATAAAGTACGAATTAGTCTATTATTAGTGTTTTGGAGGAATCAAATTGTCCATCGTTGAAGATATGCGGAAAAAGATTGATGATCTTGAAGGAACCATCGAGGATTATAAAAAAATTAGTGAAAATCTCCCGTCAGAAATTAACTATATAGTGCAGAGCTTATTGAATCACCAGTTGAATGATTTACGTTTTCGGCTCGAACGGTTCACCTTCTTGAAGACGGAAAAGCAATGTACGGAGTGTAATAACTGGATTAAGGAACATGAGGAGCCAGTGATGTTGAATTATCAATACAACAGAATGCGGCCGACTCATATGACCCTCTGTACGAATTGTTTGTCAGCAATGGACAAAGTAATGGTAACAAACGAAGCTGAGCCAAAGTGGGGACTACGTCCAGGGACCATTAAACAGGATCGCCATTTAGGAAAGTTAAAGGTTTTTGAGGAAATGGGTCTGATAAAAAGTACGGGTAGGTACATAAAGGTTCATGAAATTGTGATGCGTACCTTCTATGAGCCAAAGATATTAGAACGTGAACAAAAAAGTCAAAAGAGTAAAAAGCGTATAGATAAAGATAAATAAGCAGTTTTCGGGGTCGAAAGGTGGAAAGAACTTTAAATGAGTTAGGAAGCTTATTAATATACCAGTCGTTTGATCTCTTGCGAGTCTTTATTCCTGTGGAAATAAAAAGGCCCAAGTTAACCTCGGGCCTAATAATTCATTAGTTATCTAAATCTTCTCTTAATTCGGCACTCATATCTTCCTGTTGAGCCTCTCTGTTGTATGTTTCAGCGATAGAACGGAGTAGTGCAGTTGTCCGTGGCCAACGTGAACCAGAAATTTTTGCGTACTCATTGTATTTATCGGCAAGTTTCTTTTCCTGTAACCCTCCCTCATTTACCTGTTTAGTAACAACTCCCCTACTGTTATACAATTCTCTAGTAAACGCTAATTCAAGATCTTTATTGCTAAATTGTTCAATTACATCCCGAACAGCTTCGTGAGGCCATCCTCCATCCTCTCCCACAATAGATGCACTTAAGATTTCACCAATATACCTAGCCCCATACTTACCTCTTCCGGATTCAAAAGTCGCTTGAAGAGAGTTGCTTGCCCAATCAAATAACTCTTGTTTATTAACAGAATTATCTTCCTTTAATCCTGGTAAAGTACGCCATGATTTTAAGAGGTCTTCACCTTGTGATGCACGCTGAAGCTCTCCGGCGGTAGGTTCTTTTAACTCCTCATTTTCTGAGTTATAAACCAGCGATATTACTTCTGAGAAAAAATTTGAGTTACGGGATAGTTCGCGATGAAGAAGCTTAGGAGTATGGCCATATTGATCTAGAACAGGTAAGTATGCCCACTCCAATGATGCTAATTCTCCCTCGTCAATATCTTCACAACTCTCAAGTTTACTAAACAACTCAGAAATATGGTAAGAGAACGAATTGGATGGTAAATTGTCGTTTGGAGATAGAGAGAGAAGTTTTGTCAAGGCCTCGGTTATTTGATTAGGTTTGGCATATTCTTTTTGAAGAGCTAGTAATTCAATTGCCAAAAATAGCAATTCATATTGTATATACTTAGTAACGGCTGTTTCTAAGTCTTTCTCATTTATAGAATATGGAGAGACTAGCGACCAGTATTTTTTTTCAACCTCGTCACCTAGTTTGCCGAGCAAACTCCAAGTACTCTCATTAGCAGGTAGGAACATTAGAATCTCTGCTTTTTTATTCGCTTCCCAATTGTTGTGAATTTCCAATTTTTTTAGAGCCCAACTACTTCCAAGACACTTGATACTACCTAGCATATATCCACGAGCAAATTGAGCCAGTTTGTTATCAGCAGAGTCCAAGTATTCTAAAAGAAGATTATCCTCTTCCTCTTCAATCAGGCGGAGTTCCCCAAGTGTTGAACCAAACTGATAGGGTTGCTCTACATTATTTAAGAGGTGAATAATTTCCTTAATTCCACCTCTTTCATAAATACTAGTCAATGCAGATGTTCTTGCTTCATGAAGCTTTTGCAAACGTTCTTCCCATTCCCTCTCACGCCCCTCTGGCAATTCAGGTGAATTGCTAAAGAGCCAACTAAAACGAGAGGAGGTTTCGACTGGTTCGAATTTATTAAAAGTTTCCTCTATACGGTCTACAAAATTTGCAGGAAGAGCCCAGTCTGCATCTGGAAATGAACGATGTTTTGATATTATTTTTCTGAGTGAGTTCCATATAAGCCCTTTATCTTCTGAACCGATGCCAGTATCACCTAGTCTATTAAGTTCGTCTAATACAAGTTCAAAGTCCTCTAAAGGTAACATTGGTAAAGATTGAATGATTTCATTCCAACGTTCACCGGACTCCCCTACTTCTGCTAATAAAATCTTTACAATCTCATGTGTCATTCTGTCATACTCTGCTATTAAGACATCTCTCCTTTGATCTGGAGCCCAGTCCCTCCATTTTGGTTTGGTCGTGCTGCGTCCAACTCCATGAAACTCTGGTAGTAACCTGCATAATAATTCCCAGCCAACGGTCGGCTCTCTTTGTATAATCATCTCTAAGATTTGTATACGCTGGTCGATAGAAGCAGAAGTTTTGGGATTCCAAGTCAAAAATATCTCACGAAGGCTATTATTAGGCCGATTGGATAATTTTCCACCAGGATCTATTCTACTTAGCCTAGCTAATAAAAAAGCGACCCTACCAAGGTGTTCTGGATTCCATGCGAGTGTCTCCAGTGCCCAAAGTAACCCAGTATGTGGAGAAGAACCAAACCGAGAGTCCTTTTGATCATTGAATAGTTTTAAAATTGAATCCTCATTAAGTACTTCATTTTCCAGTGCTTCAAGAAACTGAGCCGGTGCTGCTTCTGCTAGAAGTGGGAGAACAGAAGATAATGTAGACCATGCTCGCCAATTCCCCTTCAAATTACTAAATAATTCATAAATAATATTGGAGGCAGTAACTCTCAACGAGATAATACCATTATGAAAAGTATCTTCCCTTGACCCCATAAATGCTAGTGTATCTGCTATATTGCGTATAAAAAGTCCTGAGTAGTTGGCGTTATAACCAAGGATCCCTGCCATCCATTGCTCCTCAACAGGCAGTTCAAACGCAGGGTCACTTGTGCTAAGAACCTTAATAGCCACGGTTCTAAATTTATCAATATCAGCTGGTGTAATAGAACGAATCAAAAGTGACCATGCATCCTCCTTTGAAATTACGTACCATGCGTGACCTATACGACGTATAGGAGGATCGGACTCGTTTGCCCATCTTACTAGCACTTCATTAAGCTCATCATATGGACATTGTGCTAACTCATTAAGGCTCTCTTTATCACCATCTTTTGTTTCGTTCCAAGCACCTGCTAATAAAAGTGGAACCAAAGATCGCGCTTCACCTGGCCGGGCCCATAAAGGCTGCCTGATCTCTGGACTAAGCGCCGTGCGTCGACGGAATGTAGTAAGTCCTCTTCGAGCTAAAAGTCCAAGTTCACGTGATTGGTGCTCATCTAATCCCTTGTCGATAAGAATGGATGTCACTCTATCACGTGAAAGACGAGGGATCTGTATAGTGTCTGACGTTGTACTATCTGATCGTCCCAAAGGTATCATGATGTGATGGCCGTTCCTAATTGCACGACTTAAACCTTCGGAATCAAATGCAGGAATAAGTATTAGTTGATTTTGTGAAGATGATAGATAGGTCCACGCCTCTGGAGTGTTTACAACTATTGCCTTTGTTAGATTAAAATCCTTTTCAACTTTGGGAAGTAGACTAATGGAGGCAGCAAATACAGCTATAGCTTCATCACGTGTATCTGCTTGTATTCTAAGTGGGGCATGTGCATTTTTTAGCCAATGTACTATTTCTGTTTTTATATGCTCACGTCCAGCTAAAACCATCTCTGGTGAGATGTTAGGTTGAGTTTCCTCTGACCAATCTGTCCAATAACTATTCAAATCTGTACAATTCTGGGGGTGCTTACCCAAAAGTATAGATAACCAAACATGAACAGTAGGGTTTTGTCTTAACCATGTTTCGAGATCATCAGCATCATAGACTAGTATGTCCTTCCAAATTCCTTCTTTCTTCCTCTCGACAGTCCATATTTCTTTATCCCTCCATCGCCTTGGTGTGATAAAAATATAGGTTGTTTGTGCGGGAATCATATATAAAGGATTCTGACTTCGTTTCTCATAATCGTCATCCGCTTTTCCTTTGACGGATCTGTTTACACCCATTTCCCACACCGTTGTACCTTTTGGGACAAAACTATCACTTTCCTCCGCAATAGTAACGCCATCCCAACCTCCTAGGCTTACTCCTTCCCCTGCAGCAAAACTAATCTTTTCAATATGGTCACTACTTGAGAGTATTAAACTCCGAATAAGCTGAGGGAGTACAGATTGCGAGTCGCGTCTATCTGCCCATTGGACTAAATCAGTTGCATCAACCAGTAATCTAGAATTCAAAAGTGATCTCTCCTTCTTTAAAGTTCTAATTTAAGACAAGTATACTAAATAAGACTTCAATAAACACCTAATTAAAACCATTAATGTTGCATAATAATTACTAGAATTAACTTGTAAAATCTCTTTTCAGCTTCGAATCATAAATGAATTATAATTCATTTATCTGATGCCGTTGAAACAAAAAAGCCCCTTTTTAGGGGCTCTTCCGATTATCATAAATGAAGTCCGAAGTAATCATGTAGTGAAGGATACAAAGGGGCATCTGAAATTTTATCATTTTGTAGTATTAAATATAGTTCAATAAGTGCATTTTGCTCACCGTGAAGGGTCTTGTATTGGAGTATGCGAAGTAGCAATTGATGCAAGGGTTCATCCGTATCGGTAACCGGTACATCTACATCTTCATTCATGGAGAGACGATTGGCTTGAAAGAAAACATCTTCATACCGATAAATAAGCGTACGAAGAATTTCAGACTCATCCGATTCTGTGAGTTGTTCGGGGGACAGTAGCAATTGAAACAGCTCTATATCTGTCATGGGATGGCCGGCCATTTCTAACCAGGCACGGACTCCGTTGAATGTAATCTCAAAGTTCATCATGAAGAAATTAAAGTTTAAATCGACCGTTTGTGATCTCATCAGTATTTCCCCTTTATATACTGGACATTAGTTACGAGTAAAGCATCCTTATCGGATGAATTAACAGTGACGCTTATAGCCTCCGGAATGTCTTTCATATAGATTCTAGGAGGATTTAAATCCCCATATCCCAAGTTTACCACACGATTATAATTTTCCAAATTGACAATCGTATTTCCGTTGTCCGGGTCTCTAAAAGGACTGTCTGAATTCCCTAGCGTTGCAGGAGTTCCGTAGTATTGTCTTAACCCAAATGTGATCGTAATCGAGTCTACTAAACCCGAGCTTGGCCCACTCCCGAATGGATTACTTGCATACGGTTCCCCGGTGACTGGATCAACACCTCGGTTCATATCTAAAGCGATTAGATTCTGGCCGATCATGATCGATTTCAATTTGTTGGCATATTGACTATCAGTAGCATATCCTGCACGTTGCAGTTCATTTGCGAAGTCAAAAGGATTCTCCATCTGTAACGCCCTTTTGTATCGGCTATTTTTCAGAAGGAAATTCGAATGATCGGCAAATGACTCTGCAGGACTACTGTATGCTCTAAATTTAGCTTGAATCTGCACGCTTACACCGCCAATTTCCTCATGGGTTGTAGCCATACAGGTAGCCCCTTTCCAGCTACTATTCGCTTTTATGCCAAACATATTATTGCATATAGCTCTCTTCCCGTATCCCGATTCCAAAGCTGCTTGAGCAAGTGTAATACTGGCTGGCACACCACTACGCCGTTCCTCTTCCTGGGCAGCAGCCGCGTAAGAAATGAAGAAGGGGTTGGTCATACCTCCAATTTCAGGTGGTAATTGAACAGGAGGAGATTCTTCCGGTTCAATGGTACTTCCATCAGGTGCAAGAATCTCGAGAACGTTGGTGCCTCCCGATACAAGTTCACGAATGTATGTCGTTGCCTGATCGCTAAACCCTGGAGCTGCACTGGTCATATACACATTACTGATGTACATCATTTTGTTAGAAACAAAATCCGAACCTTCTGTGTTCTCGTTTGTCCACTTGATTTTTTTTGCTATATCAAATGCTTCTATACTTGCCGTCTCCGTTACCTTGGACATTAACATCACATAAGGTTTAGGATCAATCGCCTCTTCCCCTTGCGGCATCATTTCAAAATGAAGGTGAGGGCCGGTGGATCTTCCTGTGTTACCCGATAAACCAATAATGTCGCCTGCTCGAACATGTTGTCCTGTGGTGACAAGTGCATTACTAAGGTGAAGGTATCGGCTGCTCATCCCAATTTCAGGGTTGGTGCTTTCCACGGTCACGTAAATGCCAGCATTCTGTGTGGAATCCGGGTCAGTGGTCCGGGGGTAACTAACCTTAGTCACGATTCCATCGAAGGAGTTGGTGACGGGAGTTCCTACCGGGATACCGATATCAATTCCTTGATGGAATGACTCAACAACTCCGGTTACGGGGTGTGTGCGCTTCCCAAAATCACTGGTAATCGATTGCTCGAAATTTCGTACGTATATGGTTGGAGGAAGAATACCCTCGAAAATCTGGGTTTCCTCAGCAACCTCTTGTGCGGATGAAACAGCTGCAGCTAGGGTATAAAAGATTAAAAAGAATGCGAGAACACCGAGAATAATCCCCCAAAACACGGGGGATTTAAGCAAGGTTTTACCAATGATCTCCTTCGCTTTCTTATTGACTTTGTTTTTGACCTGCTGCTTAATGTGCTCTTTGAGCATTTCGCCTGCGCCAGGCGAAGGAGTAGTATCAGGTGTCAGGATAATCACTTCCCTTAAACATCAAATTAGCTCTCGTCTCCGGATGGTTTAGCTTTCAGTGATTGTGTACGTGCTGAGCGAGCTTTTCGTTGGATCTGTTGTGAAACATTCTCTACTGTCGAGTTAACGGGTGCAGTTCTCGCCCTTTGCATTGTTTTCAAATGTTTAAGTTCGCCTTGGAGCCCGTCCGTAACTTCTGTAGAGATCTTCCCTTTAAGTTTAACGGCTACGCGCTGGTTGGTTTCAGCGTCGACGTTGATTTTTACATCCTCTGGCCGCATGCCTGCTTTGAGCCTACCTACAGAGTCATCCATTTTTGCTTTCAATTCCTGGTTATTGAAATTGAGTGATTTTGGGGCAAAATGTGTCTCTACTGAATGTTTTACATTCAGTAATACGGCGGCCTTCTGCTCCATCGTCTGTGCTGTCGCCTGAATCTGGCTATTCGGCATTGGTGGTAAAGACTTCAGAATGGTCTTCGGATTGGCTGGAGCAGCCACACGGACTTGTGGTCCAGGAGCAACAATGCCTTCTTGAGGCACGTTAACTTTCCGGAATGCTTCATTAGCTTGCAGTAATTGCATTTTGTAAGTTTTGAATTCTTCCATTCCTTCGAATTTGGAAGCAATAGAAACTCTCCCAGACCGGAGTAGCATCGTATCGTTGATCTTTTGATTCGTGCTTAAACCAGATTCTTTGAATCTAGCATTCATTTCTTTCACAAAGTCGGTATGTTGGACCGGTTGGTCCGTCATATTAGAGGTATCTACCGCTTGCTTGTATTCTACTTTGTACCGATCAAACAGTTGGATCATACAAAAATCGTCGACGGCCGTTTGCAATTTGCGGTTTCGATTTAACGATTTGACCCTTTGCATCTGATCCACGGCACGTTGCGGACGTTGAACCATAAATGTGGATGCCTTACGAATGGCATTCTCATTGCCATATACCGTGGCTGCCACCTCTTGATCATTCATATCTTCGCGAACACCTTGGGACAAGATGGCTTGTTTGACATCCCCACCATCGTCCTTAATCTCCTTCAGCCGCGTTTTTTCATCTTTCCATTCCTTGTCCATCCCGCGGAACGGGTTAGTTGTTCCATTCCTAAGGTTTTCATTGACTTTGTTCACGAATGGCGTGTATTGAACCGGTTCACCATTTTCTACAGCAACGTCTTCTGCAGCTTGTTTTTCACGCTGGTAACGCAGCATCATACTGGCAGATGTTGCATCATTGAGGTTGTTGTCGGCCCGGGTAATAGAACTTGGGTTAAAGGATCGGGGTACCCCCTCATGTTCCCTACGATTAAACATTCCTGTTACTTTGTTTGTTGCACCGTTATAGATAGAACGGGTAATGTTCCGTTGCACGCTATCCAGTACAGTCGATTTTTGTTTTGGCATCTGAGGAATAACACCAGCTGCTCTACTAAACACACCATTAATTTCAGATCGGTATTTAAATACCATAAAGATGGCGATGGCTTCCATAAACATGCCGGCAAACCAGCCTTTATTGCTTTTCACAGCAACAATTTCGTATACCAAATGGCCAAATACCAATGAGAAGTGTAAGAAGATCATTGTCATAGCCGTCATAATGAGGGTACCAATCAATTTAATGAACTGAGTTCGAAGAACGGATACACCTGCCTCTCTACCAGGAAGCAACGAGGCTAGTAGAGTGATAGACATTATGGCGGCATGAATAAGTGTCTTAAGGCGCATAAATACGGTGGATATGGCCCAAAACGAGAAAAGACCTAATATAACGATTGAAAAGAGCAAGTTAAACAGAACAATAATGGCTTGCGAGGCCGAACGTTCCTGTTCCACTTTGGGATACTTGGTTACAGCTTCTTTTAGCGCTTCCTCACGTTCATCTGAAAATGCTGCAGTCGTGAGCACTTTATCCAGGAGTTGAGGGTCTTTCTCTCCGATTTTGCTGTCATCGAACTGAAGCATTGTGTATGGACGTAATACGAGCTCTTCCCATACCTGCTCGGAAATGATGGTAACCCCATCTTGAGCATTCGTTTTTAATCCGGTGGTTTTTGCAAGAGAAACATAAATGGAATCTCCTATGGAAGTAACTAGGCTATTCGAGAATTTTAGAAACGTCGCTGCTTGAGAAAAGAATGCGATGGATACTAATAGCGCTAAGACAAAGCTGACGGCTTGGGAAAAACCATCGATAATACGTCCACGAGCCATAAGATAAAGAATGTACCCTACTGTGATCATGACGAGCATGCCACCCATGGTGTCCCAGAAGCTCCCGGAAGTAATCATGCCATTCTTTATACCGGTAATGTTCTGAATCATTTCCCCGATCGCATCAATTAGCTCGTCCATAAAGCTAAAGGTGAAAGCTTCTCGGATAACGTAGTTCGTAAATTTGGCAATCATTACATTGGCCAAGAAAACCATGGACAACATGGCATCAAAAGCACGGACTATCCCATCCTGTGCTTTCGCACCGACTTGCCAAAAATGACGGTCCTTTGCAACGGTTTGGAAAGAGTAGTGTGATACACCATACTTGTTATAATTGGCTTCTGATTGACTATCTTGGGGAATCATTTCATCCAACGAATCTGCCATTACAACGTTACTGTTTAGCAAGCTGGTGAACAGGATGATTAAAGCCATCCCCAAGGAGAGCCATTTCGGGTGATGAAGCCACGTAAAGCTACGCTTTAACTTTTTGTTCCTCCTCAATGACTGCTTCCTCCTCACCGTACTCTTCATCATAATAATTTTGGAAACGCTGCAGCACATTGGCGTTTTCTTCCTGAGCTTGCTCTTCCTCTTTGGCATGAGGACGGGTATCGAAGCAATCAAACAAGTGCTGGAATACGACATCAATGTGGACTAGACCAATACGCCCGTAAAGGTCCTGCATCAAACACTGGCCATTTTCTAGATTTCGTATCATATCAATGTTCTGCTGAGTAGCTTCTAAGCCGAAATAGGCAAGAGTGTTTTTAATTTTGTCGCTGTCTTGGTCACGAAATGCAAACTTGACACCGATATTCCCTGCCAGATCTCCAGCAACATCCGTGGCATTTTGAGTAATGAACACGGCACCACCATTGAGGCTTCGGCCGGTACGGACAATAGTATCCGCCAATGCTTTACCCGCTTCGGTTCCCAGCAAGGCCCACGCTTCATCCATTAAGACAAATTTGAAGATGGAGGTATCATGATATATGAACTTGTGGGTGAATCGGGCAATCGCAAACATCAATGCCACACTCATTTTTTCAGCCAAGGAGTAGTTCTCTTGGGCTTTTTCAGGAGAGGGCAATTTGAGGTTTTGAATTTGAATAATGTTGATGGAGTAATCCATTTTGATCGTAGATTCTCCCCCGGTCCCAAACAACAATTTCGCAAATGAAAGGGTCTCGAAGCTTTCTAATATCTCAGCCAGAATCATAGCCTGGGGTTTAGTAGCACCCATTCCGTAAAGGACGGATATGGTTTTTGCGAGATAGGGATCGGGCTCTTTGGCCACAATATTCACAGCTTGGGAGATATAGCTATACTCCACAGAGTTCGTTTTCGTAGAAGACAGGTATGCCAAAATTTCGACAGCTGCCTCTTTAGCCGTTTCAATATCGTCAAGCATGACGAATGGATCAAGTTTACCCATGTCTTCTTTTTCTGTAGATAGGGTGGCAACTTGGATTTGACCGGCAAGCTCCGGTAGATCGTCAGGCCAGTTGGATCTCTCCCCTTTCGGGTCAAAAATGAGCGTTTTGCCCCCCAGAATCGCATTCTGATATCCAAGTAGGTTTGCAGTAACAGACTTACCGCCCCCTAATGTACCTGTAACGGTCATACTAGGACTTCGGTTTTCTTGACTGGCGTTAGCCGGGTCCAAATATACGGGATGTTCCAATGAACCGGTTGTACCAATGTATAGTCCTTTACCATCACCAAGTTCCTGTGTAGCTCCCACCATGCCTGCAGCTAAGAATTCTGGGGGGATCCGATGTATATAGTCGGTGACATATTTAGGGGAACCCGGTATGAAGTCGTTAAACAACAGCCATTGATCGCCGCTGGGTAGTTCAACCTGTATATTTCCGAAATCACGGTAGTGGTCCGTCAATATGGAGACGTTACTCTTTAACAATTCAAGGTCAGTATGATAGAGCCCATAGGTAACTTGGGTGATGAAGGTAGGATTCTTACGTTTCTTGTATTCATCTTCCAGATACATGGCATTTTCTTGTTTTTCTTGAAGATCTACTGGAACTGTAGCTCGTGCTTCATGGATGTTTTTCACCTGGTTGTCTATGTCCATTCGCTTACGGCTCAATTTCTTAAGCGCGTCTCTTGCTTCCAGAATGTCTACCTTGATACTCATAGATACTGGGAATGGGAGGGTTGCTGCACTATAGAGCCATTCGCTCCCCGGCATATCCATGTTTTCCGGTAAATCTGACAGTGAAAGGTACGCATGGTGAATGGATTTATCGATACCCTCATGAAGTTGTGTCATCGTTATACGCCGCGGATGACTGGTATCGATGTCAGCCTCGGTGAGGGTAAGAACTTGTCGCGAGTCATATAAGAAAGATCGTTTTCCCTGCTTCATACCTTTCGTCTTTTTTGGAGACCAAGGATCCTTTTCGGTTGAACGCATTGGAGGTTCGGCAATTCCCCACCAGAAATTCCGACGGATCAGCCATTCTGTTGTTGCTTCTGTACCTCGCTTAATCTTTAATCGACGAGATAGTCGTTCGAAAATCTGTCGTTCCTTGGATTGATAACTTAAGTATTCATGTTCAAAAATTTCAGGATCGTTTAAACCTGCAAAATTCTCAATAGCTCTCTTTGGATTTAGGACGAACTTTTTAAGTTCAATGGCGAGTGTACCCAGTTCTTCGGCCAAATCTTTACTATCGCTGCTAGGAAGATAGACAACTAGGTATGCTTTGTAGTCGGCGTTGTTTGCTCCATCAACGGCATTGTAATTTCCAATAAGATAATCTTCCATCATATCAATGATTCCAAGCGCTCTGCTTTTTAGTGGACCGGATACCCTTTTATTTCTGAGGTTTTCATGATGTTCATGAATATCATGGGTCTTGGGTAGCCAAAGGATATGGAATCGGTCTGTGAGCATGTTTAGTGAAGCTGTTTGTGTTAAGAGTCGATCTAGTTTTTGCTGGTCACTGAGATGATCGTAGATATAGGAGTTCAGTTCGTAGATAGCCCAGACTTCTTTGTTATGATTAAAAATGAGGTTTCCTTCGAAGTAGGCGATCGGGAACTCAACATTGATTTTGTTTGTTTTTTTCTGCACTCTTCCAAGCGTGGACAATGGGTCGTCCTCCTTATTTAAGAAGAGAGCGTAGTTTCGCTCTCTCTTCTATTGCGACGGTATGTGATTCTGGTTTTGTAAACATACCGGTGATTGTGCTCAACTTTACGGTACCTATGTAAATGTTTCGGGCGCATCCAATAGAGAATCATGCCCAATAGCCATTTATGTGGGGCCTTACCGTCGAGCTTTTGTTTAGCGATAATCCAAGCGGATACGCCAGGTAGGAAGGCATAGGTATAAACACCGGGAATAAAAAATAATATTTTTCCCAATACAGCCCAAAAGATTAGACATGCAAAAAAGATTCCCACAATACGAAGATTAGCTGGTAGCGGCAGTTTCTTTCCCTCAATGGCATAGATCACCCAATCTAGTGTCCAAATTTTTGAATAGTTAGATACGGTGATCCTAGGATTTTCTTTTTTATTACTCATATCTCAACCAAAGATGGTGGACCAGAGAGATTTGGCAAAACCTTTCATTGCTTCCCAATCAGAAATCACCGCAACTAACAGCACCAAGCCAAAGAAACTCAAAGCTTTCATCCAGTCACGAGTAACTAGGAATATGACAGCCCCAATAATAATGACACCAGGTATTAGAGCACCGATATTTCGAACGATCCAAGAGTTAGCCTCGACACCAGGATCTTTGGCAGCAAATGCAGGTAAAGCAATCAATATTCCAGTAAAGACCATAAGAGAAACCCGAATCAGCAAGGATTTGTTTATAAACTTGTTTAAACGCATAAAGTAAATTACTCCTCTCAGTTATTCTGTTGAAGTAGTGGATGAATCATTTTCTTCCGATGTAGAGATCTCTTCACTAGATTTCTCATCATTTGTTTGTTGTTGAGGATTAATGTCTATCACTTCGGTAGATTCTAATGATTCTTGTTTAGGCTCCCCAATGGACAATACATAAAGCCGATCCCCTTTATTCAAGACATTAAGAATCCAACGGTTTGTAAAAACTTCTCCAATGTCGTTTTGAACCAAAACGGATGTCTCCATACGAATATGCTCAGGACTGACGTCACTACTTGGCATATTATAAAGGGAAACATTTTCGATTTTGTTCAATGTAAAGTCACTTTGACTCAAGCTCGCAGGCGCGTTAGCACTGTCTTCGTAGAAATACTTAAGCTGATTAACATTTCCAGCAAAGTAAGCTTGAAGTACGTTAGTTGCTAATTCGGTTGATTGATTAATGAGGTCAACATTCGTATTCAATTCCCCTGGTGTTATGGAGTCAGACGCACCTTTTAGTTGATTTCCAATGAAACGCGGGTGAGACTGGATTACATATCCTGAGGGGGACACAGTTACAGGTACAACCATGTAGGTTTTTTTGATTACACTACCTTTTTTATCTTTGGGGGACTGAGCTTCTTGCAATGAATCCATATCCACTTCACGTCTAACGTTTAGTGTAACTTCATACTGTGTGTCACTAATCTGTGCTGTGTCATAGATCTCGACGGAAAGAACATTGGATGAACCTTTAATATCATAGCCTTTCAAGCCAGCATCCTGATCGATCCCACTAATAAAACGCTGAAGACGTTCTGCTCGATCATTAACGTTGTTAACTGTCCATGTAAAATATTCGGTTGCAAAGTCACTTGCAAAGCCTTTGAGACTGTCCTCAACAATTGTTTGGTTTGTTCCTATATTTGTGACCTCTTGAATTATTTGAGTTCCCTTAGCATAGGACACTGCACCTTTTATGATGAGGAATAATAAGAACGTCCAGAATAGGTAACGAACGAATCGCTTACCTGCAATTCTTTTTGGCGACTTAGGTTTCAAACCTTTTTCAAACTTACGCTGTTTTTTTATGCTTTCTTCATTTCCTTGTTCTCCATCTAGTTTTGATGGTTTTTTTGACAGGAATCCCAAAGGAACACCCCACTCTACTAACGTTTATTTTTCTTTCTGCTACCCTCTCCACCAACTATTGAAAAAATAAGGACCGAAACGCCTAGAAGAATCAATGCATACTTGGTATCGAACTCCATAAACCAGGTTCCTGTGTTTTTCACTTTTTCCCAAAAACCAGGTGCTCTATCTACAACGATACTGGTAGCTTGGTCTATGAGGTTTTCAACCTTCTCATGTGACTCATCTCGATCATTGACTTCATCTGCAGTTACTGGGGAAGGCTTATTCTCCGGTACCGATTGATCGGTCGGTTCTAAAGTATGTTGAGAAACCACATCTTCCTCAATGTTCTGACTTGGCGTTCGGATAAACAAAAAAAGAGCAGTTAGTAAAATGAGTAGACTGATGCTTATCAGAACGATTTTGGTGTTTTTTTTCACTGTAAGTACACCTCCTCTCATAGGGAGAAATTCAAATAATATACTAACATAATAGCTAACTAATTAGTATAGTAATATATAAATTATGTTTTTGGATAAAAAAAGCACACATTAATGTTGGGATTCATCAATGTGTGCCTATTCCATTAGGTTATCTTTAAAATAATGTCCTCGATCGCTTTACCCGTGAGCACTTTGTTATTAACTCGAAAAATCTCTGCCGCAGCCTTCTCGATATTTTCTAATCGCGTCTTATAGATTGCATCGGGAATAATAAAAGCAATTATTCCTTTCTGGATGATTTCATTTGATGTAAGTCTAAACACGTTACGGTATCTTTCAAGTTTCTTTTCTATGGAAACTTGCTCTGTATGAAAAGGTGACCTTTGGATAGGTTCAGTTGAGCGATCCAACTCCACAAAGAATACTTGTTGTCCTATTCGAAGTATTGCATCAGGCCGTACAGAAATAGTTTCGTCATCACTATATACTGTCATTGAGGGATACCAATCCCATTCATAGTACTGGCGTAGTTCTTGATTCGTGCTTAACAAATTATATCTCAAATCTAAGTATACTTTACCAAGTTCCCAAAAGTGTTCTTTCTTTGCTCGTTCCATGTCTAAATCATTTTTGGATAATCGATTTTCTTCAAGTATTCCTCTGTTTACTTCCACCACTTTAAGACCTCTACTACTTAGGTAGTACCAAGTAATCCCTGACCTCGTATGTGTTCTTTTTTTTGCTGGTAAACTCGATGCGTTCGGATCGAATGAGGTGTATTCAATTAAGCCACGATCTTTTAATCTCTTTACGGTTCTCCGGAGTCGCTCTAATGCTCGAATGCGGTTTTTTTCTTCTAACTCTCTCTTCTTCTCAGGAGTTGCATCTTCGTATTCTGGATAATGATACGCTGGGGTATCGATAAAGTAATAATCCATTAGGGCTGCCTGAGGCATGCACCTACACATATATAAGTCTGCGAGCATGTCCCAATCTTTGTCGGTAAGTAAATCAATGACTTCACCCAATGAAAACTCGGCAGCCGTTTTTCTTTTCTTTTTTGGTTCCATTATGCTCTCCTTTCCTAAGCCATGATTGGCATGGGTTGATTGGAGAGTATTATACGGTGTTAGTCGCGTTTTGTTCAAGAGAGCAACTCTTTGATATTCAATTGTTAGCTGCATTTTCAAATGATTTTTATCACTAAATGAAAATGTAGATGAATTGGACATGATTATAGATTACTAATTTATCGATTAATTGGTTGCTCAGGATGTTACTAAATTGAATTCTAAAAGGGTTACTAAATGTGTTTTATCTGGTTATATACAAATTCATTCGGATAAATTCGGATAAACAGGGTATTATGCGGATATATCCGAATATCCTTATTTATTCGATAGGTGGATACACGGATATATCCGAATTTATTCGCATTAAACCGGTTTAATGCGAATAATCGGGGGATGAAATGATTTTATAATCGATTTGCATTTAATTATAAATGAAATATAAAATAAATATAAATCATTAAAAATATAATCACTATTCTATTAAATTAGTGGTTGACTGTAATTATGAAAAAAGATAGACTCTTTTTGTGGCATGTTATGGAAACGTACAAATTTAGGAGGTAAACAAATGACTTTAAAATTACATATGAATATTGGGAATGACATTGGTAACAGTGAGATAGATATGTACATCAATGGTCAATTGATCAGACAACCGAATGTTTATTCCCTGATTGGTCAAATGCCTTGGAAAGATGACGATGTTGAGGTTCAGAAAAATCTGAAAAATATTTATGATAATCTGGTGGTTTCTATCATTTCGTCTGCTGTACCAACAGGAATGTACACAGTGGGGACGCATGCTCTTAAAACTAAAGGCGAAAATGTAACAAATTTATATGTTAAAGGAAATGAGTCAAAGTCTGATCAACTTGTTCCTTACATAAATACGTTGGCTTTAGTTGCAGCCAGAGCTGTTCAAGAGGCACACCTTGTTGGGGAAAGCCTGGATGAAATTAAAGTAGTTGCCGATATGGGTACTGCCCTGCCGGTTAAACAATGTTCGCCTGAAAACGTGGCTACGTATCGGAAAAAGTTTATGGGGGAAACTCATACGGTTACCGTGCATTTGGGACTCACAAAGAAAGTTAACGTATCAATTGATTTTGACTATGTCCATGTGCTTCAGGAAGGTACTCCAGTGACTTTTGCTTTACAAATGGATAGTGAGGGTAACTGGAGAACGAATTCTTATGAACCAAGTTCTGAGGAGAACAATGATTTTTATTCGGAATTTGCTGAGTTATATGATTTAGAGGATGTTGATGGAAGTTACTTCGACGGAAAAAATATCTTGCATGTGGATATGGGAGATGGTACTACCGATACGCCTTTCACTCGTGGAGATGCGGTTGATAATGATTTTTGCGATGGTGTAAACAATGGGATTGGACATGCACTTAGGGATGCCATTCCAGACTTAGTAACTTTAGCACCGCACGCATTCAACTCTGTTACTAGACAACAATACAGTGAGATTCTGAAAAGTCAGTATACTCCTAGGAAGCACAAGTTTTTGAACGAAGCTATCCAGGCATTCAATCCACACTGTGAGAACCAAACGACTCAAATTGTTCATCATGTAAATGACCAAGTTTTTAAAATTGGACCAAACGAAATTGATGTTGTGGTTGTTTACGGTGGTGGTAGTATCCTTACAAAATCAATTATCTTTGATAAATTAAAAGAGATGTGCGATAAGACTCGTATACAGTTGTTTTATGTTCCAGCTAAATATGCGGTGACTCTTAATGCTGAAGGATTAGACTATTTTGTTCGTAGCGAAATCTACGCACATTTGAAAAAAAATTACATGTCTTCTGCAGAATATACAGCCGTTACAGGGAAAAATAATGCGGCTCAGAAGAAGAAAACGAGTGCAACACCAACCGCATAAGAATAATCACTAGACTTGTTTCTTGAAAGGAGGATTGGAAATGGCTAGAGCAAAGTCTCCAGAACGCGGAAAGCCGGCTGTGATGAAACTCCGTGATGACGAGGAAGAAGCAATCATTGAGTGGATCTCAGCTCAATCCAACTACTCTGATTCACTTCGTTATCTGATACAAAAAGAAATTGCAATGAACGGCATTCAAAATCTTCAACTTCAGATACCTACAGTTCGCAGTATTGAAACACTAAGAAGTTCAATGAAAATTCCAGCAGTAAACATGCAGACTGAGAATGTTAATCCCAACATTTCTGTGAATCGTTCATTATCTTTGTCTCATCAGGATGTTGTGAGTTCTGAACATGTGACAGCTGCTCCTCCAGAACATCAAACAATACCTGCCTCTATCCAGAATGATAACGTGGAAAATGGTGTTTTGGATAATAGTGTAGAGCTTGAAAGAGAAGTGTTTATCTCACAGGTAGTTGACTCTGAGCCAGAGATGAAAGATGTTACAGTTGTTGAATCTGTAATTACTCCTTCAACATTGATTTTAGATAATCCTGAGTCTGAGAATAAATCGTCAGCATCGTTAAGGACGGGAACAACAACCAAACGGCCAGCTAAGAAGAGTTTTGATTCATCAGTTATAAGCAGTTATCAGTAATACATTCTTTATTATGGAGTTCACTTGATATTTATCAGGTGAACTTTTTTTATTCAGGCCAGTGTACTATTAATGCTATTACTCTTCTGAACACTTATATTTTAACTAAAAAAAATTTTTTGGCGGCTTGCATTTAATGTTCTGGTTTGGTCCATCAATCATTCCCCTTTATCAATCTCTCCCTTTGAAGATCCTATATCGAAACACTAATGGGACATACCATTTCATGCTGCACAAATATTTATAGTGACAATTCCGAAGACTATAATCCCAAAGGTTTGATTGATTCGTTTTCGGATGTGTGGTCGATTGATTCTGTTCTTATATCTATAAGACGGACTCACTCTATGTTAAGGAAACAATAAGATACTTATTTCTTGTATGATTCCGCTTTATTACTCAACTTGGACAGGAAAGTTAACCACAAATTTTCTTTGACCTGACTTATCTTTGGTTCAGGATCATCTTTATCTCTTCTTTCCATAAACATTCATTCAATCAAAGTCGATCTCTTCAAGGTACTTGGTAGATTACAATATTAATTCGTTGATGTACTCTTTTTTTTCGTTTGCTTTGTTCTTCTAACTTTCTGCCATGTATTTAGAGTCATTAGTTTTCATTCTGTTCAGGAACACGCACAAAAAAAATAGACTCTCCCTTACTCCATCTATTTCTTCAATTTAACTCGGATCTGCCCCATCTTCAGCATTCATTATGACCAGGACGTCAACGTGATCTTAAATGTTAGAGCTAAGGACTGCACGAAATAAGTTTGAATGCCTCACCTACCGTATAAACTTTATGGTACTGGGCTTATGGGAACTGAATGTTGCCTGATTGTATGCAATTCCGTTCGGGTAAGGAGGGATTTCTAAAGAATCTTCGACTGTTTGAGGTAGTTCAGTCAGGGTTGTACACAAGATAGATTTTCCCTAGTCTACATCGATTTAAAAGATATTTTTTGTTTAAAACAACGTGAGCGAATTCTTGCTGATTACTGAAACGACACAAATCTGTTCATTGCATCTTCCCTTTGAAGCAACGGTCGATTGGCAAACATTTAACATAAGCGATGATGGTTTCTTCTAATAGGTACATCAATGAAATATACGCCTCCATAACATGAGTTTTATAAACGTTATACATAAATTAAAAATAAATAATAAATGAAAAATAAATAAAGATTAATAATAGTTGAATATAATTATAATTCAATTTAATTTCGAGTGTGTTGTGATGTGTATATATCCGGATAAATCAACTTATTCACTCTTATCCACTTGATTTGCTATCCGTATATATCCGTATAAATCCAGATAAATCCGGATATATACGGATATATACGGATAGAAGTAATATTTATTAGGTTATCTCTCTTTATACGGTTCTGAATATATACGTATAAAGACGTATATATTCGGCTATAATCGAATAAGAAAATTGGTGTATAAAGCTGTATAAGCTGTTCTTATTCAGTTATAATAGAGTTATATACTGAGGATGAAGCGGGTGTTGAAAGAATGAGTGATTATATATCGAGAGAAGAGATTGAAGAAGCTAAGCAAGAGGAAATGAGAGATCTTTTAATGGATGCCTTTTCTGGACATTCTGTTATTTTTGAGATTTACAGTAGAAGAGGTTGGCTAGAACGCTTATTTACACCAAAGATTCTTCTTATGGATACTGATGCACTATATACTACCCAACAAGTAGCTGATATCTGCGAGACACAAGCTTACGTAATAAAGAATAAAAGACGAGAATTATTAGATTATCTAAACCCAACAGTTTTAGGGGATGGGAGTACAAAAATCTATAAACATAATTATATCTCTGTTTTTAAAATGAAAATGATTCTTGGGTTAACTGGAGAGGGTTCTGAGTATACTATTCCACAACTGAAGGAGATTATTTCGGGTGGAGTTACTAGAAGTAATCCATCAAATGGAGCTAATGAAAGCTCAAATGAGTTGTTACTCAAAGTATTGCAAAAACTCGAGAATTTCGAAAAGTTTGAAAGATTAATCGAATCGGATGAGTTCTTCCAGGATATCGAAAAGCGGGTAAAGCAGACTTCACAGCAATTGCTTCTAGAAGATTCAAAAATCGAAGCTGAAGCAAAACAAAGTGCAATTGATCTATATGAAAAAATATTATCAAGCAGTACCACTATTTCAGATAAAGAGTTATTTCTGGTTGAACTGAGTTCCTTAGAATCGAAGTATCCGCAGCACGCATACACAATCAAATTATATAAAACATCCGCAGAAGATAAGATTTTGCGTTTTAAACAAGATGAAAAAGAATTAAAAGTTTTGAACTTAAAACATAAAGTGAATGAACTTTTTGAAGAGTATGACAGGACAAAAAATGAAGCGGAACGGGATACCGTAAGGGACAAAATTAAGAACTTAGCAAATGAAAATCCCGACCTTAGTTTTGAAATTAGGTTGTGGCTTTCGTCTGCCGGCCAGAAGAAGAAAGGCTTTTTCAAAAGGTTATTCTCATAAATGTCTGAAGCAAGCCCCAAATAGGAGGCTTGCTTTTTTAAATGAATTGATGTTCATGACATTAGCTAATATATATAGTAATATACTAATTAATAAAGGAGGGTTAATTAGTATATGAAGTACATAGGCATGGTTCTTGGTGGAATTATATCAGTGATAGGTCATATCTTTGCGTTTATTTTTAAGAACGTTTATATTTCTGTTCGTAGATATGCTATGGACCCGGCAAACAAAAATTCGCTATGGAATACTCAAGCAATTATCATCTTATGCATTCTATTGTTATGTTTTTTTTGGTTAGTAGGGAGGTACCAAGATATTTGGTACGGCACAAGTGAACCTATATTCTTAAGAGCCATTCCTCTTTTGCTGGCAGCTTTTATGGGACATATAATTTATTCATCACCAATATTTTTCAAGAATCTGTATTCAAAGCCGATCATCCAGACCTTTCTGAATACACTAAGTTCCTTGGCTTTTGGACAAATTGTTTTATGGTTCGAATTAACGGCCTGGACTGTATTTATAGTTGCGTGCATGGTTATAGCTACAGTGGTCTTCACTTTAATACATGTCTTAAAAGGAAATACAAACAACACAATCTTTTCTAAACTACATGCTGCTGTTGAAAAAGCTAAAGTTGAGAGAATTAATCCGAAACCGATAAAGACAATGCCGGGAAAAACAGATCCCACTAAACTAGATTGTGATGTGTCCGGACATGATAATGAAAGTGATGAATCTTTAACTACATTAAATGAACCTAAAGAAGTTGACTTAGGAGATATATTTGATATTACAGACAGCATTGATATTTCAAAAAAAGGATCACTTGCACACCTTCGGTATAATTCAGAGGAATGTAAGATTGTACTCTTTCATACCCAACCAACGAAAAATCGCCAAAGTCAGTTAGTTACAATATCGAGAAGTGATAGAGCACAGCATGGGCAAACATTAGGTGGTACCGGAGCTGGTAAAACTCTCTTTGCGACGAATAAAGTGACTCAGGATCTTCTAAATGACTATATAGGAAGCACTATAATCGAACCTAAAGGGTCCTTTATACGGCGCTTAGCTAATTTCTTAGACCGCGTAGGTAGGCCCTATCATCGGTTAGATCCGGAATATGAGCATACAGCATGTCTTAATCCAATGTATAGCCCTGAGGGTCAAGATTTCGATGATATGATTGAGGCGAATGTGGCAGCCTTTCATAGTTATCTTGGACCGGACACTGAAAGATACTTTAAAAGCAGGTCAACACAACTACTTCGGGTTAGTATTAAGGCATTAAAGCTTGCTTACGGTAACGAGTGCGGATTAAATGAGTTAGATAGGCTGATTCAACCTTTAAATGATGATTATAGAGCAGAAGTGTTATCACGTCTCAAAGGTTATGACAGTCAGATCACATTGTTAAAACAGTATACTCGAAGTATGGCTGGTAGCCCCCGAATGCAAGAACATGCCATGCAAACTTATTCAAACCTTCATGATTACTTATCCGAATTAACATCTAATAAGCATGTTCAACGAATTTTTTGCGGTCCATCAACATTTAATATTGATGATGTATTAGCGAATGGAGAAATAGTTTTGGTCAATGGGGCCTATGGAAAGCTTTCGACATTAACATATACTGTTGGAAGGTTGTTTATCAATCTATTTCGAGCAAGTATATTTAGACGTTCATTAATTGGAACACCTAGAGCACATCAGCTAACAGTTGATGAACTTGAGATGTTTGCTGATGAAGAATTTAGCACATTTATGGAGATGGCCCGAGAATTTGAAGTCTTTGTAGATGTTATTCATCAAGGTAATGAACAATTAACAGATGAAAGTAAACGTTTAGCTGCAATGGTAAAACAAAATGCTGTTCAAAAATATATCATGGCTGGATTAGAGAATGAGGATGTTAAGTACATTGCTGAAATGATTGGTGAAGATTATGTTATTGGCCAGAGTAGCGGAACAGATGAAATGGCAACAAGTGGTTTTAAAACACAAATTAAAGAGGAAAAAAGGTACATTGTTGAACCAAAAACAATTGCTTCTTTAAAGGGTTATAATGTGGAAACCGGGGCGCCTGCGGAAGTACTTTACAGAGGCGTTCATAACAATGAGAGATTAGACCCAGTAATAGGACTAGTATATCCACTTCCAAGAGAACTCTTTGCTCCCGTGGATGAAGGACTAACAGAAACTGTTGATGTTGACGATGAAACTGAAATTAAATTTAATAATAAAAACATACTGGAGCAGGAAAATCAAATAGAAGCGAGTGAGAAATCTCTAAGAGTGGAGAGAATGAAAGAAAAAGCATTGCAACAGCGAAGTTTGGTGGAGGTTCATGAAGAGTCACCTAAAGAGAAGATAGATTCTTACGAACATGAAGAAGCTCAAGTTCGTATAATAAGAAGTTCTATTTGGGATGATGCTGAGGACATTAATCACATAGAACAGGAGCAGCTCATGAAAAATCAAGAGCCGGCACCATTTAATGAGATTAAAAGTCCCATAAAATTTGTGCCGGCATCAATAGATCCAACTGCCCTTAAATTGGCAGAAAGAATTAAACAAGCTAGTATGGAAAAACGTAATGCAAAAGGGGATAGTGAGCCTATATAGGGCTTGCTATCTTATTTTTCTTCATTAAGGGTTGTTATAATATCATTAAACTCTTCAAAACAAAGTTTTCCTAATGATGTTAAACTATAAACTTTTTGACGACCACTTGTGTTGTAAGAAACTAACCCTAAGGATTCAGCCCATATTAAAGCAGCATTCAATTCTCCTCTACGTACGCGAGCATTTAAAGAGAGATCGTCCTTATTGAAATCTGCTTGATTAAGTGTTTGTAGAATTAATTTTGTTCCATTTGGTAATTGACTTATCATACTTTGAAGATAAGTTTTTAATGGGGTATTAAAATCATAGGCGCTCATCGGAACAGTCCTTTCAAGGTATTATAGTATATATATTAGCACATTATTTAATCAAGCAATATATATATATTATAGTTCCCTTATACCATTATCCATAAAATGTTTATATAAAAAGTTATGAAAATTGTACTAAAAATAAATTTTAAACCAATTTACTAAATTCAAGGAGATACTTCTTATGCATTTCAAGGTTTTTGAATTGTTTTTACATTATTTAAAATATGCAACTGAGACAACAACTTTAATGATACTTGGTGTTTTCTCATTTGGAAGGTTTAATGCAACAAAATATATTCTATGTTCTGTCTTTGCGTCATTTTTGATAATCATCTCTAATGTAATGTTTCCAAGCTTCTCAGTACTAATAATTGTCGTTATAAGTTGTGTGTATCGGTATATGTTTAAAGTGAAAATGATTTATGCATTAATTATATCCATCTTTTTGAATCAATTGAGTTTTCTTTTGTAAAGCATTATTAGTGTTATTATTGCCTGGTGCTAGTGAATTATTCATAAGCAGTTTTGGATCACTAATTTTATTTATAATGACATTAATAATTGTTAAACACAAAGTTCAATTCACATTTTTACGCAGCGAGTTTACTTACTATAGGAATTTTAAATTACTAGTTATGTGTACGATTATAATATGTACACTCGAATTTATGTTAAAGTATTTACCAATCTATGAAGCTCATGGGACGATTGTATCGTTAACATGCATTGTTTTTACCATGTATCTATCTCTGCATTTAGAATTTTCTTAATTTGAACTATCAGACACTATGTTTCGAATAACACGTTTGAAATTTTTTGTCGGGACAGAAACTACATTAGAATTTTCCATAATGGCATCTTCTATTATAGATGCAAGTTTTGATGCACGAATCCAACTAATTGATAGTGATTTACCTTCAAGATTGTGAGTAAAGTAAATCATTCCTTTCTTCTTATCAAAAAATTTTATTTTTTTTAAATTTGCATAAACCCCGCTTTGAATTCTTAAAAAATTATCGCTTTCCAATTGTTCTTCGAATTTGATAAAGTCGTGGAGTGCTAATTTCTCAGAAAGAAAGGTTGTATCTTCAAGGTGATACACCATAGTGTTGTTACAATTCACTTCAAGATACAAAACCTTTTCTAACTGAAGCTCAATAAATTCAATGTCTATCTCACTTGGTAAATGTCCTGCGATTTCCATTAATTCATAAAAAGGTACCGAGTATGCATTCGCGAATTTTTGTAGAGTTTTGGGCCTAGGTACTATTGCATTTCCACTTACACGTTTTTCTCCTAATTCTACATCCCTTATGTAGCCGTGGCTTAATTGTGTTCGTTTAGCTGCCTCTCGTAAGGAATATCCACAAGCCAGTCGTAAGTATTCTAGATACTTTCCAATGGGGTATTTCATTACCTTTCTCCTTCACTATCTAAGTATGTATATTGCCACATTATGTCCATTATAATAGATTTCTCCCAATAATAAAGAAAATACAGGTGCATACATTAAGTGCAGTACATGAAGTGTTAAAGAGCAAGAAATAATAAAAATAAAAGAATATAAATTCAATTATAATTAAGGTATAATATAATCATAATAGTTGGAAGTTATAGGAAAGTGGAGTATAATTGATTTATTGAGGGGGAATAAAAATGATCTATCCTTTATTTGATCCTTCTATTAAACCAATACAAATCACTGATTTAGAAGGTAATCTGATCCGAGTACGAACTTATGGATTAGAGTACTATAATCTTCCTAATTTGATTATGGAAGATATAAATGAGGAGTTTGAAGAGGTCTTTTACCTCATATTAAATGATATGTTTATGATGAATTTTGATATACATAAAAAATACTTTTTCAATAATGAAGAAATTCTTTTAAAGCTCGATAATGAAAAAAACCTTGTATTAACATTATGTAAATGTACAAATACACGAATAAAAACGTTTAACGACCCGATTTCAGAAGAAACTATAAAATATAAAACGATGGGTATGAGGGAAATATTTAATCATCCTGAAATTGAAATCAGCGCTTCCATACCAGAAGCAAGCGGAATCTTGGCATATGCAGCAGGAGAAGTAGAATCTGGATTTGTGTACGATACGTTATCATTTATTGAGATAGATGATGATATTTATGAATTTGAAGAACGAGAAGATCGGCTCGGGGAAAAATATTTAGTGGTAACGAAGATGAAATACAAAAAAAAATACAATACAACCTCCTTCGTGAGAAAGCAATTAAGAAGAGTAAAATAATTTACTCTTCTTTTTTTTGTTTTACTCTGGTATTCTTCTTATATATTAATTAGAATACTATATAGCTAGTATATAAGAAAGGAGAACTAGATTGAGACATGATGGACTTATCGAAGAATTAGACTTTGTTTTAACTCATCCTAGATGCGATATCCGCAATTTAGAAACCTTCTATAACAATTGTCTTTTCTCGTACGAGACGGTGCCTTTATTTTCAATTGTGACTCATATCCGGTTCAAAAGGCCTGACTTATTAAATAAATGGTCAAAAGAAAACGATCTGATACATAAAGTTAGCCAGGAACTGGATTTACTTAACGATGAAGAGATACCGTCTAAGCAAGGATTAATAATCAATGTTGATCTTACAAATGAAAAAGCTATTAACGGTTACTATCAAGTTGCATGGGAGTCAGTCAAGGACTATGAAACAATTAATGCTATGTTCCGAAAGAAACAAGTCAATGTACTTTGTGCTAGGTATGGGAAAGTGAACTTGGTTGGTTTAGTAAAAGTTGATGAGCATAAATACAATCTATATCTAAAAGTAAAGGAGCAATTAAAATGACTTTCACAGAAATGGATCCAATGAAAAAATATGAAACATCACTTCGCAGAAAACAAATTCATCAAGGAGTGGTGACTTCTATCGAAACGCACGCTCCATTTGGTAAAAGCATGCAATGTGCGATCATTGACTTAGGCGATGACCTAAAAGGAATGATTCATGAGGATCAGTTCGACAAACAACAGTTTAGATCTTTGGTAGGATTTATTGATCACACAGTGGATTTTATGGTGCTAGATCCCAAAAAGCATGGAATAGATACTGAGAACATACAAGTTTTTGACCGTGAAAAAGGTATCGTTCTCCTTTCAAGAGTCCAAGCATTAGAGGAATTACAAGAAGAGTTCTGGGATACTGCTGAAGAAGATCATGTCTGCACAGGCACAGTATCAGGTTTTGAAGAAGAGCGGATATATCTCATGGTAAAAGGAGTAGTTTGTATCCTACCAATTTCAGATTATGAATATGATTGGACTCCATCAGGTAAAAACTTGCTTCCATTGGGTGCACAGGTCACAGTTAAAATCAAAAAAATCGATAGAGAAAAGAAACGAGTTAATGTAACAAGAAAAGAGCTGCTAGAAGATCCGTGGAACCGGGTAAGAGATCGGTTTAAGCAAGGTGACTTTCATCGAGGAGTCATCACAAGTATCGTGGAGAATACCGGCATATTCATTAAATTATGTCCAGGCGTTGAGTCATTAGCCTGGTTTCCAAAAAGAGTGCCTTCTCATGGAGAACTTATTGGAAAAACGGTTTCTGTTTTGATTGGAAAAGTAGATCCGGAAGCAAGAAAAATCAAGTCTAAAATCGTACATTTTCCCCATGAAATCATGGGGTAGGAGGCATTTAGATGGAGCATATGGTATCTCCGTTAATCAACCCAGAAGAAGCGAAGGTACCTACATATCCACTCCTTGATGATCCTTACAGTTATGTGGCTGAGATATATGCACTAACTAAACATCAATACTATTACATTGAACGGAAGATTGAACAAGGGTGGATTACAAGTAGGGATATAGCTATAGTTCGTTTTGTTTTTGTACACCGGTGGGTTACCTTATCACAAATTGATCGTATTTTTTTTCCTGAAGCGGAGAGAGAGAATACAGCAAGAACCCGTATGAAAAAATTACTTAAATATGGCTTGCTCAGAAAAATTAAATGGACAAGCTACTCAACAGTAACTGAGACCAGACCAGCCCTTTATGAAGTTGGTGCCAGCGGTGCAGATGTACTAAAATTTCGATTTGCTATGTTCCTGGGACAAAGAGATCCAAGGCATTCTAAACCTACAACAATGTTATTTCGAATGAAATATGTTGCTGTTAATGAGTTATATCTTCAAATGAGAGAAGAATTCAATCTGGTTCACTTTGAATTTCATCCTATATTGAAAAATAATGACGATCAACAGGTTCCTACTGCACGGTTTTCATTAAAGAATCCATCTGGGAAAGAAGTAGATTTTGTTCTCGTCTGTCACAGAGAAGATGAAAATTGGCTAAAAACAATTCGCTATCAGGCAATGTTTTATGCTGCATATAAGACTGTAAATCGCTCATTGAATTTGTTGGTTCAAGTATCAACTTATGAAAAAGCTAAGATGGCAAACAATGTATTTAGTCAAGAAGGAGTGGAGTCGGCTTGGTATATAACAGATGATGATCTTTTTGATAAAACTAAAAACATTGCACAAAGTTTTAGCTCTATTGATGATGAGGGCAATCGTACTTACTACGATCTTGGAACACGTTAGGTGGTGATTTAATGAATCGAATAATTATCTGTTCATCGGAAAGAGATGAATGTGATTTTCTAAAAGAAGAATTGGAGGATTTCGGGAAAGTCGTAAAAGTTGTTGAATCTTTAGACTTTTTTATATCGCAGTGGGAATCTAGCACTTCAATAAACACAATTGTTTTTTCAGAGTACGTTGTTAAAAACACCAGTTCTTTTGAAAAACTAATAAAACAAGTCAAAGCTACAAGTCCAGAAGTTCAAATGTTGTTTTTACATTTTAGAGAGATAGACGGATTCATGCAATCTCTTTCTGATTTAGGGATAATCTGCATCTCATATATTGATTTAACTCCTGGAATGATACTCACAAAACTTCAGACAGAATCAAGAAAGCAAATCACCCAAGATATTCCAGTATCTAGAAAAGAGGAGACTTCCGATAATATTGATGAAAGTTCGGGGGATACATTCTTATATACAAGGAATGAGCCAGAACCAAAGAACCTGGTGCATATGCCAGAGCAAACGGTTTCACGTGTTGAGGAAGCACCAGAAATTCTGGATGATAATCAGGAAAACACTAATTCTTCTGAGAAAATCTTAAAATCAATGATTCTAAAAGGTAAAGAATTGAGAAAAGTTTTAGAAATAAAAAAAAGTCATTCGGACATAAGGATTGAAGATTTAAATTTCGATCCACTTCTCCAAAAACGTAAAAAGGTTAGAGATCGGTTTATTGGAACAATCATAATAGCCATAACTGGGGTGGAAAAAGGGGTAGGTTGTACTCATACATCCTTGTTAATAGCGAATTATCTTGCAAAACAGAAGTTTTCTGTGGCTTTGGTTGAAGCAAACGAATCGAACGAATACAAGGAAATTGAGTCCTCATATGAAGGTGTAGACTCAGATCTATTGATTAGTAGTAGTTTTTATATTAATGGAGTACATTTTTATAAAAACCAAAACAACATCGATGTGATTCCACTTTTATCCGGTGAATATGCTTATATCGTGCTTGACCTAGGGAACTATGTTGAAACCGAGTCATACAATGAATTTCTTAGAGCAAATATTCAAATTGTCGTGGGTTCAAGTAGGGATTGGAAGCAGCATAAAATTGATGAGTTTATTGATAGCCAAATTCATTTAGACCAATCAAATTGGAGGATATGCCTACCATTATCTGAAAAACAAGATGTAAAGGATTTGAAAAAGAAATTGAGCCGACGGCAACTGTATACAGTACCATATTTCCCTGATCCGTTTGACTCTTCTGAAGCAATCGAAGATTTTATGGAAAAAATGTTGAAAATCAATCAGCAGCATAGACTATCCTTACTTAGAAAAAAAATGCTGAATGTATTTCAGTGAATGGAGGTGGTGATATTCTAACTAATACCTATGTCATCGAAGTCATTACGGCAGCAGTATTTTGGTTTGCGTTCATCCAATTGCCGAAAAGAAATACTGAAATTTACAACGGTGATTTTATTTTCGCATGTATTCACCTAATGACATTAATTTCTCTTTCTATTTATCATTTTGAACTCGTAACAGTGACGTCCGAAATCTGCTATATTTTTTATTTTTACAGACTGAATAGCATATTCCGACAACACATCTATAAGAAAGAGAAAATAATGATTGCTATTGGGTCGTTGATTCTTATACTATTCTATATTTTCACTTCACTAAATTTAAGCATTATTTTGTTGATTGTAGTAATAATCTGTGTAAGAGAGGAAGTTCGTGCAAGTACTGATCTATTATTTGGAAGTATTATACTAGGTTTGCTTACAACAATAAGTATCCTTCAGACGACCATAAATTTTACTGCCGGAGATACATATTCGGTGTTACGAGTGCTGGTGGGAATTTATT
This sequence comes from Paenibacillus sp. UMB7766-LJ446, assembly GCF_030226665.1. Lineage (NCBI taxonomy): Bacteria > Bacillati > Bacillota > Bacilli > Caryophanales > Paenibacillaceae > Paenibacillus > Paenibacillus sp. UMB7766-LJ446. The sequence continues at coordinate 246,654 of NZ_JASOYM010000011.1, forward strand.
TAATAGTATGCGTGCTGAATATGTACTTGAAGATAATGAGAAGCACATATAACCGCTCGATCACAGATTCGCAAACTGGGGTATACAACCGTAATAAAATTCATCAAATCATAGAGAATTTGTGGTCAAATGAACAGGCACGTCTATCTTTAATGTATATGAGTTTGGATAATCCTATATCATTAGATTCAGAGGTTGAGGATACTGAAGATGATAAGGTTCTACATTCAGCTGCAAAAATATTAAAGAGTGAAATAGAACCATTTGGCTATGTAGGTAGACAGAAAGGACTCGAATTTCTTGCTGTAGTGAATGACTGTGATGTGCAATCCCTGGCGGAGAGTATACGAAAACGAATTACTGAAGAAGTTGTTCATACCACCAATGATGGAGTAGTAAAGCCTGTACCTATAAGTATTGGAATTTGTGAAAAGTTTGATGGTTGGAGCACAGAACGAAACATAAAATACGTGGTGAAAGCAATGGTCATGGCGAAATTAGAAGGGGTTAATCAAGTAGTACAGTTGGAAGAAGAAATATAAATTTAATATTACTATACTAATATTATAATATAATAGTATATTAATATATATTGAATGGTGGAGGATAGACAATGTCAAAGATACGATTTAGGCAGAAGAAAGTACTCATTGCAGGAGGGATTGGTGGCTTTATTGTGCTACTGATTTGTATTCTAGTTGGAATATTGTACGTTAATCACTTAACTGGAAAAATGAACGGTCAACGACAGGCTCTTGAACAGGAACTTGAACAGACTCAACAAGTGCTGAAAGAAGAAATGACTGAGGTTGAAATAGTGACCCGGGACATCCAATCAGGTGAGTCAATTCGGACCAACGATTTAGAAACACGAAAAATTCCAAAGAGTGTAATAGCCGATGAGGCAGTGCTGAGCAAAGAGCTCATTAATGGCAAAATTGCGAAAGTGGATCTTCCACAAAATTCACCAGTCACGGCTTCAGTAATCTATGAAGATGAAGTGACGACCCGGGATATCCGGAACCAAGAGTTCGGTCTGATTGAGCTTCCGATCAAGCTGAAGCAAAACGATTATGTCGATGTTCGGATTAAACTTCCGTCTGGACAAGATTACATCGTGCTCAGCAAGAAACGGGTTGAAGACCTGCAGAACGGAACCGTTTGGTATCAGATGTCCGAAAAAGAAATCCTTAATATGTCTTCAGCCATCGTAGACGCGTACATTAATGACGCAAGTATCTATGCCTTGACGTATGTTGAGCCTGGTATACAGGAGAAAGCATATACGACCTACCCGGCCAATAAGTCAGTATTGGATCTGATCGATTCCGATCCGAATATTGTTCAGAAAGCAACCACCGAACTCGAACGCCGTAATCGCGTGAAACTAGAAGAAGCTCTTAATGCAATGACTCCGCAGCAGCGGCAGGACTACAAAAGTAATCGTAACACGCAACAGACGGCTGAAGAGCAAGCTGCTGCAGAGCAAGCTGCTGCAGAGCAAACAACATATCAGCAGCAATCAAATGATCTGATGAATGAAACAAGTACAACACAACCTCAAAATACGGAAACGATTTTTAACGATCAAAATAGTGTAGGTGGGACACCATGAAGCAGATCCTATTCATTGGCGCTTATGAGAAGTCGGATATCTTGTTCTATGTAGCCAAACTTCTATCCGTAGAACATAGTGTATTAATCCTGGATGTCACGGCCCATGCAGACTACCAATACGCTTATCCTAAAGTCGAAGGACAAGACGGAGTACGGCAGCACGATCGCTTTGAAGTGATTGAGAATGCCACGCTGGAGACGTATCAGGAGCTGCAAAAAGAGAGTGAATATGATTTTGTCCTGGTTGATATCAGTCGTAAAGATGAGCTGCAGCGGTGGCCAGATGCCGATCAATATTATCTTGTCACATCGTATGACAACGCAGTAATGCAACGTAATGGTGTCCTGATGAATGCATTCTTCCAAGCGAAGAGCCAATCGGATCTGATACCCATTCACAAGTTAATTCAGGAATCAGCCGTTTTCCCAGAAGAAGTCATTCAGGAGTCGTTTACTAAACACCCGATTGATTGGAAGGAGTCTTTTATCTTCTACCCAGACGAAAGGGACTTGGAAAGCAAATATATGAATCAACATTTATCTATGATGCATACCAAGAAGCTTTCAGGCGATTTTAAATTAGCATTACAGCGCGTTACAGCCCAAATCTTAGGAATGACAGCTAAAGAGGCAAAAGGGCTCTGGAAGCAATCAGAAAGGGGAAAATAACGTATGGCAATCATATCATTTTGGGGCATACAACATGGTTTGGGCGTAACAAGCAGCACAGCTGCTGTTGCGGCACTCATCGGAATGGAGTACCAAGTACGAACGTTGGTTTCACAACCACAGTGGTCAGATAATACGCTTCAACGCATTTTTAAAAAAACAATTCAACATCAAAACCCACAGGGATTTCAAACCAGTGGAGGGCTCGATGCTCTTGAAAGAGCGGTTCGGTCAGGGAGATTCGAACGGGAGTCTGTGAAAAACAATTCGCTGATTCTAGTACCAGACCGGCTCGATATTTTGAAAGGTACAACAAAAGCAGATCGTGGGCAGTTTGACGAGGCAAGTGAAGTTATCAACCTCATCTATCAGAAGGCAACCGAATATTACGATCTGGTTCTGCTTGACTTACATAGTGGCCGAAACAGCCCGGTAGTCCTGGATGCATTAAATCAATCAGATCTGATTGTCGTGTGCTTATCCCAAAACATCAACGTGCTGGAACGATTCTTCTTGCAGCACGAACAGCAACCTGAAGCTTTTCAGAATAAGCCATTCGTGATCCTGCTCAGTCAGTATGATGAGGATTCAAAATTCAAAGTTAAAAATATCTGCAACAAGTATCGGTACAAAGGGCCAGTATTCACAATGCCGTATAATACCAGCTTTAAAGATCACAGTAATGATGGCGATATTCAGGCATTTTTCCGGAGAAACCAGCAGCTGATGAAGTTTCATCCAAATCGATACTTCATTGAAGAATCACGCAAATTAGCGTTGCACATCTTGAACGAATCGGGAATCAACACCCAGGTTAAGCAAATCTCAGGAAAAGGAGCATGAATAGATGGACTCATCAATCATTTTCAATATTCTGTTCATTGCTCTTATCATATCTGGATTAATCGGGTTGATCCTTTACTTTCTTTGGAAGAAACCAAAACGCCCCAAGGCAGATTCGGTCCAGGCTCAAGCAGAAAAATACTCTATTCCAATACTGGTTGAGTATACGAAAGTCATGATTAACGAATTCATTAACACCAACTTAATGGATATGGGACTGTCTGGAGAGGAGTATGAGCGCCGGCAAGCCGTGGTCAATGAACTTAGAAACGCAATGCGAAACGCCATCTCCGGTGAAATTCGGGACAAGCTTTATTTGAAAGAACACATTGAGGCTATTTTGGAACACGATTATGGACTCAATGAAAAAAATATTGACTTAGTAATTCCATTTAATCAACCAGACCGTTTAACTTCTCAGGATCGATTCGACATCCTCATGAATCATTTTAAAAAGAAACATGGTTACAAAGCACTGACTTTCATGATCGAGAAGCATAAATTGGGCTTGCTTAAACGGATTATCGAGGGTGGGAAATCGGAGTCCTACGTAATTACTGAAGAGGAGATCCAAGCTGTTTATCGTAAAGAAATCCGCGGACTCGACTTCAAAGATAAGCTCGATGTCATCGTTCAACGGGTGTACCAGTTATACAAAGGCTTCGGTGTTACAGATGAGATCAGGGACATGAACATTGATGGTTTGTCTGGTGGGGTCTCAGGAGCCCCAAGCAAGATGACAACAGTGGAACATGTTGCTGAGTTGGTGGGGCAAATGCGCAGCAGTAAACGTGGAAATAACTCTGTGTGGATTTTCTATAAAGGTAAGACGATTCACCTTTCATTTTTGGAATTTGAAACAGACTTAGAGCTCAAGCGTGTAGCTCAAAATATTTACAAGCACAACAGCCCTGGCCCGTTAACCGAGACATCCGGTTTTGTAGTCAACGATATGGCAGACGGATCCCGGGTCGTGGTTGTCCGGCCACCATTCGCAGAAAGTTGGGCTTTCTGGGTTCGGAAATTCGATATTCCGAATCTATCGATTGAAAATCTGATTCCGGATACTCATGAACAAGCCGATTTAGCAAGGAACATGATCAAAAATCTGATGAAAGGTGCCCAGACCACTGCATACACCGGTAAGACGGGTGCTGGTAAAACCTCTCTCATGATGACGAGTATCGGGTTCATGTATGCCTTCCTAAATCTGAGAACCGTCGAATTGATTTTTGAGCTTAATTTGCGGCAGCTGTACCCAGAACGAAATTCGATCGCGTTTCGAGAGCTTCCGACCATACCTGGACAAGAAGCGCTCAACTTGAATAAGAAGACGGACACGGACGTCAGTATCTTAGGTGAGGTTGCCAGCCAATCGGTAGCGACCTGGATGATTCAGATGACACAAGTTGGTAGTTTGTTCACAATCTTCTCGCATCACGCGGTGACCACACGACAACTGATCAAATGGTTCCGAGATGCACTTCTGGCCATGCAAATTATGCAAGACGAGCGTTTGGCGGAAGAGCAAGTGGCAGAAGCCATCAAGTGGGATATTCATGTGACCAGGGATCAACAAGGGAATCGCTATATTGAACGCATCACGGAAATTACCCTTGTCCAATACGATGAATCTTTCTTTGAGAACACCAATGATTATGAACAATTGATGAAAGAAAGCATCCGCAGAAAACACGGACCACTTTGGAAAGAGAGAAACATTTTGGAGTACAGGGACGGCGGCTATGTAGCGGTCAATCCGATCTCTCCAGATCGAATTCAAGAAATGAGAGGAAACATGTTGGCGGAAGATCAGATCGCCTTTGATGCATTCATCAGTAAACATTGGGGAGGGAACTAATACATGAAAATTTTGTTTATCATTCTCCTCTCCATCTCGGCTATTTCAGCTATTCCGTTGATCTTCTATTTCGTAAAGTCCAAAAGGGATCAGAAGAAATCCGTTGATATGTTTCACGCAAGCCGTGTTCAAAAACGAACAAATGCCAAAATGATGGTGTTTTATCAAAAATCATATGATCGGTTCTCCAATATACCCATTCTTCGTAACCAACTTACCAGCATCCGCAAAAGGTTATCGCTGATCAATACGTATGATGAATTCACTATTCGTAAAGAAACCATGCGAATTACGTTTTGGATTCTCGGCTCCATCTTTGTCGGTATTACGGTCATTGCCATTGTGAGCTGGAATCTGATTGCGATCATGATTGCGATTGCTGTTGCCATTGTCGCTAACGGCATGTTGATTACAGTATTTGTAAACAAAGTTGAGGATCGATTACTCAAACAGTTTGCGGATTTTTTGGAAGAAAATCGTCATGAATATCAAGAGTCACGGCGGGTGGACGATGCCATGTATGATGCAGCTCAGATTGCGCCTCATACAATCAAGCTGCAGGCCGAAAAGATCCATGAAGTTATTTCTTCGGAGGATCCACAACGCAAACTGAGTGAATATTATGCGGTTGCGCCAAATAGGTACTTGAAAATCTTTGCTGGGGTGGCCCACATGGTCATGGAGTATGGTGATAAGCCTCTGGCCAAAGGTTCCATGTACCTGGGGACCATTACTAAATTCGTACAGCAAATTAGATATGATCTGCTTCGCAGAAGGCTATTGAATTACAAATTACAAGGATTGACCATGATCGCACTATCACCGATTTTGTTATCCTTTCCAGTCCGAAAGTGGTCCGAAACCTATTTTCCGATAACTGCAGATTTTTACAGCAGCCGGATCGGATACATTATCTTAATTCTCATTTTTGCTTCATCCATTATCAGTTACATGTTCATCCGAAAAGTCGGCGAGCTGGATGAGGACAAAATGAAAGGCTCTTCTACCGAGAAACAATGGGAAAAGAAAGTCTATTCCTGGCCATGGGTAAAGGCGGTTGTTGATCGGATGGTTCCCGAGCGTCACACCAGAGCCCATTACAAACTAACAAGGCTTCTAAAAGAATCAAACTCGCCACTAACAAAAGAGTGGTTTTATATACAACGATTGACGGTGGGTTTGGCCAGTTTTATCACCGTTGTCATCCTGTGCGTTTTCTTACACTACAATGCCATTCATCAAATTATGACGAACCCAACAGCTGGACAACAAAATGTGATGGGGACGTTATCAGGAGATGAACTACTAGATGCGAATCGAAGAACAGCAGCTGACAACGATATAATGAACCATTTCAAGGAGGTGGACGTAAATTTCAGGGAACTGAAGGATCAGTCTAGGGAGGACCTGGTTCAGATCATTCAGTCAAAGACCGGCATAAACATGAACGCAGCTGAGCTTGAACAGGCAACGGAGCGGATCCTTACAAAAATGGAATCGATTCAGAGCGAGTATTTCAAATGGTGGGAGTTATTAATAGCTATCGGAGTTGCGATTATCGCCTATTACATACCGCTATGGATTCTCTTATTTAAGCGGCGCATGCGGGCGATGGAGATGCAAAATGAGGTGGATCAGTTCCATACGTTAATTTCAATCCTCATGCAGTTCGATCGGATGTCGGTAGATACCGTACTGGAATGGATGGAACGCTTCAGCGTCATCTTCAAGACACCTTTACGCCGAGCTGTACTGAACTATGAAAGTGGCGCAGAGCAAGCATTGCAGGCTTTGCGGGAAGAAGCACCTTTTGAATCCTTTGATCGGATCGTCAAACGCTTAATCCGTGCCAGTGAAAAAGTCTCGGTCGCGGAATCATTTGCTGACCTAGAAATGGAGCAAGAATACTATGCGAAGGATAAAGAGGATAAGCTTACCCGACTGATTTCGCAAAAAGCAATCTTGGGCCAAGCCATAGGCTTTGTTCCAACAACAATACTGATCTTCTTATACTTAGTTTTCCCAATGCTCTACATGACATTACAGAGCATGTCATCCGTTAACCAAATTTTATAGAAAAGGGAGAATCACATCAATGCTTGAGAATGTACCAACGTGGCTAAAGGTCACCGGAGGAATCTTTTTAACTGTACTGTTAATCACTTTTGTTGTCGGTTTCGTCATGTTCGCGATGGACAAGAGCCAAGAAGGTAGAGAAGAAGTTACAGGTGTCTTCAATAACCTGACTGATGCTAAATACACCATGTATTCAAGAGGACCTAACTCTGGCAGCGAAGTAATTAATGCCATTCGTCAATATTCATCTAGACCTCAATTCGGAATCAAAGTCATCACAGGTAAAGGTGACACTTCTTTCTACGGAAACACATTCCAAGAAGATGGAACTGTCTCAACGACGAACAAAATTACGGATTATAGTAAGGCGGAAGATCCAAGCTCTCCCGCATACATCAACCTTTCTGGCAATTTCGAACCGAAAATCGTTCGAGATGCTAATTCAGTAGTAGTCGGCCTCATCTTCACACAACGGAAGTAAAGAACTTCAAGAGCTCCCCTTCTCAGTAGAACAAGAAGGGGAGCTCAAGAAAGGAGAGATACCATTGAATGAAAGTGTAAGTGACTATTTCTATTACGCTGCGTGGATCATGCTTTTCTTAATTGCCTTGGGAACAGCATCAACTGATCTCAGCATCCAGCAACGAGCGCAACAGTCCATGCAAGAAGCGGCCACCGTCGACCACAGATTATTTACCACGTTTGGTTCGGTCGAAGAAGAGACGTACAGTGGTGCAGAAGTGCTGCAAAGCATACAGCGCATTCAAGACATTAGGGCGAACATCCAAGTCGAGGGAGTCACTTTCCAGCAGACGTTGGATATCGACAGTGCAGACGTATCTATGATTAATCTACGCAAGACGTACAACGTGCAGTATGTGCGAGACGCGAGTGGGACAGTAACAACCATTATTTTCACATAAGGAGGAGGGCATGATTGAATGGTTCCGCATTTTCAAAGATCTTTGCATCATTTCTAGCCATCATACTCTTGTTTATTTATCCCCTATATCAAAGCATGGAACGACAGGATGACCGATCGCAAATGGTTGTTCAAAAGTCAGTTACCCGGTTTGTAGATGCTGTACGAACCAAAGGATATGTGACACCAATCATGTATAGGCAATTTAATGAAGAAATAGCGGCTACCGGAAACGTATTTGATATCGAAATGGTTCACGAACACAAGCTTTACATTCCTGTATATCGGGATCCGGCAAACCCAAGCACGTTTGAAGGCAAATATATCACCGATTTTAGTAATTTCTACACGGACGACATCATGAAGGTCATGTTTCCCGATACAATAGAGTCTGATCAGAGTGAAACCAGACGATATCATTTGGAAGTTGGCGATTTCTTCACAGTAACGATTAAGAACAAAAATCGAACGCCGGCAACGCATATGCAAGATATGTTACTGGCCGGAAGCACAGGTGATAACACCAAAATTTTTGTACCTTACGGTGGGATGGTAATCAATGAAGACGACGTGTGACTTGTTCCGCTATAACCGAACAATTCGGGAAAAGCGGGGACTTAACTAAATAAGTCCAACTTTGCGACC